>NZ_JASHIN010000014.1:0-129706 GCF_030733705.1 Roseovarius sp. MMSF_3298
GTGATCCGCATCGAGCACATGCGCGAGATGAAGGACATGGCGATCGTCGGCAATATCGGTCACTTCGACAACGAGATTCAGGTCGCCAGCCTGAAGAACCACAAGTGGACCAACATCAAGGAACAGGTCGACATGATCGAGATGCCCTCGGGCAACCGCATCATCCTGCTCAGCGAAGGGCGCTTGCTGAACCTCGGCAACGCCACCGGCCACCCGTCCTTCGTGATGTCGGCCAGCTTTACCAACCAGGTTCTGGCGCAGATCGAGCTGTGGAAGAACGGCGGCGAATACCAGAACGAGGTCTATATCCTGCCCAAGCACCTGGACGAAAAGGTCGCGCGGCTGCACCTGGACCGCATCGGCGTGAAGCTGACACAGCTCTCGCCTGAACAGGCCTCTTACATAGGCGTCAAGCCGGAAGGGCCGTTCAAGCCCGAGCATTACCGCTACTGAACACAACCAGCTTGGTCCGGCCGCTCAGGCCGGGCCAAACGCCGTGGCGACTTCTTCTTGACACGCCATCTTGACCGCGACATAAGGCCCACCCACCTCAAGATATCGCATCGTCCGGCACGCCTTTGCCGATGGCTGGATCAACGGCTGTGTCGCAAACTGCGCATTTGAACTAGCGAGGCTGACCGCTGGACACACTTATGCTGCCAGTGACCTGCCCCCGAAACTTCCCTCGTTGTGATGTAGAGTTTGCTCAACCTTTCGAAGGAGCAAACAGATGCGAAAGAGCCGTTTCACCGAGGCGCAGATCATCGGTATGATCAAGGAACAGGAGGCAGGAATGCCGACGGCGGAGGTGTGCCGCAAGCACGGTCTCAGCCAGGGGGCGTTTTACAAATACAAATCGAAGTATGGCGGCATAGAAGTGTCTGACGTCGCGAAGCTGAGGGCGATGGAAGATGAGAATGCCAGGCTCAAACGCCTGCTGGCGGACAGCATGCTGGACAATGCTGTTCTGAAGGATTTGCTGGGAAAGAGCTGACGACGCCGAATGAGCGGCGAGAGGCAGCGCGTCGCGCGATGCGGGGTCACGATATCTCGCAACGACGGGCCTGCCGACTTGTCGGTGTCGATCTGAAGACGGTCCGGCGCGAACGCCCGCGGGACAACCCCGAGATACGCAAGGAGATGAAAGCCGTCGCGGCCAAGCGCCGTCGCTTCGGCTACCGGCGGATCGGGGTGATGCTGGAGCGCAAGGGAATGATCATGAACCACAAGAAGCTGTATCGGCTTTACACGGAGGAGAAGCTGGGCGTCAGGCGACGACGGGGCCGGAAACGGGCGCGAGGATCGAGGACGCCAATGCCGGAAGCTCTGAGGTCGGGCGAACGCTGGTCGTTGGACTTTCTGTCCGACACGTTCGGTGCTTCACGCCGGTTCCGCATCTTGGCAGTGAACGATGATTGCTGCCGCGAGAACCTGTGCCTGATGGCCGATACCAGTATCTCGGGCGCCCGTGTGGCGCGGAAACTGGATGCGCTGATTCGCATCTATGGCAAGCCCGCGGCGTTGAAACGCATCGGTCAGGGCGGGCAGGCGCCTTTCTTCGAAGGCGTCTTTTACTTGTCGTGGGTCTGACTTTACGTGCCGCCTGCATCCCCACACTGGGTCGAATAATGCCGGAGGCGCGTCATGCATTATGAGCGGCGCAAAGAAGCAAGATTTTGCGACGCGCTTTCGGTGATCATTCCATGCTACAACCCTGATCCAGACCGGTTGTATGCCTGTCTTGAGAGCCTTGCGGCTGTATACCCCGCGCCGGAGATCGTCATGGTCGATGACGGGTGTGACGAGCCTCTTACAAGCGCGCTGCGCCTGCCTGAGGGACTTGGCCAACCGCGTATCCTGCGACATGCGATCAATCGTGGTCCGCTCGATGCTCGGCGCAGCGGGCTACTCGGGGCAACCCGGCCGTATATCCATTTCGTCGATGCGGACGATCTGGTGGATGTCGCTCTCTATCGCGCCCTGTCGGGGCGTGACCGACTGCCTGATATCCTGACATTCCGGGCCCTAAATCAGTTGGAGGATGGCAGCGAAACTTCGAGAGGGCAGCCCGAGATGGACCACACGCTATTGCAGCGCGCCGAGCGCGTGGAAAGCTTCTTTGGCTTTCGCTATCTGTTTTCCGTGTGGAACAAGATCTACACGCGCGAACTGGCCATGCAGGTACATGCCAACCTGCCGACTATGCTGGACCTCCGGTTTGGCGAGGATTTTGTCTTTAACGCCTACGCTTTTTGGCTGGCAGAGAGCCATGAACACGTGGAAACTGTGGGCTACAGGTACTGTCAGCACGCCGCCCAGGTCAGCGCGTCTGCGTCCCAGGAGAAGATGCAGCAAAGGTTGATCGCGGACCAGACGACGTCGATGACAACCGTTTTGGAATTTCTACTGGCTCAGGAGCCGGGAAAAGACCGTGACACAGCAGTGCACGCTTTTTCCGTGCGCGAATACCATGCGACGATGCGGTTGCTACAGAACACGCTTGGAGTCACACAGGCAACGCAGATTGACGAGGTCGCGCATTTGATGGACGCCCGTCTTGCGGTCTTTGCCCCCTGGGCGCGCGAGATCCTGCGGCAGCGGGAAAGAGCCGACGGCCTTCAGGCCCGAATTGCCGATCGTTAGAGTTCGCGCCAGGAACACGTTCTACGATTGGGGTGGCATTCAGCCTCGCCCATTCGCTAAGAACAGAGATGTTTAAATACGACCGGCCTGGGTCAGGCTGGACTGACATGAAACGAAACGAGGATCACGGCCATGCCAAATGTCACTCCTGTTATACTTTCCGGCGGCTCTGGGACTCGGCTTTGGCCGCTCTCGCGCAAGGGGCATCCTAAGCAATTCACCTCGCTTATCGGCCAAACCTCGCTGTTTCAGCAGGCGGCGGCGAGGGTTTCGGGACCTGGCTTTGAACCGCCCATCGTCATCACTCATGCCGATTTTCGGTTCGTCGTGCTTGATCAACTCAGGGACATCGAAGTTGATCCGGGGCTTGTGCTGATTGAGCCCGAGGGGCGCAACACGGCGCCCGCGGTGTTGGCGGCCACGTTGGCCGCGCTTGCCGAAGATCCGGACGCGGTTCTGCTTGTGGCGCCTTCGGACCATGTCATTCCCGATGCGCCAGCCTTTCGTGACGCCGTGACACGCGGGCTTGGAGCGGTCGAGGAGGGCCGGCTAGTGACATTCGGGATCGAACCGGACCGGGCCGAGACCGGCTATGGCTATCTTGAGCTGAACTCTGTCCCTGATCAGGACGGCAGACCCGAAGAGCTCAAGCGTTTCGTGGAAAAGCCCGATGCGGATCGGGCCGAGCAGATGCTGGCCGCTGGAAATTACCTTTGGAACGCCGGCATCTTTCTTTTTGCCGCAAAAGACATGAAGGCCGCGTTTGAAGCTTATGCGCCCGACCTGTTGGCGCCGGTCACCGCCGCGGTCGAGCAGGCGGAATCCGATCTGGGTTTTGTGCGTCTGTCACCCGATACTTGGGCGCAGGCCGACGATATCTCGATCGATTACGCGGTGATGGAAAAGGCCGACGCCCTGTCTGTCGTCCCGTACCGGGCCGGCTGGTCTGATCTGGGAAGTTGGGAAGCGGTGGCCCGCGAGATGGGCCAGGACGAAGAGGGCATCGCCGCCGAAGGGCCAGTGACGGCCATTGACTGCAAGGATGTCATGTTGCGTGCCGAAGATCCCGATCAGGAACTGGTGGCAGTAGGTGTCAGCGACCTCTTGGTCGTCGCGATGAAGGACGCGGTTCTCGTGGCGGATCCTGCCCGTGCCCAGGACGTCAAGCTGGCCGTATCGACGCTGAAGGAAAAAGGCGCGCGCCAAGGTGAGCTTTTTGCCATGGATCACCGCCCATGGGGGCATTTCGAGACCTTGGCGGCAGGTGACAGGTTTCAGGTCAAGCGTATCGTCGTCAAACCCGGCGCGCAATTGTCCCTGCAAAGCCACCATCATCGGTCTGAACACTGGATTGTCGTGGCCGGTACGGCACGTGTCACCATCGGTGACGAAGTGCAACTCGTGACCGAGAACCAGTCGGTGTACATCCCGCTTGGGATGAAACATCGGATGGAGAATCCGGGGAAGGTGCCAATGATCCTGATAGAAGTGCAAACCGGCACGTATCTGGGGGAGGATGACATCGTACGATTTGATGACATCTATGCGCGCGGCCAAGGTGCGAAAGGGTAGCTTTCTTGTTCAGGGCGCCGCCTGTTGAGTTGGGAAACAAGTATCGGTTTCGTGCATGTTTTGGACTGACCCGGAAAGGCTCTAGATGCTCTGGTCGTATTCGCCCACGGAAGGTTCGGTGCGGATGACGGTGTCGATCTCGGCGAAGATGGCGCGCATTTCCTCGTCTGACGTGGCGCTTTCGCAGACCACTACGAGGTTGGGCGTGTTGGACGACGCGCGCACCAGGCCCCAGCTGCCGTTTTCCAGGATCACGCGGGCGCCGTTGACGGTGACCACTTCCTTGATGGGCTGGCCGGCAAAGGTTTCGCCCGCCTCATGCTTGGCGACGAGTTTCTGCACCAGGCGGTCGAGCACGTCGTATTTCTCGGTGTCGCCGCAATGGGGCGACATGGTGGGAGTGGACCAGGTCGTGGGCAGGGCGCGGCGCAGGTCGGACATGGACATGTCGGGATTGCGGTCCATCAGCTTGCAGATTTCCACCGCGACGCGCATGCCGCAGTCGTAGCCGCGGCCCACCGGCTGGGCCAGAAAGTAGTGGCCGGATTTTTCGAACCCGGCGAGCGCACCCAGTTCCTTGACCCGGCGCTTCATGTGGCTGTGGCCGGTTTTCCAGTAGTCGGCTTTCACGCCGTTCTTCTGCAGCTCGGGGTCGGCGGCGAAGAGACCGGTGGATTTCACGTCGGCCACGAAGGTGGAGTTGGGGTGCAGCTTCGACAGGTCGCGGGCCATGATGACGCCCATCTTGTCGGCGAAGATCTCTTCGCCTTCGTCATCCACCACGCCGCAGCGGTCGCCGTCGCCGTCGAAACCGAGCGCGAAATCGGCGCCCGAGTCCTTCACAGAAGCGGCCATGTCGTGCAGCATTTCCATGGCTTCGGGATTGGGGTTGTAGTTGGGGAAGGTGTAGTCGAGCGTGTTGTGCGAGGGGATGACCTCGACGCCCAGACGCGCGAACAGCTCGGGCGCGAAGGCCGAGGCGGTGCCGTTGCCGGTGGCGCAGACGACGCGCAGTTTGCGGGACATTTTGAAGTCGCCGACGAGGTCGTCGAGATAGGCCTCGCGCACGCCGCTTACGAATTCGTAGCCGCCACCCGAATGGGGTTCGCCCTCGCCATTCAGGACGATGTCGCGCAGTTCTCCCATCTCGTCGGGGCCGTGCGTGAGGGGGCGGTCAAAGCCCATTTTGACCCCGGTCCAGCCGTTCGGGTTGTGCGAGGCGGTGACCATCGCGACGGCCGGCACATCGAGGTGGAACTGCGAGAAATAGGCCATGGGCGAGAGTGCCGGGCCGATATCCTTGACGTGGATGCCGGCCTGCATGAGGCCGACGATCAGGGCGTTCTTGATCGACAGCGAATAGTCGCGGTAATCGTTGCCGACCGCGATCACCGGGTCGATGCCGCGGCGGCGCATCTGGGTGCCGAGACCGAGGCCGAGGGCGGTGATGCCGGGCAGGTTGATCTCGTCGGGGTATTTCCAGCGGGCGTCGTATTCACGAAAGCCCGTGGGCGTGATCATCGGGTCGCGGAGAAATTCCCAGGTGTTCTGGGTCACGTCGGCGGCAGGCTTGGTCACGGAAATACCTTTAGTTTGGATCGATGCGGCAAGGATATTCTTTTGCCAGCCTGTCGAATTGCATGAGGCTGTGCAAGAGGGCGGGCATCTGGTCGAGCTGGATCATGTTGGGCCCGTCCGAGGGCGCGGTGTCGGGCGCCTCGTGCGTCTCGATGAAGACCGCCGCGATGCCCAAGCTGACGGCGGCACGGGCCATGACCGGGGCAAACTCGCGCTGGCCGCCGGAGCTGCCGCCCTGGCCGCCGGGCTGTTGCACGGAATGGGTGGCGTCCATCACCACCGGATAGCCGGTGGCGGCCATTTGCGGCAGGGCCCGCATGTCCGCGACCAGGGTGTTGTAGCCAAAGGAGGTGCCGCGTTCGGTCAGCAGGATGCGGGTGTTGCCGGTGCTCTCGATCTTGGAGATGACATTGGGCATGTCCCAGGGGGCGAGGAACTGGCCCTTTTTGACGTTGATCGCGGCACCGGTTTCGCCGGCGGCGAGCAGGAGGTCGGTCTGGCGACAGAGGAAGGCGGGGATCTGCAGGATGTCTACGACCTCGGCCACCGGGGCGCACTGGTCGGGCAGGTGAATGTCGGTCAGGACCGGCACGCCGAGCGCATCCTTGACGGATTGCAGGGTCTTCAGCCCTTCGTCGATGCCGAGGCCGCGCTTGCCCGACAGGGACGTTCGGTTGGCCTTGTCGAAGGACGCCTTGAAGACGTACTGGGCACCGGCGGCGGCGCAAGCCTCTTGCATTGCGCCCGCGATCATCCGGGCGTGATCGGCGCTTTCCAGCTGGCAGGGGCCGGCGATGACGGTGAGCGGCGCGTCGTTTCCGACGCGCAGGTCTGCGATTTCAACTGTTTTCATGTCTTACGACGAAACCTGTTCCTTGAGCACCGATGCGGTCAGCGACAGCAACAGGTAGATACCGCCGAAGATCAGGAACGCAAGCAAAGTGTTCTCGAACTTGCGCGGATAGGAGGGATCCTGCGAAGCGACGGGTTTCACCGCGACTGTCAGGTAGCGGACTTGCTTGTTCGCCTCGATCTCGGACTGGCGCTTGGTTTCCAGCGCGGATTGCAGGACCATGTCGGAGGTGGCGAGATCGGCCTGTGCCATCTGGATCTCGGCAGCCTGGCTGGCGAGCGAGGCGTTTTCCTCGGTCGCCTCGGTCAGGCGGGCGTTCTGCTTGGCGAGTTCTTGCGACAGGACCTCGACCTCGGAGCGCAGGGCCTCGACCCGGGCGGTGTTGGGGCGAGAGTTGGCCAGCTGGGTGTTGAGCGCCAGCTGCTTTTCCTGCAGCTGCAATTCGACGTTGCCGATGAGTTGGCGGATGTTGGCGATCTCGCCTTCGGGGTCGAGGATCGAGCCTTCCTGCAATTCGACGAGGCGGCGCTGGGCGGCGCGGCGTTCATCCTTGGCCTCTTGCAGCGCGGCCTCGGCGGTCTTGACGGCATCGAAGCGTTTTTCCTGGCTGAGTGCGTCGACGCGTTCCTCGGCGTATTCGATCAGCTTCTCGGAGAACTCCTGGCTGGTTTCGGGATCGGCGGTGGCGACCTCAAGCCGGATCACGCCCTCGGTCGGGTCATAGCCGAGGTTCACGTATTTCTCATAGACCTTGTAGGCGTCCTCGTTCGTTGCATCGGGCTCGAGACGCTGGATCGGGTCGATCTCTTCGCCGCTGAACATCGCCTTGAAGCCCACATCCTCGTTCAGGCGCAGCATGGCATCCTTGGATTCGAGGTAGGATTGGACCGCGATTGAATCCTGCCCGGTGGCGAATTGCGAAGGCAGAAGGCCGCCCAGACCGCCCTGGCCACTGCCGCCGCCGTCGGCGGTGATGATCAGGAACTCGGACTTGGTGGAATACATCGGAGTGGCGATGGCATAGAAATAATAACCCGCGATCAACGTCGGCAGCATCACGAATGCCGCCAGCCGCGACATGAGCAGCAGCATCTTCTTGCGGCGGCGCGAGGCGATGTCGCGCTGGATCTTCTGGATTTCGTGGGCGCGCCGGTCGGCCGGGCTGAGCTCGGTCGAGGGCAATGCGATCTGGCCCACCGGCACGGTCTGGGGCAATTGCACGCGTTCGCCGCCGGTTTCCGCGGGCAGCGTGTTTTCGCCGCCCGAGACCAGCTCGACGATGTTGGAACGCTGGAACGGGTCGATGCCGCGGGCGCGCAGGAGGCGGACCGCGTCGAAATCGGAGGTGGGGGCCAGCCCATGTTTCTGGGCCATGCGGCGAGCCATGCGCAATTGCCGGCCGGTCAGGCCTTCCTTGCGGATATCGTCGATATCCTGAGACACCGAGACCTCGCGGGTCGAAGATACTTCGCCCTCGTGCACCGGGGCGTGCTGAGTGTCGTCCACAGGCGGTTGTGGGGTGGTTTCCGGCGTCTGCTGCACCTCGTCTTCGACGCCGGTCTCGGGGCCGGGCCCGGCGGCATGTCCGTTGCCCGACACGGTGCGGCGGATGCGGAACTTTCTAGCCTTGGGTTTCGTAGTCATAGAGCCTTTTTGCCTCTTCCAAGGTGTCGAAAATATGCAGTTTGCCATCCATCAGGACGGCTGCCTCTCGCGCGAATTTCTCGAGCGTGGCGGGCTGGTGCGATACGATCACCACTGTGGTTGTACGCAGGCGTTCCCGAAGGATGTCGCCCGCGCGCCGGTTGAATTCAACGTCGGTGGAGCTGGGCATGCCCTCGTCGATAAGGTACATGTCGAAATCCAGCGCCAGCATCAACGAAAAGGTGAAGCGCGATCTCATGCCCGAGGAATACGTGCCGAGCGGCTGGTCGAAATATTCGCCAAGGTTGCAGACATAACGGCAGTATGCCTCGACATAGTCGGGGTCGAGCCCGTAGAGCGTGGCGATGTAGCGCGCGTTTTCCTTGGCCGAGACGCGGCTGATGACGCCGCCCATGAAGCCCAAGGGGAAAGAGATGCGGCAGCCGCGCCGGATCTCGCCCTCGTCGGGTTTCTCAAGGCCCGCCATCATCTTGATCAGGGTGGTCTTGCCCGTGCCGTTGGGGGCCAGGATACCGAGCGAGCGGCCAAGCTCCACCCGGAACGACACGCGGTCAAGGATCACCTTGCGCTGCGTGCCCGTCCAGAAGGACTTGCTGACATTGTCGAACTCGAGCATTTGGAAGCTCCGTCGCTGCTCTTGACCCTCGTTTAGCGAGGTTTTGTTGCGGCTGCGTTAGCCATGATCCCGTACATTATGTCGGAATTGTCCACGATGTGACAACAAATCGGGGCAAATTTGTGTGCATGGTAAGAAAAAACGAGGAAGCGGCGCGAAAGCCCGGGAAGCTCTCGCGCCGCGTGGTCGAGGTTAAGAGGTCTTGCAGGGTCAGGCGACGGCGTGCCACGCCATCCCGGCCAGAACGGCGCCGGTGAGCCCGAAGCCGAAATAGGCAAAGAAAATCCGTGGCTTGACTAACGCCCAGACGGCGATGGCGGCGGGGATGCAACTGACGCCGCCTGCGATGACGAAGCTCATCGCAGCACCTTGGCTCATGCCTTGCGCCAGCAGGGCATCGACCAGCGGCACGGCGGCATAGCCGTTGAGGTAGGCCGGCGCGCCGACAAGCGCCCCGAGAAGGATCGTTCCGATGCCGTCGCCGCCCAGCACCGAGGCAATGGTTTCAGCGGGGATGTATTGCAGCATCACCGCCTCGATCACGTAGGCCAGCGTCAGCCATTTCAGCAGGAGGATGCCGTTGTCGATGACGTTCTCGCGGAAGGTGGCGGTGCGCTCGTCTTCGGCCCAGAAACGCCAGACAGGGCTGCCTTGGAACGGCTTCTTCGCACCGCAGCACCCGCCGGTCTGGCGGTTTTCGCGCAGGGGGTCGGCGAATAGGGGCGAGCGGGCGAGCGCCATGGTGACGAAGCCGCCCATGAGGCCAACACCCACCGCGGCGGCGGCCTTGGCGACGGCGAAATCCCAGCCGATCGTTCCGGAGGTGATGAGGAACATGGCCGGGTCCATCAGCGGCGAGGCAAGCCAGAAGGCCATCACGGCCCCAAGCGGCGCGCCGAGCGCCAGCATGGCGGCGATGAAGGGAATGACCTCGCACGAGCAGAAGGGCGACAGGCCGCCCAGGAGAGCCGCGAGGAAGATCATGCGGACCTGACGGCCCTCGAAGGCCTTGGCCAGCAGGGTCTCGGCGCCGGTGGCCTTCATGTAGGCCACGGCGAGGACGGCGAAGACGATGAAGGGCGCGGTGTGCAGGAGCGCGCCCGCGGTGAAAGTCACTGTCGGCCAGAATTGCGGCGGGTCAAGCACGGCCACGGCGGAGAGGATCAGCGCCAGCGCCAGCCACGCCTTGTCGAGGCTCGCCCATCTGCGGCGCAGGGTGGGGGCGGAAATGTCAGCCATGGTCGTGGTCCTTTGGATCATCGTGCGCGCAATGGTCCCTGTCGGCACAGCATTCGCGCAGCAGAAAGTCGGCCAGCGCGTGCAACTCGTCATAGGCGACAGCGGCGCAGATGATGCTGCGGCCCTGTTTTTCCTGCCGTACGAGCCCGGCCTGTGCCAGAATCTTCATGTGATGGGTCAGGGTCGAGCCTGCAACCCCGGCGCGTTCACCCAACTCGCCGATGCGCAGCCCTTCGGGACCGGCGCGCACGAGGGTGCGCAGCACGGCGAGACGTTGTTCGGAGCCCAGCGCGGCAAAGGTCGAGGCGGTGAGGGCGAGATCGAGGTCGGGAATCGAGGTTTGTTTCATGTTTCTAGAATTATCGAAATTAGCGTCGCTTGCAAGCCATATTTCTAGAAATATCGAAATGACATGCTCCGTGAGCCCTGTGGAGCCCCTTTAACATCGCGCTGCACTGCGGTATGAGCGGCGCAAAGAGACCCGAACCGAAGAGGATTTCCCAAGATGGGTTACAAAATCGTCGTCGCGGGCGCCACGGGCAACGTGGGCCGCGAAATGCTGAACATCCTGGCTGAGCGCCAGTTCCCTGTCGACGAGATCGCGGTACTTGCCAGCCGCCGGTCCATCGGCACAGAGGTCAGCTTTGGCGATCAGACATTGAAAACCAAGGACATCGACGGGTTCGATTTCACTGGCTGGGATATGGCGCTGTTTGCCATCGGCTCGGAGGCCACCAAGAAATACGCGCCGATCGCGGCCAAGGCGGGCTGCGTGGTGATCGATAACTCGTCGCTGTACCGCTATGATGCCGATGTGCCGCTGATCGTGCCGGAGGTGAACCCGGATGCGATCATGGGCTATACCAAGAAGAACATCATCGCGAACCCGAACTGTTCCACTGCTCAGATGGTCGTGGCGCTGAAGCCGCTGCATGACCGCGCGAAGATCAAGCGCGTGGTGGTCAGCACGTACCAGGCGACCTCAGGCGCGGGCAAGGAAGGCGTCGACGAGCTGTGGGACCAGACCAAGTCGATCTACAACCCCACGGACGAAGTGCCGCCGAAGAAGTTCCAGAAGCAGATCGCCTTCAACGTCATTCCGCATATCGATGTCTTCATGGAAGACGGGTCGACCAAGGAAGAATGGAAGATGGTGGTCGAGACGAAAAAGATCGTGGACCCAAAGATCAAGGTCACGGCGACCTGCGTGCGGGTGCCGGTGTTCGTAGGCCACGCGGAATCGGTGAATATCGAGTTCGAGGAGTTCCTGGACGAGGACGAGGCGCGCGACATCCTGCGCGAGGCGCCGGGTATCATGGTCGTCGACAAGCGCGAGGACGGCGGATACGTCACGCCGATCGAATGCGTGGGCGATTTCGCCACCTTCATTAGCCGCATCCGGCAGGACAGCACGATCGACAACGGCATCAACCTGTGGTGCGTCAGCGACAACCTGCGCAAGGGCGCGGCGTTGAACGCGGTGCAGATCGCGGAAACGCTGGGCAACCGGGTGTTGCAGAAGGGCTAAGCCCCTACCATCGCCGTGAAATTCCGGCCGCGCCGTCCTTTCCCAAGGGCGGCGCGTTTTCTTTTCGTGAAAAAATTTCACGGTGCGGCCAAGAACGGCGGACTTGCGCGCGTCACATGAGAGACCGATCATCCGGCCAATTATCCTGGAGTAGACACCATGCGTTCGCTTTCCCTGATCATCCTTGCCGCCCTGCCGTTTCCCGCGCTGGCCGAAGACTTCGCCCTGTCGAGTGACGTGGGCACGGTCACGCTTTACCCGCAAGGCGCCACCATTACGCGGCAGGTGTCTTACAGCATCCCGGCGGGTCAGCATCAGCTGATCCTGACGGATTTGCCGCGGTCGACGCCGCTCGCTTCTGTTCGCGTGGCGGTCGAGGGCGCGGCGATGGGCAGCGTCACGACGCGACGCGATTTCGTGCCGCCGCGCACCGAGGAAGACACCGCCGCGTTGCAGGCCGCCCGCGCCGAGGTGGAGCGGCTGGAAGACGAGTTGCGGGATGCCCGCGCCGCGGTCGAGACGATCCGACTGGAGGCCGAGGCGGCGCGGGCGCGAGTAGCGTTTCTTGAGAAACTGGGCGAAGGCGAGGGCGTGACCGAGCTGGACATTGCCGAGTTGCGCGACCTGTCGGCGATGATCGGAGAAGAGACCTTGGCGGCGCTTCGCAACGCTCAGGATGCCGAGCGGCGCGCCGATGCGGTGGCGCGGTCGCTTGAAGATCTGGAAGAAGAGCTGGAGCGTGCGAAACAGGCCGAGGCCGCGCTGGTGCCCGAGCACGAGGACCGCGCGATGCTGGCGGTCGCCGTCAGCGCCGAGGCGGCCGCCGATGGCGTGCTGACGGTGACCTACAACACCGACGCGGCCGGGTGGGAGCCTGTCTATGACCTGCGGCTGGATCGGACCAGCGGCACGCTGACGCTGGAACGGGGCGCCTACGTGGCGCAGTCGACGGGCGAGAACTGGCAGGCGGCGGAACTGACCCTGTCGACCGTGCGCCCCAGCGAGCAGACCGCCCCGAGCGAGGTGTGGCCATGGCTGCGCCGGATCTACGAGGAGCAGATGCCGCAACCGCCCATCCCGCTGGCGCGCAGTGCCGCCGAGTCGGACATGGCGGCGGGGGCCGCCAAGGAAGAGGCGATGGCGGTCATGCCCGAGCCTGTCGCCGATTTCGACGGGCTGTCCGTGACCTACAGCTATCCGGGCACGGTGTCGGTCGCCACTGGGGCGGACCGGGTACGCCTTGCGCTGGGCACGCTGGAGACGCAGGCCGAAACGGTCGCCAAGGCGGTTCCGCTGAACGACCCCAGCGCGTTCCTGGTGGCGGAGTTCACCAACGACATGGGCGAGCTGATCCTGCCCACCGCAGAGGCAAGCTTTTACCTGGACGGGCGCTTCGTGGGGCAGCGTTACCTCGAGATGATTCCGGCAGGCGACGAGGCGGAACTGTCCTTTGGCCCGATCGAGGGGCTGCGCCTGACGCGTACGGTCGAGGACCGGGCCGAGGGCGACCGCGGCGTGATCTCGAAATCCAACCGGATATCCGAGACGGTGCGCATCGAGGTCGAAAACCTGACCGGCGAGAGCTGGGCGTTGCGGGTGCTGGACCGGGTGCCCTATTCCGAGCAGGAGGACCTCAAGATCAATTGGGAGGCCAGCCCCGCCCCGACAGCGGAGAGCGTCGACGACAAACGCGGCGTGTTGGCGTGGGAGTTCGAGCTGGGCGCGGGCGACACGCAGAATATCCGCCTGGAGCACACGATCCAATGGCCGGATGGCATGATGCTGCGCTGAGGCGGTTCGCGGCCCGAAAAGCCGCATGCGCCGCCCACGCGGGCGCGGTGCATGCGGCGCGCGGCAGCTAGACCGGGACGAAGCCTTTTTCCTCGGGCAGGTAATGCTCGATCACGCCTTCGCCGATATCGTGCCAGAGGCCGTGCAGGGTGAGGTTGCCCGATTCGATGGCTGCTGCCACGAAGGGGAAGGTGACGAGGTTTTCGAGGCTGACGAGCACGGCCTGCTTTTCCAATGCCGCCACGCGTTCTTCGGTATCCTTGATCTTTTTCACGCGTTCGTAGCCGGGGCGCAGGATATCCATCCAGCGGCCCACGAAGCTGGTCTTGTCGTTGAGTTCGGGCGCCTCGCCCGAGCACATCGCGTCGCAGCCGCGCACGCCGCCGCAATTGGAATGGCCCAGCACGATGACGTGCGCGACCTTTAGCGCGGTGACGGCGTATTCCACCGCCGCCGAGGTGCCGTGCTGCTGGCCGTCGGGGGTGAAGGGCGGCACGAGGTTGGCGATGTTGCGGTGCAAAAAGAATTCGCCCTGGTCGGCACCGAAGATGGCGGTGACATGCACGCGGCTATCGCAGCAGCAGATGACCATCGCGCGGGGGTGCTGGCCTTCTTGCGCCAGGTGGCGGTACCAGGCCTGGTTGTCCTGGTATTTCGTGGCCTTCCAGCCCTTGTAGCGTTGCACGAGATAGCTGGGGAGCGGGCGGACTCTCTTCATGGTGGCGCCTTTGGATCTGTCACGGTTCCTAACGGTGATAATCTGGATTCTAGAAGAATTCGAGATAGAAATTGGTCGGCGGCAAACCAATTCAAAAGGCTTTGCCGGCATGGTCGGCCCTGCCGAGGGGGCATGGAAATGTGGGAAAGACCGTGGAAAGAATTACTCTTTTGAACCAGACCGAGGTCGTGGAGCTGGACCAGGGGCGGTTGGAGCAGCTTTACCTTCAACTCGGCGAGGCCGGAGCCGAGGATGTCGTCTGCCGCGCACTGGAAGAATTGGCGGTGCGCCTGTCGCATACAGAGCGGTGCTTTCGCCGCAACCAGGTACAGGACATGCGCAAGAGCGCCCGGAGCCTGATCGCCATTGCCGAGCAGGTCGGGATGAGCAAGCTGGCGGGCGTGGCACGGGACGTGACGCTGAGCATCGACCTGTGTGATAAGGTAGCGGTGGCGGCCACGCTCGCGCGGTTGCTCAGGATCGGCGAGAGCTCTTTGCATGAAATCTGGGACGTGCAGGATTATTCTGTCTGAGGCCTTGCAGGTGCGGCGCTTAAGGCTAGGCTGAGCGGGAACGAAACCATCCCGGGACATGCGCCATGCCGCTTGAGTTTGCACCGGACGGGGCTGATGCCCTTCCGCTTCACGTGATCGAACAGGACGCGCTGGAGGATTGGCTGTCAGGCCAGTCCGCCAATGTGACGACATGGGTGAATGCGGCGGGATTCACCGGCGGGCTGGGCCAGTCGCTGCTGGTGCCGGATGGTAATGGCGCGCCGGAGATGGCGTTGGCAGGCTATGGTACCGAGGCCGCACGCAGGCGGGGGCGGTTTCACCTTGCCGGGCAGGCCGCGAGCCTGCCCGAGGGGGTCTATCGTCTGGAAGGGCTGGCGCCGGAGCGGGCCGCGGAAGAGGCGCTGGGCTGGCTGTTCGCGGGCTATGCCTTTGACCGCTACAAGGATCAGAAACCCGCCAAGGCGACGCTTGTGGCCCCCGAGGGGGTCGATGCGGCCCGGCTGGAGGCGATTGCCGCCGGCGAGGCGCTGACGCGCGACCTGATCAACACGCCTGCGTCGGACATGGGGCCTGCCGAACTGGAGGCGGCCTGCGCCGACCTGGCCAAGGAGCAGGGCGCGGAGATCGAGGTCATTCGCGGCGAGGCGCTGCTGGACGAAAACTTTCCGATGATCCACACGGTGGGGCGCGCCGCCGACCAGGCGCCTCGGCTGATCGACATGCGCTGGGGCGACACCGGGCCGAACCTGACGTTGGTGGGAAAAGGTGTATGTTTCGACACCGGGGGGCTGAACCTGAAGCCGGGCGCAAGCATGGGCCTGATGAAGAAGGATATGGGTGGCGCGGCGACGGTGCTGGGATTGGCCCGTATGATCATGGCGCTGAAGCTGCCGGTGCGCTTGCGGGTGCTGATCCCGGCGGTGGAAAATTCCGTCAGCGGCAATGCATTTCGCCCCGGCGACATCCTGACCGCACGCAATGGCATGACGGTGGAAATCAACAACACCGACGCCGAAGGGCGGCTTGTGCTGGCCGATGCGCTGAGCTTTGGGGCCGAGGATGAACCGGACCTGATGATCTCGATGGCGACGCTGACCGGAGCCGCACGGGTGGCGGTGGGGCCGGATATCGCGCCGTATTTCACCGATGACGGGGTGCTGTCCGGCGCGCTGGACGCGGCGGCGTTGGAGGTGGCAGACCCTGTCTGGCGCCTGCCGTTCCATGAGCCCTACGAGGCTATGATCGAGCCGGGGATTGCCGATCTGGACAACGCGCCCAAAGGCGGGTTCGCTGGCGCGATCACTGCCGCGCTGTTCCTGCGGCGGTTCGCGGGTGGCACGCGATACGCGCATTTTGACATATACGGCTGGAGCCAGAGTGCTGCGCCGGGCCGTACCAAAGGCGGGGTCGGTATGGGTGCACGGGCGCTGCTGGAGGCTTTGCCCGAGGTGCTGACGCTGTGACCGACCGCCGGCGGCTGCATTCCAACGGCCGCGTGGCCGATGCGGGCCTTCTGGGACAGGTCGAGGCGGAGTTGTTCGTGGAAGGCGAAGACCGGCAGGTGATCGTGCCTGTCACGCCAGTCCTGTCGGAGCCGGAGGGCAAGCGCGAGCGTGAACTGGTATTTGGCGAGGGTGTGCGCCAGCTGGAGGAGCGGGACGGCTGGGTCTTTGGCTATGCGCTGCGCGATGGGTATGCGGGGTATGTCGGGGCCGGTGATCTTGCCTTGCCGAAAGGGCCGCCGAACCATGTGGTGCGGGCGCGAATGTCCTATGCGCTGGGAGAACCGGATTTCAAGGCGAAGACCGAGCATCTTGCGCTGAGCCTTGGGGCCTGGGTGAGCGTGACCGGCACCGAGGGGCGCTGGGCCGAGATCTTGGCACCGGAGGGCCGGATGTACGTCCCGGCGGTGCATTTGCGCGTGGCCCGCGCGGTCGAAGCCGATCCGGTGGGCGTGGCAGAGCGACTTGTGGGCACGCCCTATGTGTGGGGCGGGAACTCGGCGCTGGGGATCGATTGTTCGGGGCTGGTGCAGGCCGGGTGCCTCGCTTGTGGTGTGGCTTGCCCCGGCGACAGCGACATGCAGGAGGCGGAACTTGGTGAGGCGCTGCCCGAAGACGCGCCGTTGCAGCGTGGCGATTTGCTGTTCTGGAAAGGGCATGTGGCATGGGTGGTTGACCCCGAGACGATCCTGCATGCCAATGCGTATCACATGGCCGTCGCTTATGAACCATTGCAAGACGCCGTCGCGCGGATCGAGGCGCAGGGGGACGGGCCGGTGACGGCCCGCAAGAGATTGGAGACAAAGCCATGAGTGACCCGTTCTTTCAGCCCGTTTCCGGGTTCGAGCTGCCGCGTTTCGCCGGTGTGCCGACCTTCATGCGGTTGCCGCATCTGTTGCCGGATCATGCGCGGTATGGCGACGTGGATGTGGGGATCATCGGGGTGCCTTGGGACAGCGGGACGACGAACCGCCCCGGGCCACGCCACGGGCCGCGGCAGTTGCGCGATGCGTCCACGATGATCCGGGCGCAGCATGCGGTGAGCGGCGTGCGACCGTTCGAGGCGCTGAACTGTGCCGATCTGGGCGATGTAGGGCCGAACCCCGCTGATATCGCGGACAGCATGGAGCGGATCACGAACTTTTACCAAGGCGTCGTGGATGCCGGGATCACGCCGCTGACGGCGGGGGGCGATCACCTGACCAGCCTGCCGGTGCTGCGTGCGGTCGCCCAAAACGGCCCTCTGGGCATGGTGCATTTCGACAGCCATACGGACCTTTTTCACAGCTATTTCAACGGCCAGATGTACACCCACGGCACGCCCTTCCGCCGCGCGGTGGAGGAGAGTCTGCTGGACCCCAAGCGCGTGGTCCAGATCGGGCTGCGCGGCAGCATGTACGATTCCGAGGACCGCGATTTCGCCCGCGCCGAGGGCATCCGGCTGATCCTGATCGAGGAGTTCTTCGAACGAGGCGTGGCCGACGTGATGGCCGAGGCGCGTGAGATCGTGGGGGATAAGCCCGCTTACGTGTCCTACGACATCGACTTCGTAGATCCGACCTTTGCGCCCGGAACCGGCACACCCGAGGTGGGCGGTCCGAACTCGTACGAGGCGTTGCAGGTCTGCCGGGAACTTGAGGGCGTCAATATCGTGGGCGCCGACATGGTCGAAGTGTCGCCGCCGTTCGATGCCAGTGGGAACACGGCCTTTCTGGGCGTGTCGATCATGTTCGAGATCCTGTGCGTGATGGCCGCGGGACGCGCAAAATGAGTGCGATCGTCAATACCGAGCAGGCCGAGCATTGGTCGGGCAAGGCGGGCGAGGTCTGGGTGCGTGAACAGGCAATGTTCGATGGGCTGATGGCGCCGGTGCTGGACTTGTTGCTGGCGCGGGCAGGACTGCAAACCGGGAGCCGCGTGGTCGATATCGGCTGCGGCACAGGCGCTGGGTTGATCGCCGCGGCGGAGCTCGTGGGCGAGGGCGGCCACGTGATCGGGCTGGACGTGTCGGAGCCGATGCTGGAGCTGGCGAAAGAGCGGCTGGAGTCAGAGGGCGTGACCAATGCGACCTGCCTTTTGGCCGATGCGCAGGTGCATCCGTTCGGCGACATGGCGGCGGATCACCTGGTGTCGCGCTTTGGCGTGATGTTCTTTTCCGATCCCGTGGCAGCCTTTGCCAACATGCGGGGCGCGTTGAAACCGGGCGGGCGCATGACCTTCGTGTGCTGGGCCGGGATGGACGGCAACCCCTGGTTTCGCATCCCTGCCGAGGCGGCGAAGGCCGTGGTTGGCGCGCCCCCACAACAGGACCCGCGTGCGCCGGGGCCGATGGCATTTTCAGAGGCGGACTACGTGCGGGATATTCTGGGGCAGGCCGGGTTCGAGGGGATCGGGCTGACCACTGAAGAGATCACGCTGACGCCCATTGGCGACCTTGAGCAGAATGCCACCTTCGCGTCACGCGAAGGGCCCGCCGGGAGGATCGTCAAGGACATGGGCGGTGGTCGCAAGGACTATGTCGCCGTGGCGGCGAAGCTGCGCGAGGCCTTGAAAGCGTTCGAGCCCCCGGAAGGCGCGCTGCGCATTCCGGGGCGGGTGCACATGGTCAGCGCGACCGCAGGCGGTTGAGCACCTCGCGCGAGGCGTAGCCGTCGACCTTCATGCCCGCGCTTTGCTGGAAGCCCATGATCGACTTGGACGTGTTCGGCCCGATGATGCCGTCGATCTTTTCCAGCGGATAGCCCATTTGCTTCAGCCGGCGCTGGATTTCCTTGCGTTCCTCGAAGCTGACGGGGGTATAGCCGCGCGGCCAACTGGCCTGGATCGCGGGGCCGCCCTTGATGCGGTCGGACAGGTGCCCGACGCCGATCGCGTAGGCGTCGGCATTGTTGTAGCGCTTGATCACGTCGAAATTGGAAAAGACCATGAAGGACGCGCCGGCAGGCCCCGCCGGTTGCAGGATGCGGGCCGAGCCGTAGTCGCGCACCGGGCGGCCATCGACGCCGACGACGCCCTGCGCGGCCCATTGCGAGGGCATCCGGCTCGTGTTGCCGAAGCGGGCGCCATTGGGCACGCGCACTTCGACGCCCCAGGGCATGCCCTTGCGCCAGCCGAAACGCTTGAGATAGGCGGCGGTGGAGGCGAGCGCGTCGGAGGGATCATTGGACCAGATGTCGCGGCGCCCGTCGCCAGTGAAATCCACGGCATAGGCTTCATAAGATGTGGGAATGAACTGCGTATGGCCCATCGCGCCGGCCCAGGAGCCGGTGAAGTTTCGCGGCGTGGTGTCGCCGTTCTGCAGGATCTTCAGCGCGGCCATTAGCTGTTTCTCGAAGAAATCGCCCCGGCGGCCGTCGAAGGCCAGCGTCGAGAGCGCCTCTATCACGGGGATGTCGCCCATGCGGGTGCCGTACTTGCTTTCCAGGCCCCAGACGGCGGTGACGACCTCGGCCTCGACGCCGTAGGCCTGTTCGATCCGGTTCAGGGCGCGGCGGTGGCGGCGCAAGGCGTTTTGGCCCATGCCGACACGTTCGGGCGAGGCGGCGCTGTCGAGGTAATCCCAGATCTGGCGTTTGAACTCGGCCTGGTTGCGGTCTTTCGAGACCACGTCCGCGTTATAGTTGATGCCGCGGAAAGCGGCGTCGAAGACCTGCGCCCTGATCCCGCGCGACAGGGCGCGACCGCGGAACGAGCGGACCCAATTGTCGAAGGCGGGGTTGGAGACGCGGGTGACCTGCGCCTCGCCTGTGCTTTCGCTCAAGACTTCGGGGCGCAATTTCGGGCGAAGGGACTTGGTCGAGACGGCGACCCGTGTGACCTGTGGCGTCGGCGTGGCCGCCTGTGCCGCTGCGGGTCGTACGACGGGCCGGATCGACGATTCGAGGGCCGTGGCCGCCGCGCCGCCGGACAGAAGGGCAGCGCCCAGAACTGGAAAGAGATACCTGACAAACATTGCTCGCCCCTTTTGGATGGGTTTGATTGGAGCATAGCCTGAAACAGAGTGTTTCAAAAGTGTTCAATGATGGGGCCGGGCGAAGTGTCGCCGTTCTTCAGGCCGTGTCGCAGGTCATGGCGGCAAGGCATTCGCGCAGTAGGATCGCGCGGCGGGGGCGGAAGGACGCGCCGGTCAGTTCCAGCCCGTGCATCCGGTCGAGGCGGAAGGCGCGGAAATCGCCGCGCAAGTGGCAGAAGGCCAGAAGGCAGAGCGAGGATTGCATGAGGACGACCGACAACGGGTCGACCTCGCGCGTGGTTTCGCGGCCCTCGGCGTCGGAATAGTCGAAACGGATGGTCTTTTCCTCCCACGTGGCGCGGCGCAGGCGGGCGGTGTCGACGCCGGATTGCGGCAGAGGGGTAAAGCGGCGGGCCGAGAGCACGGCGTGATCCAGCCGGTGCGCCTGGGCCTGCGGCAGGCGGGCGCGCAGCTTGGCCAGCGCCGATTGCGCGGCTTCGGCCAAGGTGCTGTCGCCCACCTCTTCGACCTCGCGCAGGCCCAACACAAGCGCCTCGAGTTCGTCCTCGTCAAGGTTGAGCGGGGGCAGGGCGGCGTCCTCGATCAGGCGGTAGCCGAAGCCCGCCGCACCGTCGATCACCGCGCCAAGACCGCGAAGGGCGTCGATGTCGCGATAGATCGTGCGAGCGGTCACGTCGAGCCGGTCCGCCAGCGCCTGCGCCGTGGCGGGGGGCGGCACGATGCGTAGGGCCTGCATCAATTTGAAAAGGCGTTCAGTCCGGGTCATGGCGCCGAGTATGCTGCCACATGGTGACAAGATTTGTCAGCATAGTTTGGCCGCAGGCGACGCGATGCACCTGTCACGGCAGCGAAATCTTTCCAGTGTCGTCTTGAATTGGGACGGAGCCTGCTCAGATTCGCTGCAACGCGTCTGATGCGCGGGATTGGAGTTACCTGAATTGGATATCGTCTTCGTGATCGCCGGGCTTGCAGGCCTGATCCTTGGCGGTGAATTGCTGGTGCGCAACGCGGTGCAACTGGCGCGGGGGATAGGCGTGTCGCCGCTTGTGATCGGGCTGACCATCGTGGGGTTCGGCACCTCGGCGCCGGAACTGGTGACCAGCTTGCAGGCGGCGTGGGTCGGTGCGCCGGGGATCGCGCTGGGCAACGTGGTGGGCAGCAATATCGGCAATACGCTGTTGATCGTGGGGGTCGCGGCGCTGATCTCGCCCATTCTTGTGGCGCGGCGGGCACTGGCGCGGGACGGGGCCGTGATGCTGGGCGCGACGTTGGCCTGCGCGGCTATGGTGCTGAGTGGCGAGATGGGGCGCTTGGCCGGGCTGGGGCTCGTGCTCGCGCTGGCGGGCTACCTGGCCTTTACCTTCATGGCAGAGCGCAAGGGGCCGACGGCGGCGGGCGAGGTGTATGCCGCAGAAGGCGATTTGTTGCCCGAAGCGCCGGTGCGGGCGGGCCGTGCGGCGCTGGGGCTGTTGATCGGGCTGGTTGTTATCCTGGCCGGGGCGCGGTTCCTGGTGTCAGGGGCCGTAGGACTGGCGCAGATGCTGGGGATGAGCGACGCGGTGATCGGATTGACCGTGGTGGCAATCGGCACGTCGATGCCGGAGTTGGTGACCTCGGTGCTGGCGGCCCGCAAGGGGCACGGCGAGGTGGCGTTCGGGAACATCATCGGCAGCAACATCTTCAACATCCTCGGCATACTGGGGGCGACGGTCTTGGTGGTGCCGATGGCCGCACCCTTGCCGATCACGGGGGTGGACCTGGCCGTGTTGGTGGGCTCGGCGGTGGTGTTAGTGGCGTTCGCCTTTACCGGCGCGCGGATCGATCGGCGTGAGGGGGCCGTGCTGCTGGCGGCCTACGCTGCTTATATTGTCTGGCTGTTGGCGAGCATCTAGCGGCGTTTCCGGGGCAGTTATGAAAATGCATCGTTTTCTGCGTTCGAAGAGGCAGCGAAAAGCGTATCAATTCATCCCGGAAACGCCTTAGCGACGCTTGCGTGAGACCTTGCGCTTGGTCTTGTCGGATTTGTGCTTTTCGCGCGCCAGCTTGCGCTTGGGGCCGCCGCGCCCGCCCTTGGGCTTGCCGCGTCCCCGCCCCTTGCGGGGCGTGTCCGAACCGCCGGGCGTGATCGTCTTGCCGTCGAGCCGCACGAGGTCGAGCGCGAGACCGCCGGTGACAGGTGCCGCCTCGCTGAGGCGGACGACGACGCGCTGACCGAGTCCGATGACCATGCCGGTGTCGGACCCCATCAGGGTGCCGCGGTCGCGGTCGAGGTGGAAATACTCGTTGCCAAGCGCGCGCATCGGGATGAGGCCGTCGGCGCCGGTCTCGTCCAGCCGGACGAAGGCGCCGAACTTGGCGATGCCGCTGATCCGCCCGGTGAATTCCTCGCCCACGCGTTCCGACAGGAAGGCGGCGAGGTAGCGGTCATTGGTGTCGCGCTCGGCCATCATCGAGCGGCGCTCGGTTTCCGAGATATGCTCGCCGATGCTTTGCAGGCGCTCCTCGTCGAATTTCGACAGGCCGTCCTCGCCCCAGCCATGCGCCGAGATCAGTGCGCGGTGCACGATCAGGTCGGCATAGCGCCGGATGGGCGAGGTGAAATGCGCGTAGGATTGCAGGGCGAGGCCGAAATGCCCGAAATTGGAGGGCGCGTAATAGGCCTGCGTCATCGAGCGCAGGGTGGCGAGGTTGATGACTTCGACGTGGTCGGTGCCCGCCGCGCCGTGCAGCAGTTGGTTGAGGTGGGCCGTCTTCAGCACCTGGCCCTTGGCCAGCGTCAGGCCCGCGGCCTCGGCCACCTCGCGCAGGGTGTCGAGTTTCTCTGGCGGCGGTTCCTCGTGGACGCGAAACAGGAGCGGGGATTTCTTGGCAATCAGCGTCTCGGCGGCGGCCACGTTGGCCAGCACCATCATGTCCTCGATCAGCTTGTGGGCATCGAGGCGGTCGGCGAAGTTGACCGATGTGACCTTGCCTTCGTCGCTGAGCACGACCTTGCGTTCCGGCAGGTCGAGGTCGAGCGGTTGGCGGTTGGCGCGCGCCTCCTGCAGGGCGGCGAACGCCTCGTAAAGCGGGTTTATGACCTCGTCCATGAGGGGGCCGCATTTGTCGTCCGGGTCGCCGTCGCGGGCAGCCTGTACCTGCTGGTAGGTGAGCGAGGCGGCGGAGCGCATCAGGCCGCGCACGAAGCGGTGGCCGATCTTTGTCCCGTGGGCGTCGATCTGCATGCGCACGGCGATGCAGGCGCGGGGCACGCCTTCGTGCAGCGAGCAAAGGTCGCCGGACAGCCGGTCGGGCAGCATCGGCACGACGCGATCGGGGAAATAGCTGGAGTTGCCGCGCTTGCGGGCCTCGGCATCGAGGGCCGAGCCGGGGGTGACGTAGCAGGCGACATCGGCGATGGCGACCCAGATGACGTGCCCGCCCTCATTTTTGGGGTCGTCGTCGGGATGGGCCCAGACGGCATCGTCGTGGTCGCGGGCGTCGGCGGGGTCGATGGTGACGAGCGGCAGGTCGCGCAGGTCTTCGCGGCCCTTGAGGCCTTGCGGTTTCTGTGCGTCGGCCTCGGCGATGACGTCATCGGGGAAATCGTCGGGAATGCCGTGCTGATGGATGGCGATGAGCGACACGGCCTTGGGCGCGGTCGGGTCGCCCAACCGGTCCAGGATGCGGGCCTGCGGCAGGCCCATGCGGCCCTTGGGCCCGGCCTGTTCGGCCTCGACCAACTCGCCATCCTTGGCGCCGCCTGTGGCGGAGGGTGCCACGGTCCATTCCTTGCCGTCGCCCTTGTCGATCGGCAGGATGCGCCCGCCCTCGGCGGTTTTCTTGAAGATGCCCAGCACCTTGCGCGGGTTGGTCCCGATCCGGCGAATGAGTCGCGCCTCGTAGTGATGCGCCTCGCCCTTGACCTCTTGCAGGCGGCCCAGGATGCGGTCGCCGGGGCCGAGCGCGGGATCGCTGGCGCGGGGGATCAGCAGGACGACCGGTTCCACCCCCTCGCCATGCCATTCCAGCGGGCGCGCCAGCAGCTCTCCATCGGGGGTCTGGTCACTGACTTGCAGCACGCTCACGGGTGGCAGCTTGTCGGGGTCGCGATAGGTTTTCTTGCGCTTTTCCAGATGCCCCTCGGCCTCGAGCTCCTTCAGGATGCGCTTGAGGTCGATCCGCGCCGCCCCCTTGATGCCGAACGCCTTGGCGATGTCCCGCTTGGAGGTCAGGGTCGGATTGTCCGAGATCCATTGCAGGACCTGTGATTTGGAGGGCAATTCGCTCATGCAATGGCACCTAGCACGAAGGTGGGGTGCGTTCCATGCGAAGATTGCCGTCGCGGCCCGCCGCACCTTCTTTTTCTTGCCGGAAATACTCTCGGGGGTCTGGGGGTGAAACCCCAGCCGGTCGACGCGGGCCTTGCCCGTGGCGAAACCGGTCACAGCGCTTTCAGGTCCTCGATCGTATCCACGTCCTGCAACGTATCGACAAGACCGATGCGCGCGCCCGGCAAGGTCTCCCTGCTGTCGGCCAGCGCATGTTCGGTGGACCACCGGACGCCTTGCAGGAAATTCGTAGGGACGCCGCGCGTGCGTTTCATCCCGATCAGCCAGTAGCCGCCATCGGGCGCAGGCCCGAATACTGCGTCGTGCCAGCCAAGCGTGGCGAAAGCGCGGGCGATATGGGCGCGGGTGATGCCGGGAATGTCGCTGCCGATGATGCAGACGGGCCCGGGCGGGCGGGCCCGCATGACTCGGGCCATGCGGGCACCGAGGTCGCCGGGGCCTTGGGGTATGCGCTCAAGATCGGCAGGCCAGGCGCGGCTGGGCATGCCCGCGACGTCCGGGGCGACGGCCAGCGCGAGGTTCCAGCGGGGATCGCGCAGGCGGCGTAGCAGGCGGGCAGTCTGGTGGCGGACCCACCAGGTGGCAGCGATGGGGCCGATATCGCGGGCCAGGCGGGTTTTCACCCGCCCCGGGCGCGGGTCTTTCAGCATGACGACAAGCTGTCGCCGGATCACGCGAAATAGTCTTTCAGAACGCGGGCATAGATTGCCTTGAGCTGTTCGATCTGAGCCACCTCGACACGTTCGTCGACCTGGTGCATGGTCTGGCCCACGAGGCCGAATTCTACCACAGGGCAATGATCCTTGACGAAGCGCGCGTCCGAGGTGCCGCCGCTCGTGGACAGGACGGGCGTGACGCCGGTTTCGGCCTCGACCGCGCTCGACACGAGCTCTGACAGAGGGCCGGGCGGGGTGAGGAAGCTTTCGCCGGAGTTCTTGACCTGCATGTCGCCGCGCACGCCGAACTTGGCGCAAACGTCATCGAGTTCCGATTGCAGCCAGTTCGTCAGGCTGTTGCCGCTATGGGAGTCGTTGTAGCGGATGTTCACGGTCATGCGCGTGGACTCCGGGATCACGTTGGTCGTCGGGTTGCCGGTGTCGATGGTCACCACAGCCAGCGTCGAAGGGTCGAAATGGTCGGTGCCCTCGTCCAGACTGTGCGACGACAGTCGGTCCGCCAGTCGCGCCATGGCGGGCAGCGGGTTGCAGGCGCGGTGCGGATAGGCGGAATGGCCCTGCACACCTGTGAGAGTGATCCAGGCGGACAACGAACCGCGCCGGCCGATCTTCATCATCTCGCCCATGGTTTCGGGGCATGTGGGTTCTCCGACAAGGCAGGCGGTCATTGCCTCGCCTTCGGTCTCCATCCAGTCGAGCAGGGCAAGCGTGCCGTCGCGTGCATCGCCTTCTTCGTCGCCGGTGATGGCAAGGATCACCGCGCCTTCGGGAGGCGTGTCGCGGACGAAGTCGATGGCAGCGGCTGCGAATGCGGCGACGCCGGATTTCATGTCGGTGGCGCCGCGGCCCCACAGTTGGCCGTCGCGAATCTCGGCGCCGAAGGGATCGGCGGTCCAGGCATCTGCATCGCCCACCGGCACCACGTCGGTATGGCCGTTGAAGCCGAAGCTGCGGGTGGCCTTCTTGTCGCCCCAGCGGGCGTAAAGGTTGGCGATGCCGTTGCGATCCACGCGGGTGCAGGAGAAGCCCGCGTCGGCGAGCAGGCGCTCAAGCAGTTGCAGCGCGCCGCCTTCCTCGGGGGTGACCGAGGCGCAGCGCACCAGTTGCGCGGTCAGGTCGACGGGGTCGGTCGGGGCGGAGTTTTGCAGCATTTTGGGTTTCCTGTGACGTTTCGACAGACCTAGCCTGCACGGTTTGTAACCGCAAACCCGCGCCCGGAAAAAAGTTTGTCCTCGGGGCATGATCGATGACGGAAATTCTTAACAAAGCGAAAGAAACGTGTTAGTTGATCCTTAATAAATGACCCGAGGCAGGGCAAAAGAGCAGCTGGGCAAATTGCCCGACACGTTAGCAGGCACAAAAAAACAAGCCGCGACGTGTCAGACCGGACCACCGGAAAAGCCGATTCTTGGCGTGTGCTGACCTTGGACGTACATGAGGTGGGCAGTATGGTCAGGGGCGTTGAAATCCCTATAGACGATCGTGCGTCGGCGGTAGAAATGGCCGAGACGATCTTTGGTGACGGTGTGCAGGTGGTCAGCGCCTCTTACACCGGTGACAAGGACTCTTCGGGGATCTACACACAAGGCAATTCGATCTCGCCGGGGGTAATGCCGTCGGACACCGGGGTGATGTTCTCGACCGGGGAACTGAATGGGTTCACCAATTCGACCTGGTGGTGGTCGAACGATTCCAACCAGTCCAGCCAGACATCGACCAGTTCCAACGGTCCCAACAACGACCCGATGTTCAATGCGGCGGCGGGGGCCCCCACATACGACGCCTCTTTCCTCGATGTCGATTTCATCCCGACCGGGGACGTGATGACGATGCAGTTCGTCTTTGCGTCGGAGGAATTTCCCGAGTACGCGACCGGCGCGTTCCAGGATTTCGTAGGTGTTTGGATCAATGGCACACAGGTTCCGCTGAGCGTGGGAGACGGGGATATCGACCCCAACAACCTGAACGCCGGGTCGAACGCGAACCTTTTCGTCGACAACACCTCGGACCAGTACAACACCGAGATGGACGGTTTCACAGTCACGATGACGCTGACGATCCCGGTCAATTCGGGCGACGTGAACTCGATCCGGATCGGGATCGCGGACGTCACGGACGCCAACTACGATTCGACGCTGATCATCGCGGGCGACAGCGTGCAGACGACGCTGGTGGCGCAGGATGATGTGTCGAACCTGTTTCCGACAGGCGCGAAGACGTTGGATGTCCTGGACAACGACGTCAACAACACCAGCGGCGCACTGACAATCACGCAGATCAACGGTCAGGACGTCGTCGCGGGCAGCACTGTTACGCTGGCCACGGGCCAGACGGTGCTGCTGAACGCGGACGGCACCATCACGGTCGTTGGGGACGGCGACGTGGAGGAAGTCAATTTCACCTACACGGTCGAGAGCACGAACGGGCAGAGCGACACGGGCTTTGTCACGCTGAACTCGATCCCGTGTTTCGTGCGCGGGTCGCGTATTCTGTGCGAGCGCGGCGAGGTGCAAGTCGAAGACCTGCGGGTGGGAGATCTGGTGGCGACACGAGACGACGGCCTGCAACCGCTGCGCTGGGTCGGCCACCGCGAGGTGGCGGGTGCCGGACCCTATGCACCGATCCGCATCTTGGCGGGCACGTTTGGCGATCATGGCGAACTTTGGCTGTCGCCGCTGCACCGGGTGCTGATCCGCGACAGCCTGGCCGAGCTGCTGTTCGGCGAGCGCGAGGTGCTGGTGGCGGCCAAGGACCTGGTCAACGACCGGAGCGTCCGGCGCATCGAGGTCGAGAGTGTGGATTACTTCCATCTGCTGTTCGACCGCCACCAAGTGATCGTGTCCGAAGGTTTGCCGACCGAGAGCTTCCTGCCCGGATCCCAGATCAAGAACAGTTTCGAGGCAGAGGTGCTGGAAGAAATCTGCACCCTTTTCCCCGAAATCGACCCGGAAACCGCCGAGGGGTACAGCCCTGCGGCACGACGGATACTGCGCGGCTTCGAGGCGCAGATCCTGTCCAAGAAATGGGCGGCGTGACAATGGGCTGGATCGGACTGCGAGACCTCAATGACGGTTGGTTCAAACCGGACCCGCGGCTGACGGATACCGGCGCGGACCGGGTGTTGCACCGCGGCAGCCTGGTGGTCGAGACCCGCATCTCGGCCCAGATCCGGCCGCAGACATTGCTGGCGTTCCGTCGGACGTGGCCCATGCCCGGTTTGTTCACGATCCAGGCGTTGCCGCAGGGCGGGATCGTGCTGGTGAACGCGCAAGGCGACGATATTTGCCATGCGACCCTGCCGCTCAAGGGCGACGGGCGGTTGGACATCCTGCGGCTGACCTATTCGTGGGACAGCGCCGAAGGCTGGGCGCGGCTGACGCTGGAGCGGCCCGAGACTGACCAGGTGGAGAGTGTCGCGCTGAATGCCACCTTGCCGCTACCGGTGGACGATCTGAACGCCATCTTCGCGCATGGCTGCAATTTCGAGGTCGACGAGGAGGTCGTGTTCCTCGCGCTTTCGGACAAGATCGAGCCGGTGGGGCCATTGCCCGCACTGACGTCGCAGGTGCCGATCATGACCGATCGCGGGGAGCGCCCGGCGGGCGAGATCCGGCGCGGCGATGTCGTGGTGACGGACGATGGCCAGCGCGTGCCGGTGTTGCAGGTCGTCAAGCGTACCGTGCCCGCGCGCGGCAGTTTCCGGCCCATCCGCCTGCGGGCGCCCTATTTCAAGCTGACGAAGGACATCGTGGTCTCGCCGCAGCAGCGGCTGGTGATGCATGGCAGCGAGGTGGAGTACATGTTCGGCCGCGAGGCGGTGCTGGTGCCCGCGCGGCACCTGGTGAATGACCGCTCGGCGTTCAAGGCCAAGGGGCCGGACCTGGTGACCTATCACCACCTGCTGTTGCCGGGTCACGAAGCGGTGCTGGCGGCGGGATGTGCGCTGGAGAGCCTTTACATTGGCCGGATGCGCCGCAAGCCAGAGGCCATCGCGGCAAGTGTGCTGGCTACGTTCGACCGCAATCGTCTGCCGGAACACGCCAAGCCGGTCTGGCCGGTGCTGAAACCGTTCGAAGCGGTGACGCTGGCGACAAGCCGCGCGGCCTAAACCGCGCGGAAGGTCAGTCGTAGAAGGGCGTCATCTGGGCAACGATCACGGCGTTTTCATCCAGCGCGCGCTGCATCAATTCCGTCTCGTCGTCGCTGATCTCGTGGCCTTCGGCCAACCTCTCGTCGAGCGTGCCATAGCCGGACACGTCAAGCGGCGCGGTGTCGGCCTGTTTCAGGATCGCCACGGTTTCGCGTACCGCCTCGGCCTCGTCTACGCCGGAGGCATAGACCACGAGTGCAGCGCCCGTGGCCTTTTCCGGCAGACCGTCGCCCTGCTTGCGGCCGATCTCGACCAGCAGGGTGAAGACTTGCTGGGGTTTCTTCTTGTCAGGGTCTTTGGCCATGAGGACCTCGTGCCGGGCCTGCCGCGCAGGGATCAGTCGCGCAGAAGTTCGTTGATGGCGGTCTTGGAGCGGGTCTGTTCATCCACCCGCTTAACGATCACGGCGCAATAGAGGTTGAGGTTATTCTTGGTCGGCATCGAGCCCGACACGACGACCGAGTAGGGCGGGACTTCGCCCATGAAGACCTCGCCGGTTTCGCGGTCGACGATCTTGGTGGACTTGCCGATGTAGACGCCCATGCCCAGAACCGAGCCTTCGCGCACGATGCAGCCCTCGACGACCTCGGACCGGGCGCCGATAAAGCAGTTGTCCTCGATGATCGTGGGGCCGGCCTGCATCGGCTCCAGCACGCCGCCGATGCCGACGCCGCCAGACAGGTGCACGCCCTTGCCGATTTGCGCGCAGGAGCCGACGGTGGCCCATGTGTCGACCATGGTGCCCTCGTCCACGTAGGCGCCGAGGTTCACGAAGGAGGGCATCAGCACCACGCCCGGCGCGATATAGGCCGATTTGCGCACGATGCAGTTCGGCACGGCGCGAAAGCCGCCCTCTTTCCACTCGGTTTCGCCCCAGCCCTTGAACTTGCTGTCGACCTTGTCCCACCAGGTGCTGCCCTGCGGGCCGCCGGCCTGGGGCTCCATGTCTTTCAGGCGGAAGCCCAGAAGCACGGCTTTCTTGGCCCATTGGTTGACGTGCCAGTCACCGTTCTCCTGACGCTCGGCCACGCGCAGTTTGCCGCTGTCGAGGGCGTTGAGCGTATCCTCGATCGCCTCGCGGGTTTCGCCGCCTGTGCTGGGCGTGATCTGATCGCGGTTTTCCCATGCGGACTCGATGGCTGTTTCAAGCTGTGCGTTGGACATCTCTGGCGTGCTCCCGTGGCAGGTCGTGTTGTGCTGGAATGCCCTATACGGGTGGACGGGAAAGATCGCAATGCGGCGCTGCGCCGGGCCTTCACCGGCGAAAGCGCAACGGGGACATAAAAAAGCGGGCGCCGCTCTGGGGCGCCCGCCGGTCTGCATCTTGAATTCGTGGGAGTTAGCGTACGATGTAGACCACGCGACGCTCGGCCGGTTCGACCAGCACGGGCACGCCGTTCACGTAGGCGTAGCGATATTCCGAGTCCGGAACTGTCCGCAGGTCCACGACTTCGGGCAGGGTGGCGCCGGTTACGACCTCGCCGTCGAGGTAATAGGGGTCCATCGGGTTGTCGCGCACGTAGACCACTTCGCTTTGAACCGGGTCGATCGGACCGACATAGTTGTCGGCCAGCGGGGTGATGGTGCCGCCGGCATCGACAGTATCGGCTTCGCTGTATTCGTAGGTAACGGTCGGCAGGTTCATGGCGCTGCGGTTCTCGATAACGCGGACCGAGCCGGCATCGGTGGACGCGGCGAGATAGTCGCCATAGGCCCAGCCCTGCGTGCCGTTATAGCTGACCTCGCACCACGAGCTGGCTTCGATGCAGCCCTGAATGCTGACGGCGCCGGCATTGGGGATGACGTCGATCACGGGCTGTGCCGGGCTGGGACCCGCGCGCAGGTTCAGGTCGGTCACGGCGGTCGCGTCGACATCGGCCAACGCGGCGCCCGCGCCGATGGTGCTGACAAGGGTCAGGCTCAGAAGTCGCTTTTTCATGGGTAGTCTTCCTCACTCACATAATCTGCCGTACGGACGGGATGTCCGTCGGCACTCTGAAGCCTCAACGCCGTGATTTCGGAGAGTGTTCCCACGCGGCCCGGCACCGTGGGAAAACGGGCGTCAATCCGCCGATAGCGGGTCCGGTGCGAGGTTGCCGCCGCAGACAAGTACCGCGACCCGTTCATGTTTGTCGGGCTGGTACGCACCGCTGATCAGGGCCGCGAGCGCGGTGGCCCCGGCGGGTTCGACCAACTGTCGGGCGTCTTTCCAGAGCGCGTGCTGGGAAGCGGTGATGGCGTCGTCATCCACGGTCACGGCGGTCACGTCGTTCTGCTGCGCGAGGTCAAGGCAGATCGAGCCGATGCGCCGGGCGCCGAGCGCGTTGGCGGCCACGCCCGAGACCTCGACATCGACGCCTTTGCCCGCCTTTAGCCCGGCGTTCAGCGCAGCGCAGGTTGCAGGTTCGACGGCCACGACCTTGCGACGCCCGTCGAGCCAGGCCAGTGCGCCGGCGATCAGGCCGCCGCCGCCGCCGGCGATCAGGATGGTGTCGGCCTTCAGTCCCTGGTCCTCCCACTCGGCCATGCAGGTGCCTTGGCCGACCACGGTGGCGGGGGTGTCATAGGCGTGGATCTGCATCGCGCCGGTTTCGGCCTCGTATTCCTTTGCGGCATCCAGCGCGTTGGAATAGGCGCCTTCGACCAAGTGCAGGTCGGCGCCCTGGTCGCGGATCAGCGCGATCTTGGCGGGGCCGGCCATTTCAGGCACGTAGATGCGGGCGCGGTGGCCCAGCTTGGCGGCGGCATAGGCCACGGCCGCGCCGTGGTTGCCGCCCGAGGCCGCGACCAGCCCGGCCTTGGGAACGTCCTGTGACAGAAGCGTGTTGAAGGCGCCGCGCGGCTTGAAGCTGCCGGTATGCTGGGTGTGCTCCAGCTTGACCTCGATGGGGTGATCCAAGCCAAAGCCCGACATCTCGGCCGCAGGGGTGCGGCGCAGGTGCGGGGCGATACGGAATTTCGCGGCGGCGATCTCGGTTTTCCAGTCCATTTCAACCCCTTTCGCACGCGCCCGTGGCTAGGCAAATCGTGCGGAACCCTATACGCCTGAGGAAACGAACCCAACAGGGAAGTGCAGGATGAAAGACGACCGCAATAGCCAGTTCCGGGATGCGCATTCCGACCGCAGCACCGCAGCCCAAGTGCCCGACACGCCGCAGACCCGTGCGCCGGCGTACAGGCTGGCCTTTGCCGATGACGATTTCCTGTGCCGTGACGAGCTGCGACCTGTGCGGTTGCAGCTGGAATTGCTGAAGCCCGAGATGATCCTGAACGAACGCGGCATCGAAAGCACGGTGGTGCTGTTTGGCGGCGCGCGCATTCCCGAACCGGCCGTCAAGGACACCGCGCGGACCGAGACGCTGGCGGGCCTGTCACGCTTTTATGACGAGGCGCGCAGTTTTGCGAAGATATTGACCGAGAAGTCGATGCAGAGCTATGGACGCGAGTTCGTCGTGGCCACGGGCGGCGGGCCCGGCGTGATGGAGGCGGGCAACCGGGGCGCTGCCGATGCGGGGGGTACCTCGATCGGGCTGAACATCGTTCTGCCGCATGAGCAGGCGCCGAACGAGTACGTGACGCCGGGGTTATGCTTCAACTTCCATTACTTTGCCATCCGCAAGATGCATTTCCTGATGAGGGCCAAGGCGATCTGTTGCTTCCCCGGCGGGTTCGGCACGCTGGACGAGATGTTCGAGGCGCTGACGCTGATCCAGACCGACCGGATGAAGCGGGTTCCGTTCCTGCTGTTCGGTGAGGAATTCTGGCGCAGGATCATCAACTGGGAGGCCCTGTCGGACGCGGGCACGATCAGCGCCGAGGACCTGGACCTCTTTCAGTTCGTCGAGACCGCCGAGGAGGCGGTGAAGATCATCGACGACTGGTACGAAGAGCTCTAGTCGCCCTCGAACGCGCAGAGCGCGTGGACATCCATGCCGAGCGCTTCGAGCCGGGCGCGGCCGCCGATATCGGGCAGGTCGATGACAAAGGCGCAGCCGACGATCTCGCCGCCCAGCCGTTCGATCAGCCTGATCCCGGCCTCGGCGGTGCCGCCGGTCGCCAGAAGGTCGTCGACCAACAAGACCTTTTCGCCCGGGGCGATGGCGTCGTCATGGATCTCGACGATCGCCTCGCCGTATTCCAGTTGATACTCCTCCGAGATCACGGCGCCGGGCAGCTTGCCCTTCTTGCGGATCGGCACGAAGCCCTTGCCCAGCTGGTGTGCCACCGCGCCACCCAGGATGAAGCCGCGTGCCTCGAGCCCCACGACCTTGTCGATCTCCATCCCAGCATAGGGGTGCAGCAGCTGGTCCACCGCCAGCCGCAACCCGCGCGGGTCTGCGAAGAGCGTAGTGACATCGCGGAACATGATGCCTTCATGCGGGAAATCGACGATGGTGCGGATGTAATCCTTGACCGTTTTCGCGTTGGGCATGGCTGTATCTCCGGTTGGGCCTGTCCGTCTTTGCGTTTGGCGCAACTGGCGCAAAATCGCAAGGTTTGGCTGGGATCGGCGGGGTATTGACGCCCAAGGAATTGATTTACAAGAGGGTTTGCCAAGGCTGCATATGCTTTGTATATACTTTGCGATACTGGTGACGGAAAACGCAAATCAGGAGCTCGCGTGGCCAAGAGTGACGACAAGAAAGCCGGGAAGAAAGACAGCCAGTTGATCCTGCGGCTGAACAAGGATGACCGCGACAGATTCATTGAACTGTGCAAGGAAATGGACACCAGCGCGGCGCGGGAAATCCGCGGGTTCATCCGGAAATTCATCAAGAAGAACGGCTGAGAGCCTACCAAAGTGCGGGCTTCGTCACCATCAGCCAGAAGACCAGTGTGAGTGACGCGAAGGCGGGCCATCCGAGGGCAAACCAGATGCGGTAGGCGCGGTGGGCGGCTTGTGGCAGAGGGGCGTCGGTATGCAGCGCCTCGGCGGCGAGGTTGCGGATGCGGATCTGAAGCCGCACGACAGGTGCCCAGCAGGCGAAGCCGAGAAGGTAAAGCGCGTAGGTGACCAAGAGCCACGGTGCGAAGGGGTCGAACCCGGCCATGTGGATGAGGGCGAGGCCGGTCAGAGGCTGCACGATCCCGGCGGGGGTGGTGAAGAGCCAGTCCGCCACCACCACGCCCGAGGCAACGGAATGGATCGTCTGCACCCGGCCCGTGCGCATCGCCCAGACCATCTGGAACGCGGTGCCGATGCCGGTGCCGAAAAGGACGGTCGAGCTGAGAATATGCAGCCACTTGGTAATGAGGTAGGGATCCATCGTCAGCGCTCGTCCTCGAGAATGAAATGGATTGCAATAAGGGCGAGGATCGGCAGGTTCTTGAGCATACCGCCGAGCGGCAGCAGCCAAAGGCCGGGGGAAAGCAATGTGAAAGCAAAGGTGTAGGCGAGGACCAGCGTGGCCTGAAGCCCGGCGACGAGGCGGGGGCGCCAGCCGCGAAACAGGGCGGCTGCAAGAGCGAGATCCATCAGGCCGCCCAGTCGCGCCATCGCCACGAGGGCCGTGTCGGGCAGAGCTGTGTCCGGAATCAGCGGCAGGAAATCGGCGCGCGGCAGGAAGAGACCCAGAAGGCCGGAGGCCAGCCACAGAAGGCCCAGTACGATGCGCAGGGCCGGGCGGGCGAGGTAGAGCCTGGCGTGCCAGAGATCCTGCGTGCCGGTCGGACGGGCGCCAAGGAAGGTGGAGAAGCCGCGGGGCTTTTCCGGCAGGGTTTCGGTCAGCGTGGCATGGTCGGCCAACACGCCGTTCTGCAACTGGGCGACTGAGGTGGCCGAGATGGGCCCAAGGCGCATGAGATCCCCGACGCGGCCCATCCAAGTGGCCAGCCTGACCGGCAGGCGTAGATGGCGGGTGGGCGGCAGGCCCAACCACGCTCGGAGACCCTGCAGCATTCCGGCTTGCGTGACGGTTTCAGGCCCGCCGATGTCGTGCGGGCCGGGGCCCGGAGGATGGCGCAGCAGGTGATCGACGGCGCGGGCGAGATCGGCGGCGTGGATCGGGTTGAAGGCCTGTTGGCCGTCGCCGATGACAGGGATAGCGAAGGGCAGGGCCGCCAGCGCACGGGCAAGCGAGGAGCCGCCATAGGAAGTCTCGCCCAGGACAAGGCCGACGCGGAGGACGGTTACATCATGCTGTGTCGCGATTTCCTCTGCCTTGTGGCGGAACCGGGCGAAGTCGGTGTCCGATCCGTCGATACCGACGGCAGAGATCAGGAGCACCTGTGCGTCGGGACGCGCGGAATAGAGCGCCTCGGGGGCGATGACGTGAAAGGCGGTATAGACCGAATGGGACGCGTCAAGGACGCCGGCGCTGTTGACGATGTGGGTGATGCCATCGAGGTGGGTGCGCCAGAAGGCGGGATCGTGGGCGCTCGGGTTGGTGAGATCGACCTCCAACGTATTGAAACCCATGTGTTTCAGGCGGGAAGTGCGGCGGGCGCAGGCGAGCACGCTCCAGCCCGCGTCCCGCAGGCCGAAGGCGAGGTGACGGCCGATGAACCCATCGGCTCCGAGGACGAGGACGGTGCCCGGTAGGCTGTTCACGCGGTGCGGCGCAGGGCGGCTGTCATGACGCCCATGCCCATCAGCGCCGCGCCGCCGCCACGGGTGAGCCAAGTGATGACGGAGGGCCGCCCGATGGTTTGACGCAACTTGTCGGCAAGCAAGGCGTATGTCAGTGCATTTATCCAGGCAAGGGCAACGAAGGTAGCAATCAGGATGGCAAACTGCGGCGCTAACGCATTGTCAACGCTTACGAATTGCGGGACGAAGGCGATGAAGAACGCGATCGACTTGGGGTTCAGCGCGGTGACGGCGGCGGCGTGCCAGAAGACGCCCCGCGCGGGTTTCGCGCCGTTTGCCGTGTGATCCAACCCGGTGCTGGGCGGGCTGCGCAATAGTTTGACCCCGAGATAGACGAGGTAGGCCGCACCGATCCATTTCAGGACCGTAAACAGCGTGGCCGAGGCCAGAACGAGCGCACCGAGCCCCAGAAGGGATGCGGTCATCGCGATGAAATCGCCAAGGGCGACGCCGGTGGCGCTGGCGACAGCGACGCGTTTTCCCTGGCTGAGCGCGTAGGACAGGACCAGCAGCACGGTCGGGCCGGGGATCAGAAGCAGCGCGATGGTGGCCGCGACGAATGTCAGCCAGAGGTCTAGGGGCATCGGGTTAAACCTTTCTAAAGGACACGGGCGGCGACGGCGTCCAGGCGCGACACCAGGGCGGGGTCGCGGGCCTCGGGCGCGGTGAGGATGGCATGTTCGAGCGCGCGGTCGCAGCCATGGGCACAGGCGTCACGGTCGTCCGATCCCAGCAGTCCGGGCAGGCGGGCAACCATGTCGCGGGCCTTGTCGGCGTTGCCCAAAAGGGTGGCGATGATCTGCGTGACGTCGACCTCTCCGTGGTCGGGGTGCCAGCTGTCATAATCGGTGATCATGGCGACGGAAGAATAACAAAGCTCGGCTTCGCGGGCGAGCTTGGCCTCGGGCATGTTGGTCATGCCGATGACGTCGGCGCCCCAGCTGTCGCGGTACATTTTCGATTCCGCCAGCGTGCTGAATTGCGGGCCTTCCATGGCGAGGTACGTGCCGCCCTCGTGCACGGTCACGCCGGCCGCGCGGGCGGCCTCGGCGCAGGCGGACCCAAGCCGCGGACAGGTCGGATGTGCGATACTGACATGGGCGACGCAGCCCTGGCCGAAAAAGGAGCTCTCGCGCGCGACAGTGCGGTCAATGAACTGATCCACAATGACAAAATCGCCCGGCGCCAACTGTTCGCGGAACGAGCCGCAGGCGGAGACGCTGATGATGTCGGTCGCGCCCAGACGCTTCAGCGCGTCGATATTGGCGCGGTAAGGCACCGTCGAGGGGCTGTGCACGTGGCCGCGCCCGTGACGGGGCAGAAAGGCCATGTAGGTGTCGCCCAGCATACCCGTAAGGATCTGGTCGGAGGGCGCGCCCCAGGGGGTGTCCACCGTGACCCATTCAGGGTGTTGCAGGCCGTCGATCTGATAGAGGCCGGAGCCGCCGATCACGCCGAGATAGGATGTCATGAGTGTCCTTTCCGCTTTGCCACAGCGAATACCGTGCGACGCGGAAATTCAACCCTGTAACGACGGTATCAGGCGCCGGCACCCAGCGTGCAGAGATCGCCGCGACCGATCAGCGAGGTGACCATCGGGCCCTGCTCGGTGTCGCGGATGGCAAAGCCGTAACCGCGCAGACGGAACTTCCATTCCCGGTCAGAGATGCAGCGTTGGCGTTCTTGCATCACGAAATCGCGGATGTCGTTTTTGGTTTCAAATCCCATCGTTTCCTACCCTTCCACAAATAGGTTGATGAAACGGGGATAATCACGCTGAGTGGCGGCAATCGTCCCGAAATGTGTCACGAAAAAGATTTCTGCACATTGTGGGCGCAAGGGTTAACGGGCCGCCTTGCCGTGAAAACGTGACGTCGGTATCGCGTCGGTATTCCAGTGGTATCGCGACGGTGCGATTTTTGCACATTTGGCGGGTTAACGGACCGCACGGTGTCGCCCGGAAAATGCAAATTTTCCGGGGCATTCTCTGCGCATGAAATGTCGCCCCGTCAGACGTCCGCGTCGTCTTCCATGTCGAGATGAGGATCCTTGGTTTTCTTCGTGTCCTTCGCCGCGGGCTGGCTGGACCCCTCTATCGTTTTGGCCTCGTCCGCGTTGCGGTCGAGGCGCAGGTGGGTGGCGGTGCCGTCCTTGTCCTCGCCGAAGTAGACGGTTTGATGCGGGAAGGGGATCTCGATGCCGCGCTCGTCCATGATCCGCTTGCAGATCTCGTTATAGGCGCGGCCGATGCCCCATTGCGTGCCGGGCACGGTCTTTATCCGGGCGCGCAGGACGACGGCGCTGTCGCCGAGGGCTTGCACGCCGAACCATTCGAGATCGCCGGTGATGCTCTCACCGGCTTCGCTTGCCCGCAACTCCTCGAACGCGTCGACCATGGCATCCTTGCCGTCGTTGACGTTCTCGCGGTAGGCGATGCCCACATCCGCGACGAAGTAGGAATAATCGCGCACGTAGTTCGACACCATGTCCACGGACGAGAACGGTATGACGTGCACCACGGCGTGCAGGTCGCGCAGGGTGACCGAGCGGATGGTCAGCTTCTCGACCGTGCCGGTGGTGCCGCCCAGCGTGACCACGTCGCCCACGTTGATGGCGTTTTCGAACTGGATGAAGATGCCGGTGATGATGTCCTGCACCATTTTTTGCGCACCGAAGCCGATGGCCAGGCCCAGCACACCGGCGGAGGCGATGAGCGGGGCGATGTCGACGCCAAGTTCGGCCAGAACGAACATCAGGATGATGACCAACAGTGCGATGGTGGCGGCGTTGCGCAAGAGCGTCAGGAGCGTGATCTCGCGCGAGGTTGGGGCGCTGCCGAACTCGGCGTTCAGGCGGTAATCGACCCAGGATACCAGCGCGAGCCACAGGATCGCCCCGGTCAGCAGGATGAAGGCGATGCTGACGATGGCGCCGGCGGCCCAGGTGCCGAATTCGCTGCGCATGAAGCCGGAAATGTCCCACAGCCCGATGGCGTCGAGCGCGAAGGCCAGAACGCCGATCACGATGAAGACACGCACGATCTGGATCACGCGGCCAAGCAGCGAGTTGATCCGCGGCTCGAGCGTGGGCATCCGGCTGCTGAGGTTCATCGGCATGTGCATTCCGCGCACCGCAAAGCGTGACAGCCCGCCCGAGAGCAACACCCCGAGGATGATGATGCCGATCACCTGGGCCGAGTTCAGCAGCAAGGGCAGGATCAGTCCATCGGGCCGCGCGGCCACGATGACGGCAAGGCCGGCGAGATAGAGCAACACGGGAATGTACCAGTTGCGCCCGATGAAGCGCAGGGCGCTGGGCCGCTCTTCGGGGGTGGGGCCGAGGATCCAGCCCGCCACGTCCTTGCGCGAGCGGACCACCAGGATGGCGGCCATGGCGATAGCGATGAAGGCCAGCAGGGTCGAGATGCCGCGCCCGGCGGCATAGGAGGCCTGCCGGTTCACGATGGGGACGATCAGAAGCTGGCCGTAGCCGATCACGGAGGCAATGGCGCCGAACCACGACGACATGCGGCGGGCGGCGACGTCGGAGATGGCGATGAAGCGCAGTTCGTGGGTTGTGGGCGCGAGTACCGCGCGGAGCGCCACCTTGGCCAGCCCGACAAGCAGAAAGGCGTTGAGATAGAGCGTCTGGCGCACGCCGATGACACCGGTTTCGCCGTAAAGATAAAGCGCGACGAGATAGCCCAGGCCCCAAGCCGCAAGGACCACAAGGATGTCGATAAGCGTGGTGGCCGCGACTACCGCAAGGGTGCGCACGAAGCCCCAGTCATGGGCCTTGTCGCCCATGCGGCGATAGATCAGCTTCGCGCCGGCGCGCAGCAGGAGATAGGAACCAACGGTGACGACGATGACCACGGCGAGCGCCTGGAGCGCCTCCCACAGCACGTCGACTTGCCCGCCATCGAGCGCCATGAGCGTGTTGGGCAGGGCGACGACCGCACCGAAAGCGGAGCCGATGGAGGTGGCGGCGGTTTCGAAGAACGACTTGGTGAAATCGGCCAGCTGGCGACCGATGGAGGTGTCTTCCTCGGGATCGACGACCTCGTCGGCGGTGGTGGTTTCGGCAGCGCCGCGCAGCGACTGGATCAGTGCATCGCGCGCCTCGGGGTTTTCGAGCAGGTCAATGAGCTGCTGTGCCTCGGCGGAAGGCACGTTGGCCTCTTGCGCGCTGGCCGGCGTCAGGAAAAACAGGCCGAGCGCGGCCACGAGCAGAATACGGGTCAAAAGAAACATCGGTCGTCCAGTGCTGGTCTTCGGTTTGCGAGACACTTAGCACTGTCACTCTTGATCGCAACCTTGACCTTGGTGGGGTGTCAGGCAGCCCGCGGGATCAGGCGCGCACCACGTAGACCGAGCACTTGGCGTGGGTCACGACGTGGCTGGCCGTGGTGCCGAGCAGGTAATCCTGCACCTTGGGATTGGCGGAGTTCATCACGATGACATCCACATTGCGCTCGCAGGCAAGCTTGACGATCTGGCGGTGGATCGCGCCTTTGCGCACCACGGTTTCGACCTCGACCCCGTCAGCGGGGTTGTCCTTGATGAATTTCGCCAGTTGCTGGGACCAGTACGCCTCGGAGTCGCGGATGTTGAGGTTTCGCTCCATCTCAGGGGCGACGGTGGCCACGATCAGCTTGGCGCCACGGCGCTTGGCCATTGCGACGGCCTCTTCATAGGCGCGGGTGTGGGTTTCGAGGTGGCGCAGGTTGACGGGGCAGAGAAGAAGTTCGGTGTCGGAAGCCATCGGGTGTTCCAAATGATGCAGTGTGGATGAAAAGGGCGGGATGGCGGGCGGCAGGGGGGAAAAGAATCAAAGGGTCCCCCGGCTTGGTCCGGGGGTTTAAGAGATGCGACGATCCCGGGTCAAGCCCGGGATGACGTGAATTTTCACAGTCCGGCCTCGGCCTCGATTTCGCGGCGGGACTTGCGCTGACGCTCGGTGGCGGATTTGAGCTGTCCGCAGGCGGCCATGATGTCCTCGCCCCGCGGGGTGCGGATGGGCGAGGCGTAGCCGGCCTTGTAGATGATATCGGCAAACTTCTCGATCCGGTCCCAGTCGGAGCGCTGGTGCGGGGCGCCGGGCCATTCGTTGAACGGGATCAGGTTGATCTTGGCCGGGATGCCCTTGATCAGGTTGATCAGGCGGCGGGCATCCGCGTCACTGTCGTTGATGTCCTTGAGCATGACGTACTCGAACGTGATCCGCTCGGAGTTCGACGCCTTGGGATAGGCGCGCAGCGCATCGAGGAGCGCGGCGATGTTCCATTTGCGGTTGATCGGTACCAGCTTGTCGCGCACCTCGTCGGTGGTGGCGTGGAAGGAGACGGCCAACATGCAGCCGATCTCCTCGGCCGTCTTGTGGATTTCGGGCACGATGCCGGACGTGGAGAGCGTGATGCGACGGCGGGAGAGCGCAATGCCTTCGCCGTCCATGGCGATTTTCATGGCGTCGCGGACGTTGTCGAAATTGTAGAGCGGCTCGCCCATGCCCATAAGCACGATGTTGGACAGAAGGCGCGGGCCATCGGTGCCCATGCCGACGCCGGGCTTGGGCCATTCATCGAGGTCGTCGCGCGCCAGCATGACCTGGCCGATGATTTCACCGGCGGTCAGGTTGCGCACCAGTTTTTGCGTGCCGGTGTGGCAGAAGGAGCAGGTGAGGGTACAGCCGACCTGGGAGGAGATGCAGAGCGTGCCGCGGTCTTCCTCGGGAATATAGACGGTTTCCACCTCGTGCCCGCCGGCGATTCGGACGAGATACTTGCGGGTGCCGTCGGCGCTGATCTGGCGGTCGACGATCTCGGGCAGCTCGATGATGAATTTCTCGGCCAGCTCGGCGCGGTAGGCCTTGGAGAGGTTGGTCATGGCGGCGAAATCGCGCACGCCCCATTGGTAGATCCACTGCCAGATCTGGTTCACGCGCATCTTGGCCTGCTTTTCCGGGGTGCCGTGGGCGATCAGGGTGTCGCGCAGGGCGTCGCGGGTGAGGCCGACAAGGTTGATCGGCCCCTCGGGCTGCTTGCGGGGGATGGTCAGGACATCCTGGGTGATGGGCGCAGAATCGGTCATCGGATAGATCTCAACGGGTTCAGGTTGCGCCATCATATAGGCGCGGGCGGCTGATTCCAAAACGGGGATTGCCCCCTCGAATAAAGACAAACCCCCGAAGCGGCTGCCCGGGGGTCGTCTTGACAATGCGTGTGGCCGTTGCGGCGGTCTTACAGGAGACCTTCGCGCTGGGCCTTCTTGCGTGCGAGTTTGCGGGCGCGGCGGATAGCCTCGGCCTTTTCGCGCGCTTTTTTCTCGGACGGTTTCTCGAAATGTTGCCGAAGCTTCATTTCACGAAAAACGCCCTCACGCTGCAGTTTCTTTTTCAGGGCACGAAGCGCCTGATCGACATTGTTGTCGCGAACACTGACCTGCATGTGGTTGTCACCACCTTTCTAGGTTAAAGTTGCATAAAGTGCAGGAAGTGGCCGTATAGCAAAGCCGTCCTAGTTTGTCTAGGCGAAGGATGCCGATGCAGATCAGCACGAAAAGGAGCCCCGGAATGAGTGATCCCGACGTGAAAACGCAGCTTTTGGAAGCGGCAAAACCGCATGTGGCCTTTGACGGATGGACCGAGGCCACGTTCCGCGCCGCGGTGGAGGATGCCGGAGTGTCCATGGGCGTGGCGCGCGCGGCATGCCCGCGCGGCGCCGTCGATCTGGCGCTGGCCTTTCGCGAGGAGGGCGACGCGGCGATGCTGGAGCGGATGGCGCGGGAAGACCTGAGCCAGATGCGCTATAGCGAGCGGGTCGCGGCCGCCGTGCGCTATCGGCTGGAGGCGGTCGAGGACAAGGAACTGGTGCGCCGGGGCGTGACGCTGTTTGCGCTGCCGCATCACGCGGTGGACGGGGCCAAGGCGGTCTGGGGCACCTGCGACAAGATCTGGGAGGCGCTGGGCGATACCTCGGACGACGTGAACTGGTATACGAAGCGGGCGACGTTGTCGGGGGTCTATTCGTCGACCGTACTGTACTGGCTGGGCGACGAGAGCGAGGGACACGTGCGGACCTGGGAGTTCCTGGACCGGCGGATCGAGGACGTGATGCGAATCGAGAAGGTCAAGGCGAAGGCGCGGGAGAACCGCGTGGTGAGCGGGCTGATGGCGGGGCCGTTGTCGGTGTTCTCGAAAATCAGCAAGCCCGCGCCGGGGCGGACCGGCGGGTTGCCGGGGCGGTGGACACGGTAGAGACGGCGGTGGGTTATTGCCCACCAAAGGTGGGTTTTCACCCACCCTACGTGACATCGGCTATTGGTGCGCCCGGTGACGTCTGTCGGGGCCTCCGGCGGGGATATTTTCAGCCAGAGGAAAAGAGTGGCTCCAAGGGCTGGGTGGCGGTGTGATCGGGCGCTGTTTGTTGCTTTTTCCGGGCGGGCTGATACCACGGATCGGATGACGGGGTTCTGGAAACGAGGCAAGCTGAGGCGATGGGCATGGCGCAGGTGGTGATCCTTTGCCTGATGGCGGTGAGCGTGGGCCTAAGCGCCTGGGCCATTGCGCGAGATGTGCCGCCGGTGTGGCGCTTTGCCGTGCCGGGGGCGGTGCCGACGGAGGGGGATCCGGCTTTCGAGACGGTCTTTGAGTATGATGTCGGAGAGGGGCAGGCGCATTCGGCATCGGTCGTGGTGACCGAGGGCGGCTTTGACGTGCTGTGGTTCGAAGGCTCGCAGGAGGCGCAGGCGGATGTGGACATTCACGGTGCCGCATTCAGGCACGGGTCGGAAGGGTGGCAGGCGGCCGGGCGGGACGTGCGGATCACGCGGGCGGCGCTGGGCGAGGCGATGAACCCGCCGCAGCTGGTGGTGACGCTGGGCAATACGGTGGAGAACGAGGCGAAACGGGGCCATGTGTTCGCCACGGTCGTGTCGGTGGGGGGCTGGGCGATGGCTTCGGTCGCCGATGTGGAGATGGGAGCGGCTGGGCCAGTGCGCGCCCGCAAGCTGAACCTTTCGCCTTTTCTGAACCGGTCGCACCTGGTGAAGTCGCCGATGGTGCAGTTTGCCGACGGGAGTATGGGGTTGCCGGCCTATTTCGAGATGGGGGCGGCGCATGGAGTCTTGGTGCGGTTGGGGCCGGGCGGCCGGGTGCGGGATACGGCGCGGATGACCGGGGCGGGCCAGCCGATCCAGCCGATGATCGTGCCCTTGGGCGAGAACCGCGCGGTGGCGTGGCTGCGAGATTTCGCGCCGTCGGGGAAGCTGCTGGTGAGCCATACCGAGGATGGCGGGCAGAATTGGTCCGAGGTGGTGGCTTCGGACATGCCGAATCCGAGCGCGCCGGTGGCGGCGCTGCCGCTGGGCGGTGGGCGCATCCTGATGGCGGCGAATGACGACCCTGGTGGGGGGGACCGGCTTCGGCTGCTGTTGTCGGAGGATGAAGGGGACAGCTGGCGCGTCTTGCGGGAGCTTGAACCGAACGGGGCCGGGGCGCGGTATCCGATGTTGCGGCGGCTGAAAGGGGGCGGGATCGCGCTGGTCTACTCCGTTGGCAACAAGACGGGGCTTCGGGCGCATGTGCTGAACGGTGCCTGGGTGGCGACGCAATGAGCGGGCTGGGTGCGACGGTGGGCGTGGCGGTGGTGCTGGGCTGGGTGGTGTTTGCCCTGAGCGGGCTGGTGCTGTCGTCGTCCCTGGCCGCCGGGCTGGCGATGGTGGCCGCTGTTCTGGTGGGCGTTTTGTGGCGCGACACGGTGGCGTTGAATGGCGCGGTGGCGGTGCTGGCGCCGTTCGGGGTGATGTTGCCGGCGTTGGCGCTGCGGCATGTGGCGGTTTCCTTGGGTTGGGACGTGCCTGGGTTTTCGGGCGTGGAGATTGCGGTGTTCCTGTGCGCCTACGTGGCGTTCCTGGCGTGCGCGTTCGGAGTGATCCCGGTGGATGTGTACCGGTTTGGCTATGCGCCGTGGCCGGTTGCGGAGATGGTGCTGGCGGTGTGCCTGTACGCGCTGGTGACGGGGAACTGGTTTCTGGCGGGGGTGGCCGTTCTGGGGCAGCTGGCGTGGGTGATGGGCTGGGGCAGCAGCAACTGGTTCGACTTGGTGCTGCACGTGCTGCTGGTGCCGGTGGCGGTTGTTGTGCTGGTGCTGCGGGTGGTCTGACGCAGGTGGCGGGCGTGAGGACGCTGCGCAAGCGGGATTTTGCTGCCGCTGAGAATGGCTTCATGGAGCCCGGGGTGACGTATATCGTAGGGTGGGGTTTTACCCCACCATCCCCGTCGTGGTAAAACCCCACCCTACATGGGCTGTGACACGTCCGCTTCGTCCGCAAATCGGTTTTTTCAAGGTGTCAAAGGTTGCAGGCGTAGAATGCGAAGGCTGGCTTCATCGAATCGGATCGAACAGCGCATCGTCCAGTGTGCAGTCGCGGATCACGTCGCGGCCGCAGGGGACTGGGGCGAGGTCGCGGGAGAGGCAGATGCGGGCTTCCTGGATGCGGCCCGCGCGGCAGGTGATCGTGATGCCGTCGGGCTCGAGCTTGGGGTTGGCCTTGAGGAACGCTTCCTCGACAACGGAGGCGGGGAGCTTGACCGGGTCTTTCAGTTTGCGAAAGACCTCGGGGCGGGTGATGCGGCCGTATGCGTCTCGTGACAGGGCATAGTAGGCGGGGGCGGAGAGGCCGGAGCAGGTGCCGTGTTTCTTCCATTGGTACCACGCCAGCCCGGAGGTGCCCATGATGTCGGCCATCTCGCCCGTCATGGCACGGGAGGGCGGGCGTTCGGCGGATTGGCAGTGTTCGGGCCAGCCGCGGTGGTATTGCGGCCAGAGCCCGTGCAGCACCCAGCCGTGATCGCGCGACGCGTCGCATTGCGGCGAGCCGCGGTCGTCGCCCTCGAGCGCGCACCAGGTGGGCGACCAGCTGAGCGACAGGACGTAATAGTCGAATTCGCCGGGGCGGTCGTCCTCGGCCAATGCCGTGGTGGCGGAGAAAAGCAGGGCGAAAAGCAGCCGCATGTTCACTCTTTCTTTTTGTGTTCGGGGCTACTATATAGCCGCCAAGTTCCCCGACAACGAGAACCCGTCCCGGCCCCCGGGACCGCCGTTTCAGGCGAGGGGAAAGATATGCGTGAAGGAGCCTTTGAGAGATGTCGAAACCGTTGATGGCCAAGGCCACCGCCGTCTGGCTGGTGGACAACACCACGATCAGCTTCAAGCAGATTGCCGATTTCGTCGGGATGCACGAGCTGGAAATCCAGGGGATCGCCGATGGCGACGTGGCCGCCGGGGTGAAGGGGTTCGACCCCATCGCCAACAACCAGCTGACGCAGGAGGATATCGACAAGGCCGAGAAGGATCCGCTGCACAGGCTGAAGCTGAAATACAATGCCGCCGCCGTGGGCGAGGAAAAGCGCCGCGGGCCGCGCTATACCCCGCTGTCGAAGCGGCAGGACCGGCCGAACGCGATCCTGTGGCTGGTGAAATTCCACCCCGAACTTGCCGATGCGCAGATCGCCAAGCTGGTCGGCACGACCAAACCGACGATCCAGACGATTCGCGAGCGCACGCACTGGAACATCTCGAACATGCAGCCGATCGACCCCGTGGCGCTGGGCCTGTGCAAGCAGACCGAGCTGGACGCCGCCGTGCAGAAGGCCGCCGCCAAGAAGGCCAAGGAAGGCCAGGCGATCGACGATGACGAGCGCCGCAAGCTGTTGTCGACCGAGCAGAGCCTAGAGTCGGATGCCGAGCCGCGGATGCCCACGGCCATCGAAGGGCTGGAGACGTTCAGCCTGGGCGGGGAAGAGACCGCCGGCGAGGACGAGACGGAAAAGGAATACGACGCCGACAGTTTCTTCAACCTGCCCGATGATGACGGCGAGGATGACGAGGACGACGAGGACAACCGGGGTTGACGCCTGCCGGACATCGTTGACGACTGCGAACCGCGTCCGGGAACGGGCGCGGTTTTTTCGTAGGCGGCGCGCGTGATCAGGGAGTGGGCGCGGGGCGGGAGGTGGCCAGCAGGCCCGCGCCGACGATGAACGCGATGCCGAGAGACGAAAGCGTGTCGGGGCGTTCGGTGAAGATGAGCCAGCCCCAGAGGGCGGAAAAGCCGACGTAGGTGAAATCGAACGTGCCGATCACCGCGGGCGGTCCGTTCTGGTAGGCATAGGCGGCGCCGATGCTGCCGATCAGGATGGCGGTGGCGAGGATCGCGATGGTCCGCCAGTCGGCGGCGTCGAGCGTTGTCCATGCAGCGGTGAAGGGCGCGGCTGTGCCCGTCGGGGCAGGCAGGAGGGCGAAGGCGAGGCCGCCCGCCAGGATGAAGGCGACGTTCAGCACGGCGGAGAGCATCAGCGGATGTTCGCCCCGGCAGCGCGTTCCGGTCATCAGCATGGCGATGGCATAGAGCATGGCTGCCTGCAGGGGCAGGAGCGCATAGGTGGACAGGCCCGAGGGCGTGGGCTTGATGATCAGAAGCACGCCGGCAAAGCCGATCGCCACGGCCAGCCAGTGGCGCGGGGCGATGGGGGTGCGGGTGGCCAGCGCGCCGAAGAGCGTGATGAAGAGCGGCGAGGTGTAATAACCCGACGCCGCGACGGACAGGGGCACATGCGGCAGGGCGGCATAGTAGGCGACCCACATGGCGACGAGGATCAGGCTGCGCAGGCTGGTCCAGCCGGGGTGGCGCAGCGCGAAGGCGGACCGCGCGACGAGCGCCATGAGGGCCAGCAGTACGGGCAGCACTAGGGCCGAGCGCAGGATGAACATCTGCCAGAGCGAGATCGCGCCGGATGAGAGCTTGATGAGCGCATCGCCGAGCGCCAGGGCCGCCACCGCGAGGGTGATGACGAGGATGGCGCGGGCGGTGTTGTTCGGGGGTGTCATGGTGTGAACGGCGTGGGTTTTCGCCCAGCAAAGGTGGGTTATCACCCACCCTACGTGGGATTGCGGACAGGTCGGGTCAGGCGCGGGTCAGAGTGCCTTTCGCGCGTTGAGGGCCGCGGTGATGGTGCCATCATCGAGATAGTCGAGCTCGCCGCCGACGGGGACGCCCTGCGCCAGCGAGGTGAGGGTGACGCGGTCTTCGAGCTGGTCGGCGATGTAGTGGGCGGTGGTCTGGCCGTCCACGGTGGCGCCGAGTGCGAGGATGACCTCGGAAATGTTCTCCGTTTCGATGCGGTCGACCAGCCTGGGGATGCGAAGCTGCTCGGGGCCGACCTGATCGAGCGCCGAGAGCGTGCCGCCAAGCACGTGGTAGCGGCCCTTGAAGACGGACGCGCGTTCCATCGCCCAGAGGTCGGCGACGTCTTCGACCACGCAGAGCATGCCGTTGGCACGTTTATCGGACAGGCAGATATCGCAGGTCTCGGTGGTGCCGACATTGCCGCAGACGATGCATTCGCGGGCGGTCAGCGCGACCTGGCCCATCAGGTCCGCAAGCGGCGAGAGCAGCAGTTCGCGCTTGCGGATCATGTGCAGCACCGCACGCCGGGCCGAGCGGGGGCCGAGGCCCGGCAGCTTGGCCATCATCTCTATCAGGGCATCGATGTCGCGGGTGGAGTTCATGAGGGCGGGAGGCGCCTCAGAACGGCAGCTTCATGCCTTCGGGCAGGCCCATGCCCTCGGTCAGCTTGCCCATCTCTTCCTGCGCCTTTTCGTTAGCCTTCGCCTGGGCGTCCTTGATGGCGGCGAGGATCAGGTCCTCGACCACTTCCTTGTCGTCGGAGTTGAAGATCGAGGGGTCGATATCGAGGCTTTTCAACTCGCCCTTGGCGGAGCAGACGGCCTTGACCAGCCCCGCGCCGGATTCGCCGGTGACGGTGATGTTGTGCATCTCTTCCTGCAGGTCGGCCATCTTGGTCTGCATTTCCTGCGCGGCCTTCATCATTTTGCTCATGTCGCCAAGCTGGCCTAGTCCTTTGAACATCTGTCTCTCCCGGGGTTTGAGGGCTGTCGGGACATAGATACGGGCCGTGGGGGGTGTCGGCAAGGGGAGGGTGTGGGTTTGAGGGGCGCGCGCGTGGGTTATCACCCACCCTACATGGTGTCGGGTCGTGTGCGCGGGGAAGCCGCCCCTCTTTAGTGTTCAGGCCGCGTGCATTTCCGCAATGCACAGCCGATCCCGGATCGCCTGCGGCACCAGCCGTGCGGCGCTGATACGGGGATAGGCCATTTCGTTGATTGTGCGGTCCTCGCCGTAGAGGTCGACATACTCGCGGTAGTTACTAAAACTCTGCCTTCCGACGTAGTCTATGAAGGTCTCGGCAGGGGCGCCATTGGCAAGGATGATGTCGTGGTTCTCGGTCTCGATATGGTAGTAGGTCAGACGGTTCGGCAGCTCGGCGGTCGGCACGAGGGTAATGGTCTCGCCGTTTACCAACGCGCCTGCAGTGATCACCAGCCCGTCAAGGATCATCCCATGATCTGCCGTTACTGTCAGGTCGTTGTGCGGCAGTCCGTCGCCCAAAGCGCCCGCTTTGATGCGCACAGGTGCGACGGCCGCGCCAGAGAAGAACGGCAAACGGGTCTGTCGTCCGATCCATTTGACCGGCACCGCGCGGCCCTTTGCGGTGGTCACAAGGTCGCCGGCGCACAGCGCTTCTACCGCGGTTTCTCCGTCAGGGGTGGCGATCAGCGTGCCCGCGGCAAAGCAGGTGGCAAAATCGTCCGTGGAGCGCGAGTCGTAGACGATCGGTTGCGGGAAATTGAAGTCCGACACAGAAAGATAGTCCGGAACAACGATCAGCACCTGAATGATGTTCGGATCCACAAAGCTGGCCGCACCTTGTACCAGGGCCAGTTCCATCGTGCCGCCTCCGACCATGTCCACGTTCAGGGTGCCCAGATATGGCAGTTGCTCGCCCGAGACCGTGGCGACGATTTCGTTCTCCGAAAAGAACATGTCGCCCACACCATTCCCGTCGTCGAAGGTGAAGTTTTGCACCGAGGTTCCCTCGAAGAACGTGTCGGTGTTCGTGGTGTTCACCTGGTAGGACGCGAAGCCTGAAATCTCATAAGTTGCCATGTGGCACCTTTTTTTTGCCTGGGGTCATCGAAACATTTTCGCGCAGACCGGTTGAAATGGAATGCTTGCAAAGCTGATCGGCCAATGTCGACCGGCAAAACGAAAATACTTCGGAGAGGTGTGACTTCTGCAACTGACGATGCTGGGTCATGGGCAAAGCCTTGTGGTCCGTTAGCCCCGAAAAGACGCGTTCAAGCGGGGCGTCCCAACGGTGTCCCGCCAAGCCTGGAGCGGTGGCGAGACCCCTTGGCGCAGAGGCGGCCGTCGCGTGATCGTCTGGGCATACAAAAAGGCCCCCGGATCAAGCTTCGGGGGCCTTTCTGCGATGTGGTTAGATGCGGACCGAAGGGGCGTTACTCCGCCGCCATCGGCGCCTGTGCCAGGTTGCGCAGCACATAGTGCAGCACGCCGCCGTGTTCGACGTATTCGATCTCGATCGCCGTATCGATCCGGCACTTGAGAGTGATCTCTTTCGTCGTGCCATCCTTGTAGGTGATCGTGCAGGGCACCTCGGCCTGCGGCTTGATGTCGTCGAGGCCGTGGATCGAGACCTCTTCCTCGCCGGTCAGCTCCAGCGTCTTGCGGGTGTCGCCGCCGGTGAACTCGAACGGAATGACGCCCATCCCGACGAGGTTCGAACGGTGGATACGCTCGAAATTCTCGGCGATGACGGCCTTGACGCCCAGAAGTGCGGTGCCCTTGGCGGCCCAGTCGCGCGAGGAGCCCGCGCCGTATTGCTCACCGCCGAAGATCACGAGCGGCGTGCCTTGCTCCTGGTAGGCCATTGCGGCGTCGAAGATCGAGGTCTGTTCGCCGTCGGGGCCCTTGGTGTAGCCGCCTTCGACGCCGTCCAGCATCTCGTTCTTGATGCGGATGTTGGCGAAGGTGCCGCGCATCATCACCTCGTGGTTGCCGCGACGCGAGCCGTAGGAGTTGAACTCGCGCACCGGAACCTGGCGTTCGCGCAGGTATTCGCCGGCCGGGGTGGTTTCTTTGAAGGACCCCGCGGGCGAGATGTGGTCGGTCGTGACCATGTCGCCCAGAAGCGCCAGAACGCGGGCGCCCTCGATATTGGAAATCGTGCCCGGGTCCTTGCTCATGCCCTGGAAGTAGGGCGGGTTCTGGACGTAGGTCGATTGCGGCGGCCAGTCGTAGGTTTCGGCGTCTGAGGTCTCGACCTGCTGCCATTTCTCGTCGCCCTTGAAGACGTCGGCATACTTGGACTGGAACGCCTCGCGCGTGACGGTCTTTTCGACCAGTTCGGCGATTTCGCTTTGCGACGGCCAGATGTCCTTGAGGTAGACGTCGTTGCCGTTCTTGTCCTGGCCCAGCGGGTCGTTGGCGATGTCGACATTCATGTCGCCCACCAGCGCATAGGCCACGACCAGCGGCGGCGAGGCGAGGTAGTTGGCGCGCACGTCGGGCGAGATGCGGCCCTCGAAGTTGCGGTTGCCCGACAGCACCGAGACGCCGATCAGGTCGCTGTCGTTGATGCATTTCGAGATCGGTTCGGCCAGAGGGCCGGAGTTGCCGATGCAGGTGGTGCAGCCGTAGCCCACGAGGTTGAAGCCGATGGCGTCGAGATCATCCTGAAGCTCGGCCGCCTCGAGGTAGTGCGACACGACCTGAGAGCCGGGCGCGAGCGAGGTCTTGACCCAGGGCTTGCGCGTCAGGCCAAGCTCGTGCGCCTTGCGGGCCACGAGGCCGGCGCCGATCATCACGTAGGGGTTGGAGGTGTTGGTACAGGACGTGATCGAGGCGATCACCACCGAGCCGTCATGCAGCTGGTGCTTGTGGCCCGCCTCGTCGGTGTACCAGCCTTTCTTGTGGTGGCCTTCGTTGCCGGGGATATCGCGCGGCTCGGGCGCGCCGCCTTCACCTTCCCAGCGGGCCTCGGTGTCGGGGCCGGCATCCTTGCCTTCGCGGATGCCTTTGACATAGGCGTGGAAGGCCGATGCGGCCTTGTCGAGCGCGATGTAGTCCTGCGGGCGCTTGGGGCCGGAGATGGCGGGTACGATGGTGCCCATGTCGAGATGCAGCGTGTCGGTGTAGACCGGGTTGTAATCCGATCCGCGCCAGAAGCCGTTTTCCTTGGCGTAGGTTTCCACCAGCGCGATGCGGTCCTCGTCGCGGCCCGTCTGGCGCAGGTAGCGCAGGGTTTCGTCGTCGATCGGGAAGAAGCCGCAGGTGGCGCCGTATTCGGGGGCCATGTTGGCGATGGTGGCGCGGTCGGCCAGCGGCAAGGTGTCGAGCCCGTCGCCGTAGAACTCGACGAACTTGCCGACGACGCCTTTCTCGCGCAGCATTTCCACGACCTTCAGCACGAGGTCGGTGCCGGTGGTGCCTTCGACCATCTTGCCGGAAAGCTCGAACCCGACGACTTCGGGGATGAGCATCGAGATGGGCTGGCCCAGCATTGCGGCCTCGGCCTCGATCCCGCCGACGCCCCAACCGAGAACGGATGCGCCGTTGACCATGGTAGTGTGACTGTCGGTGCCCACGAGGGTGTCAGGATAGGCGACGGTTTCGCCGTTCTGGTCCTGGTCGGTCCAGACCGTCTGGGCGAGGTATTCGAGGTTCACCTGGTGACAGATGCCGGTGCCCGGCGGCACCACGCGGAAGTTGTTGAACGCCCCCTGGCCCCATTTCAGGAACTGGTAGCGTTCCATGTTCCGCTCGTATTCACGGTCGACGTTCATCTGGAAGGCGCGGGGGTTGCCGAATTCGTCGATCATGACCGAGTGGTCGATCACCAGGTCGACGGGGTTGAGCGGATTGATCTTTTGCGCGTCGCCGCCCAGTTCCTTGATCCCGTCGCGCATCGCGGCGAGGTCCACCACGGCGGGCACGCCGGTAAAGTCCTGCATCAGCACGCGGGCGGGGCGGTAGGCGAGTTCCTTGGTGCCCTTGCCGCCGTCCTTGGCCCAGTCGGAGAAGGCCTTGATGTCATCGGTGGTGACGGTTTTGCCGTCCTCGAAGCGCAGCATGTTTTCCAGCACCACCTTGAGCGCGGCGGGCAGCTTGGAGAAATCGCCCAGGCCCGCCTCTTCGGCGGCGGCAATGGAATAGTAGGCGACGGAGGTGTCACCGACCTTCAGCGTCTTGCGGGTCTTGGAGGAGTCGTGGCCGACTGTAATGGGCATTGGTGGATATCCTTTCACGTATGAAGGCAGGATTGTCTGGCTTGCTTCTGACCCAAACCTGAGAGTCGTTCAAGAGGGGTTTGGCGTTTATTGTATACTATTGCACACAATTTGTGAATGTTACAGTTTTCACGCGACTCTCTCGAAACCTTGATTGGCAGTTTCATGCCGTGATGAATACTCAGAAGCGACGTCACGAACAAATAGGTAGAGCGCCAGGCATGAAAATCAGCAGACTGATCACGGGGCTTGCGGCTGTTGTGCTGTTTTTCGCGGCACCGGCGATGGCGCAGGAGGCAGACCGCCCCGTGGTGGTGGAACTGTTCACCAGCCAGGGCTGTTCCTCGTGCCCGGCGGCGGACAAGTTCTTTCACAAGCTGGCGGGGCATGAGGGCGTGATCGCGCTGTCGCTGCACGTGGATTACTGGGATTACATCGGCTGGAAGGACAGTTTCGCGAACCCGGCGTACACCAAGCGCCAGCGGGCCTATGCCAAGGCGGCGGATCGGCGGGTGGTTTATACCCCGCAGATGGTGGTCAACGGGGCCGATGACGTGGTGGGCAATCGGGCGATGGACGTGGTGGACGTGATCGACCGGCACCGGCGGCTGCCGCGCACGGTGGACCTGGACCTGATGCGGCAGGGCGAGACAGTCGTGGTGGAGGCGGAGCGCCTGGTGGAGCTTGACGGACCGCTTACGGTGCAACTGGTGCGCTACAGGCCCGAAAGCACGGTGCATATCAAGCGCGGCGAGAACGCGGGCCGGACGATCAGCTATGCCAACGTGGTGACCGAGATGCGAAGCCTGGGCGATTGGGACGGGGCCGCGCCGTTGCGCGTCGAGGCGGAAGCCGGGGGCGATGCGCCGGTGGCGGTGCTGTTGCAGAACAAGGGCGGCGCCGGGTTGATCGAGGCGGCGGCGGTTCTGGAGTAGGTTTGACCGTTGGGGTGTGGTGGGTTTTCACCCACCCTACGCGGGAAGCGTCGACCGAGGCACGCGTGGGTTTCACCCACCCTACATTTGCGAATTGATGTCGCGCGGCTGTCAGCCGATTTCCTGTACCAGCGCGGGCAATTCGCCCAGGTTCTTCACCTTTCGGAACCGCGTGGCATCTTCGGGCGCGTCGTCCACCTCGTAGCCCCAGGTCAGGTCGTGGGGGACGTGCACGCCCCAGCCGCCCGCCGCGATCACCGGGTTCACGTCCGAGCGCAGGGAATTGCCGGCCATCAGCGCATGGGCCGCGCCATCGCCGTGGCGGTCGAAGATGCGGGTGTAAACCTGAGGTGTCTTGTCCGACACGATCTCGACCGCGTCGAAAAGGTCGCCCAGGCCGGACTGGGCCAGCTTGCGCTCCTGGTCGAGAAGGTCGCCCTTTGTAACAAGAAGCACGCGGTGGGTGCCGGCCACCGCCTCGACGGCGTCTCGGGCGTGGGGCAAAAGCTCGATGGGGTGTTCCAGCATCTCGCGGCCCGCAGCGATCAGTTCGGAGATGACCGAAGCGGGCACGCGGCCGTCGGTAACGTCGATGGCGGTTTCGATCATCGACAGGGTAAAGCCCTTGATCCCGAATCCGTAATGCCCGAGATTGCGTTTTTCGGCGGCCAGCAGGTGCTCTGCCAGGTGGTGTCCGTCGACGTAATCGCGCAGGAGATCGGCGAATCTGTCCTGGGTCAGCTTGAAGAAGCGTTCGTTGTGCCAGAGCGTGTCATCGGCATCGAATGAGATTGTCGTGAGAATTTGCGACATTGCGACCCTTGTCCAGGATGCGCCCCCTTTTCAGACGCACTCGGGAAGTTATATAAACCGCTCACGAAACGCCATACGCGCAACGGGGATTGATGCAGCATCAGGTGATCATGTCGGGCAAGGACGATGACGGCGACGGCGATGCCGCCGTGGTGGTCGATACCAAGCCCAAGACCAAGCGGCCACCGCTTTACAAGGTGTTGCTGCTGAACGACGATTATACCCCGATGGAATTCGTCGTGGCAGTGCTGGAACGGTTCTTCGGCATGAACCATGCGCAGGCGTTCGAGATCATGCTGACCGTGCACAAGAAAGGTGTCGCGGTGGTCGGCGTCTTCAGCCACGAGATCGCGGAGACCAAGGTGGGGCAGGTGATGGATTTCGCCCGGCGCCACCAGCATCCGCTGCAATGCACCATGGAAAAGGAATAAGGTGAGCACGGCATCGCGCCTGTCGCTGGCCGTGGAGGATGGCACCATCGCGTGGCCCGAGGGCGCGCGGGTGGCCGTGTTTGCGCCGCGCACCGGGGCGGACCTGTCGGCGCTGCCCAAGGACCGCACGCAGGTCATCACCCGATTCCGGCCCGATTGGGAGGCGTTCCAGGCCGCCGGATGGGACTGTGTGCTGGAGGCCGAGGGGCGGTACGGTGCGGCGGTGGTCTTTGCCACGCGCGCGAAGGCGTTGTGCCAGGGTTTGATCGCGGAGGCCGCCAGCGTCAGTGACGGGATCGTCGTGGTGGACGGGGCCAAGACGGACGGGATCGAATCGATCCTGAAAGCCTGCCGCGGCCGGGCCGAGGTGTCGGCGCCGCTGTCGAAGGCGCATGGCAAGCTGTTCACCATCGACGCCGGGTCTGACTTTTCCGACTGGGCGCTGGCCGAGCACATGACGGTGGAGGAGGATGGCAAAACCTTCGTCACCGCGCCGGGGGTTTTCTCGGCGGACGGGGTAGACCCGGCCTCGCGCCTTTTGGCCGACGCCCTGCCAGAGAAGCTGGGCGCGCAGGTCGTCGATCTCGGCGCGGGCTGGGGGTACCTGGCGCATCACGTACTGCGCCGCGAGAGCGTGCAGGCGCTGCACCTTGTCGAGGCGGATCATGTCGCGCTGGACTGTGCGCGCCAGAACGTTAGCGACGCACGCGCCGCGTTCCACTGGGCCGATGCGCTGACCTGGGCCGCGCCGGGGCCGCTGGATGCGGTGGTGATGAACCCGCCGTTTCATATCGGACGATCGAGCGACCCGGGTCTTGGGCGCGCCTTCATTCGGTCCGCGGCGCGGATGCTGTCGCCGCGCGGGCAGCTTTTCATGGTCGCCAACCGGCATCTGCCCTATGAGGGCGATCTTTCGGCGGCGTTCGGTGATGTGCGCGAGATCGGCGGCGACAACCGGTTCAAGATCGTGCAGGCGGCAAGACCGGCTCGCACCCGCGGCTGAGTTGCGCTAGACAGGTCCGACGGGCCATCAGGGAGAGATCGAGCCATGTCCTTTTCGATACAGGGAAAGACGGTCATCGTGACCGGCGCGGCGAGCGGCGTGGGCCTCGCCATCGGGCGGCATTTCGTCGACAAGGGGGCGAACGTGATGTTCGCCGACATGAACGAGAAGCTTCTGAAGCACGAGCTGGGCGAGAACGAGGATGGCGCGAACAAGCGCTGGTTCGCGGGGGATCTGCGGGAAAAGCTGACGCAGGCGAACCTGTTGTCGGCGACGATCGACGCCTTTGACGATGTGGACGTTCTGGTGAACGCGTGGCGGCAATTGCTGCCGTCGGACCCGCTGAACCCCGATGACGACGCGGTGGAGCAATTGCTGAACCAGAACCTGATGACGGCGCTGCGGCTGAGCCAGCTGGTGGCGAAACGGATGATCAAGCAGGCGGAAGGGCAAGAGGAAGGCCCGGTGGGCTCTATCGTGAACCTGTCGTCCATTGCCGGGCGGCGGACGCATCCCGACCTGCTGGGCTATTCCATCGCGTCGGCGGCAGTGGACCAGATGACCCGCAGCCTGGCCGTGGCGCTGGCGCCGCACCGGATCCGGGTGAACGCGGTTGCTTTCGGCTCGGTCATGAGCGCGTCGTTGAAGGACACGTTGCGCGACAACAAGGACTTTCGCGAAGATATCGAGGCGCATACGCCCCTGGGGCGGATCGCGGCGCCGAACGAGATGGCGGAGGCGGTGCAGTACCTGGCCTGCGACGGATCGAGCTTCATGACCGGGCAGATCATGACGGTGGATGGCGGCCGGTCGCTGCTTGACCCGGTGTCGGCCCCGGCTCACTAATGCGCTCGTCCGCCCGGATGGGCGGGCCCGCTGAAGGAAGTACGATGACAGACATGAACGAACAGAAAAGCCGCGCAGCAACGTGGTTTCACCAGCTGCGCGACGAGATCGTCGCGGCGTTCGAGGCGCTGGAGGACAGCCAAGTAAACGGCCCGCTGTCGGACGCGGAACCGGGGCGGTTCGAGGTCAAGCCGACCAAACGCACCAGCGACGACGGTTCGGACGCGGGCGGCGGGCTGATGAGCGTGATGCGCGGCGGGCGCGTGTTCGAGAAGGTGGGCGTGAACGTCTCGGAAGTGTTCGGCCAGCTGGGAGAGCAGGCGCAGAAGGCGATGGCGGCGCGGGGCGTGCCGGGGATGCAAGACGACCCCAGCTTCTGGGCGAGCGGAATCAGCCTGGTGGCGCATATGCAGAACCCGCATGTGCCGGCGGTGCACATGAACACGCGGATGTTCTGGACGCCCCATGCGTGGTGGTTCGGGGGCGGATCGGACCTGAATCCTTGCATCGAGTATGACGACGACACCACGCATTTCCACGACCAGCAGAAGGCGCATCTGGATCCCCACGGGGAAGATATCTACCCGGCGCTGAAGGCCTGGGCGGACGAGTATTTCTATATCCCGCACCGCCACCGGGCGCGGGGCGTGGGCGGTATTTTCATGGATGACCGCAACACCGGCGACTGGGAGGCGGATTTCGCCCTGACACAGGATATCGGCCGGGCCTTCCTGAAAGCCTACGTGCCGCTGGTGGAAAAGCGCCGCGCACAGGACTGGAGCGACGCCGACAAGGAGGCGCAGCTGGTGCATCGCGGGCTTTATGCCGAATACAACCTTGTCTACGACCGGGGCACCAAGTTCGGGTTGGCCACGGGGCATGATGCCGATGCGGTGCTGATGAGCCTGCCGCCGCTCGCGAAGTGGACCTGAGCGCGAAAAGAGTTTCATGCCTCCGGCGGGAGTATTTCGGAACAGTGAAACAGTGATCGGCTTCACTGTTCGGTCAATACTCCGGGGTGCTCGAGGGGCTGGCCCCTCGACGAATAATAGAGTGCGGCGCAGCCGCACCTTTGGATCAGGCTTTCTCTTCCAGTTCGCGCAGGTAGTCGGCGCCGCGCTCGGCCATAGGGCCGGTGCCATCTTTCCAGCGCCGGTGAATCCAGAACCATTGTTCCATGTTGTCGCGCACGGCCGCTTCCAGCCGGGTATTGAATTCGCGGGTCATGGTAACCGGGTCGGAATGTGCGATGGGCGTCTCAGTGTGGATGGTGAAGTGGAGGCCGTCAGGATCGCGCAGTCCCCAGACCGGGACCAGCAGGGCGTCGAATTTCAGCGCCATTTCGGCGGTGGCGAGGGACGTCAGTGCGGGCTTGCCGAAGAAGTCGAGCGGCACGCCGTCATGGGCGTTGAGGTCGTTCAGGATCGCCAGCACGCCGCCCGAGCGCAGGTGCTTGACCATTTGCATCATGCCTTTGCGCCCCTGTTCGAACATCGGTTCACTGAGGGCGGCCATGGCGCGGACGTAATGCGTATTGAAGGGCCGGTTGGCCATGGGCCGGTAGAACACGCCCATGTTGAAACCCTGTTCCATCATCGCCATGCGCGCGGCATTGAAGCTGCCGAAATGGCCGGTGACGAAGATGACCGGGCGGCCGGCGTCGCGGGCGGCACGGATATCGGGCAGGCCGGGGCCGACGACGGGCGACTTGCGGGCGTGGTCGGGGAACTCGGGCGAGTAGAGCTCCATCATGTTGCGCCCGGCGTTGTCGGGCACGCGGCGGGCCAGTGTCTCGATTTCGGATCGCGACAGGTCGGGGCGAACGAGGGCGAGGTTTTCGCGCACGCGATTGCGATAGCCCGCGAGCGGCGCCAGGATGCGCGTGGTCAGCCACGCCGCGAAGGGCACACGCCAGCGGTAGGGCAGAAGGCCGGCCATGCGGATGGGGGCCACGAGGACCGCGCCGGTCAGGCGTTCGCCGAGGGGGATTTTTTCGGGCTCGCTGCTCATGGGCAGGGGATACGCCGGGGGCGGGGCTGCCTCAAGTGTTTTCGGGCACGAGGGCCAGGCCGGTGCCGATCATGGAGTCGCGGGTGACCAGTCTGGCCAGCGCGGCGGCGTCCATGCCATCAGTGCCTTCGGGCCGGGCGGGCAGCACGATGTAGCGCATGTCGGCGGTGCTGTCGTGGACGCGGATTTGCGTCGTCTGGGGCAGCTCCACGCCGAATTCGCGCAGCACCGCGCGGGGTTCGCGGACCGCGCGGGAGCGGTAGGCGCGGGTCTTGTACCAGTCGGGCGGCAGGCCCAGCAGGTTGCGCGGGTAGCACGAACAGAGCGTGCAGACGATCATGTTGTGGGTGTCGGCAGTGTTCTCGACCGCCACGAGGTGCAGCGGCCCGATGTCGAAGCCCATTTCGCGCGTGGCATCGCCGGCATTGTCCATGAGCCGCGCCTTGAACTCCGGATCGGTCCAGGCGCGGGCCACCACGGCGGCACCGTTGGCCGGGGAGCGGGCATCCATGGCGTCGATCTGGGTGGCGATCTCTGCCGGTGTGAGGTGGCCCTTTTCGATCAGGAGTTCGCGTACGGCGATTTCCATGCGCTGGAAATAGGTGAGGGGGGCGTCGTTGTCCTGCCGGTAGGGGTGGCCGGAAGGCGAGAGATGATCATGGTCGTGGTGGTCGTGCGGCATGTCAGGCCTCTTCCAGCCAATGGTCGTAGATTTCGGCATCCAAGGTATCGGTGGGGTTTTCCGCGGCGTCGCCCCAGAGTTCGGCCATGGAAAAGCGGACGCGGTAGAGGGTCTTTTCGGCTGCGGGCAGGCCGTAGGCGAGTTGCTCTGGGTTCTTGAAGCGCCCGAGGATGCGCTCGATCTCTCCGGTCTTGCCGCGCAGGTAAAAGGGCGCGCGGATGTGGCCCGGCGGGGTCATCGTCTTCACGCGGACCTTGGTGCCTGCGGACGTCATTCCTGCGCCTCGCCATAGGTTGGGCCGCGTTTGGCGATTTCTTCCATGCGCTGGCCCAGTTCCTCGAGCGTGTAAACGCCCGCCTCGACCAGGTTCTGGTTCGTCGCGGCGATCCAGCGGTCGTAATAGGAGTATTTCTCGAACGCGTCCTCGCCCATGTCCTCGAGCGCGCGCCTGAGGCCGTCGACGGTGAAGAGACCCTTGGCGCCGCAGAGCACCATGAGGGCGTCGACGCGTTTTTCCCAAAGGGCGAAGTCGTGGCTTTCCATCGGGATGGGGCCGGCGGAGTGTCCGCCCATGTCGTGCCAGCGGCGTTCAGGAGTATCGGTCATGGTCGCAGGTTAGGACGGCGGGGCGGGGCCTGTCCATGGGTTTGCGCGAGCGCGTGGGTTTTCACCCACCCTACGCGATGTAGCCTTCGCCATTGCACAGCCCGCAGCGGGTGGTCTTGCGTCCGAAGCAGCCGTCGCAGCGATCATGAATGGGTTTCCCGACGCGGTCGAGCCGCCGATGCGTGGTACCGTGGCCAAAGCAAACCTGACAGGGCGCCTGTCCCGATCCGGTGCAGCGGTGGCCGCGGCGCATCTGCGGGTGCTCTTGGTAGAGTCTGTTGAATCCGACTTTCATGACAAGGTCCTTTTCCCCGCCATACCCCGTGAATCGGGCATTTTGAGGGCCGGATCGCGGCCAGCGCGGTGTCAGCCCTTCGCGTCCTCGTCGCGTGGTTTGCCGGTGTAGAGCAACAGGCCCACGCCGATGGCCATGACGATGGCGACGAAGAGTGCCGGGGATCCGATGCAGCCTTCCTGCGCTGCGGCGATGCGCTGGCCGCCGGTGGGGTCGTAGATCGTGAAGGCCGAGACGAGGAGGCTCCAGCCGACAAAGACCGCCAGCGCGCCCCATGCGCTGCGAAAGCGCAGAACGAGGGCGGAGGCAAGGAGCAGGGCCAGCGCGGCGGGTGAGCCGAAGAGCAGGATCGCCTCTTCCCATGCCGGGACGGGCGCGCCGTCCCAGTCGGGGCGGACCTTGGCGCAGACCTCCTGCGCGCGGGCAGTGGCGGGCAGGATCAGGGGCGCGGAGAGGATCAATCCTCTTCGAAGGGGTCCCATTCGTCGTCCACTTCGGGTAGCGCGTCGGCCTGGGCCTCGGCGGCGATGTCCTCGGGCGTGCGGATATCGTCGATGCGGGCCTCGGGGAAGGCGGCGAAGACGGCTTGGACCAGCGGGTGTTCGCGGGCCTCGGCCTCGAGCGCGTTGCGGGCGGCGTCGCGCACCTCGGCGATGGTCTCGCCCCCGCCTTCGTTCACGACCGTGACGCCCCAGCGGTTGCCGGTCCAGGTCTGCAGGCGGGTGCCGAGACGGGCCGCGAGATCGCGGGGGGCGTTTTCCGTGGGGACGAATTCGATGCGGCCCGGTTGGTAGGCGGCGAGGCGCAGCGAGGTCTCGACCTCGACCAGCAGCTTGACGTCGCGATGGGCGCGGATGAGTTCGACCACGTGGTCGAAGGTGGGGTAATGCGCGAGGGAGGCCTCGGCCTGCGTCGCCAGCGCAGTGACGCCGCCACCGTTGCCGCCACCGGTGGTTTGCGTCGGGGCATATCCGCCGGACTGGGACGCGGGGGCGCCATGGGTTTCGCCGCCGTTGCCGCCGCTTGGCGGTGTGGGCGCGGGGCCGTTGGGCGGCCCGGAGGGAGGATTGTCACGCAGCCGGCGCACGAGGTCCTCGGGCGAGGGCAGGTCCGCGACGTGGGTCAGGCGGATGATCGCCATCTCAGCCGCCATCATGGAGTTGGGCGCGGCGGCGACCTCCTCCAGCGCCTTCAGAAGCATCTGCCACATGCGGGTGAGCACGCGCATCGGCAGGGCCTCGGCCATCTGGCCGCCGCGGGTGCGCTCATCGGGGCCGATGGTGGGGTCCTCTGCGGCCTCGGGCGTGATCTTGACCACGCTGACCCAGTGGGTGACTTCGGCCAGGTCGCGCAACACCGCCATCGGGTCGGCGCCTTCGGCATATTGCGACGAAAGCTCGGTCAGGGCGCCGGCCGCGTCGCCCTTCATCACAAGATCGAAGAGGTCCATGACGCGGCCCCGGTCGGCGAGGCCCAGCATGGCGCGGACCTGTTCGGCGGTGGTCTCGCCCGCGCCGTGGGAGATGGCCTGATCGAGCAGCGAGGTGGCGTCCCGCGCCGAGCCTTCGGCGGCGCGGGTGATGAGCGCGAGCGCGTCCTCGGCGATTTGTGCGTTCTCGTTGCCGGCGATGCGGCGCAGGAGGTCGAGCATCACCTCGGGTTCGATCCGGCGCAGGTCGAAGCGCTGGCAGCGCGACAGGACCGTCACCGGGACCTTGCGGATCTCGGTGGTGGCGAAGATGAACTTCACGTGCGCGGGGGGTTCCTCGAGCGTCTTCAGAAGCGCGTTGAACGCGCCCGTGGAGAGCATGTGAACCTCGTCGATGATGTAGACCTTGTAGCGGGCCGAGGCCGCGCGGTAGTGCACGCTTTCGATGATTTCGCGGATGTTGCCGACGCCGGTATTCGAGGCCGCGTCCATTTCCAGCACGTCGACATGCCGGCCTTCCATGATTGCCTTGCAATGCTCGCACTCGCCGCACGGGTCGGTGGTGGGGCCGCCCTCGCCATCCGGGCCGATGCAGTTCATGCCCTTTGCGATGATCCGGGCGGTGGTCGTCTTCCCCGTGCCGCGGATGCCGGTCATGATGAAGGCCTGCGCGATGCGGTCGGCCTCGAACGCGTTCTTGAGCGTGCGCACCATCGCGTCCTGCCCGACGAGATCGGCAAAGGTCTCGGGGCGGTATTTCCGGGCCAGCACCTGATAGCCGCTGTCTTGGGTGTCGCTCATGCCACGCCTTTTGGGATTCGAATTTGCGGGCAGAGTAGAGGCGACACGCGCCGGGGTCCAGCAGGGGGTGCGGGGATCACAGGCTCCAGAGGATGGCGCCGGTGGCGAGGGTGGCCAGCGTCATCAGGCTTGCCAGCAGGGTGAAGTTTTTCGTGGGCATGGGCGCGGCATCGTAGGTTTCCATGCTGCTGATGGTCTTGCGGGCCTGGTTACGGGCGGCCCAGAACACGACGATGGCGATGACGAGAAAGGCCGATGCCACGGCCTTGGCGGCCCAGGTGGGCTCGAACGCGCCGAACACGGCCTTGAGGCCAATGGCGACGCCGACCGCACCCAGCCCCGTGCCCATCCAGCTGTTGAAGGTGCGCTCGTTGGCAAGGATCGTGCGGTCCGACGCCCAGTCGGTGCGATTCTCGGCCCACCTGGTTTTCTTGTCCTGCTCGCCGTGGTCGGCGTCGTCCTGTGGCATTCCCGGCTCCTTGCGAAATTTTCGTTCATATTCAGTATATCCGAAAGAACGAAAACCGGGCTATGTTGGTTGCGGTTCATCGTCCTTGGGGGGACATCATGCGGTTGAAAGGGTTTCGGCGCAGCCGGAATATCGAGGATCGGCGCCGGTCCGGCGGGGGTGGGTTGCAGCTTGGCGGAGTCGGTCTGCTGATCGTGCTGGCAATCGGGTATTTCGCCGGAATCGACGTGACGCCGCTGTTGGAAGGCGCGGGCGGACAGCAGAGCACCCCGCGCGAGATCAGCGCCGAGGACGAGGCGGCGGCGGAGTTCACGTCGCGCGTGCTGGCCACCACCGAAGAGGTCTGGGACCAGGTGTTCGAGCAGCAGCTGGGCGAGAGCTATGTGCCGCCGGTGCTCGTGTTGTACGCGGGTGTGACACAAAGCCCCTGTGGCGGGGCGTCGGGGGCGACGGGGCCGTTTTACTGCCCGGCGGATCGCAAGGCGTATCTGGATACCGAGTTCTTCGGCACGCTGTCGCGCGAGCTGGGGGCGAAGGGGGATTTTGCGGCGGCCTACGTGATCGCCCACGAGGTGGCGCATCACGTGCAGAACCAGTTGGGCATCCTGCCGGAGGTGAACCGCGCCCGGCAGCAGGCCAGCCAGGTGGAGGCCAACCGGCTGACGGTGCGCCTGGAATTGCAGGCCGATTGCCTGTCGGGAGTCTGGGCGCGGTCGGTCGAAGGGTTGCTGGAGCCGGGCGACATCGAGGAGGCACTGAACGCGGCGCGGCGGATCGGGGACGACCACCTGCAGAAACGCGCGGGTCGGGTGCCGCAGCCGCATACCTTCACGCATGGCACGTCCGAGCAGCGGTCGCGCTGGTTCGCCACAGGTTACGAGAGCGGCGACGTGCGGTCCTGCGACACGTTCGCAGCGGATCGTCTCTGAGGGCCGGGCGGCATGTCGCAGTTCGTCATATACGCGTTGCCGGTGGCCGAGGGCATTCTTGGCATCGCCCCGATGCCGGGCAGAGGCGGGCATTGGGACGACGATTTGCAGCATCTCGCCGATTGGAAGCCTGCGCTGGTTCTTTCGATGACCACCGTGTCGGAACAGGTCAGCCACGGCCTGACGGATATGGGGGCCGAGATCCAGGACAAGGGCACGAGGTGGATCCACCTGCCTGTCGAGGATATGGGCGTGCCTGCGCCGGAGCGGATCGAGGAGTGGCACATCGCCAGCAAGACTGCGCTGGCCGCACTGCAGGGCGGGGGGCGCGTGTTGATCCACTGTTTCGGAGGCTGCGGGCGCTCCGGTATGGCGGCGCTGCGCCTGATGGTCGAGGCCGGCGAGGACGCGGACGAGGCATTGGAGCGGTTGCGCGCGGTGCGGCCCTGCGCGGTGGAAACCGATGCGCAGTTGAAGTGGGCGCGCGCGGGCTGAAGCGGGGGGAAATTTTTTGTGAAAAAAATTGGAACAGAATTTTTGAAAAATTCTGTTGGCATCGAGTGATGTGGGTTTCTTGGATTGTTCTGTGGAAGCCTCTCGGGGATGCGGTGCATCCCCTTTCGGCCGACGTAAATCGGACTGCGCCCGGTTTACTTGGGTGAGAGGCTGGACAACGACCCAAGCGGGGCTCGTTACGGCTGCTTCCTTCCGGACCTGACCGGGTTGGCGAGGCGCCTGCCCGCGCCAACCTCTCGACCGGATACCTAAGCTTTCTGGGGGGGATTCGCAAGGTCTGCCAGTCTGACAAGGGGAATGGCGAGGCGCAGGAAGCCTGTCGCGTCCACACCAAGATCGCGCGCGCCCAGGGTCGCGAGGTCTTCTGGGTGATTGCGCGCGCCGGGGCCGGTTTCCAGCAGAACGGTCGCATCTCGCGGGCCGTCGAGATGCCAGCCGCCGGCGACGGGCAAGGTGCTGTCGGTGCCGGTGTCGCGCAGGAACGCGGTGAGGTGGTCACGGACGGTGCGTGCACTTTGATGCACCACGGCCTGGGCTGTGGCACGTGGATAGGGGCCCCCACCATAGGCGCGGAAATTATTGGTGGCCACGCAAAAGAGAGCATCGTGCGACAGGGGCGTGCCGTTGCGCGAAAGGTCGCGGATGCGCCGTGCGCCGGAGTCGATCAGTTGCCCTTGCGGGTCATAGCGTGGCGGTTGCGACAGGTCGATGCGATAGCTGAGGCCCGAGATCGTGTCGAACGCATGACTTGCGAAGGCGGGGTTCCAGAGTGGTTGCGGCGTGGTGCCATGGCCTGGCAGGATCTGATGAAAGCAGGACGCGGCGCGCTCCAGCCAGTCGGCGATCTGCGCCCCGGTCAGCCGCAGCCCGATCAGGGTGTTGGGAAACGGGTAGAGCTCGGCCATGTGCCCCAGGGTCAGCGGACCGGCGGGGATGTCGATGAAATCGCCGGGCCCGCCATGGCCGCCGGATTTGTAACAGGGTGTCGCGGCCAGGACCGGCAGGTCCGTGTCCTCGGTGTCGCCGAGCGCGGCGGAAAGCGCGGCTGCCTTGGCGTCGAGTACCGGGTGGAGCGCGTTGCAGGGTCGGACCCGTGCGAAATAGCTGTGGATGGGATGCGCCGTGTGGCCGACGGTTTGGGAGGTGACCTGCAGTGTCGCCAGGTGGGCCGGGCGCGTGACGGCGGAAAGATCCGTGTCGGCGGCGGCAGGGGCGGTGCCGTCTGCTGGAGCCACGGGTTGTGCGCGACAGTGGAAATCCTGCACGGACCATGCCGCGGTCGCCGCATCCTGCGCAAGGCAGAGATCCAGCACGCCCAGGTGTGAACCGCGAAAGCCAGCCATGACGGCCGGAACCCCGGCGAGGGTGCCGGCGTGGTGATCGACGCCCGGCGCGGGAGGACCGGGCGCCGTGGTTTCGGGAAAGACCTGATGACTGTGCCCGGTCAGAAGCGCGTCGGTCCCCGGCACCGTGGCCAATGCGAGGGCCGCGTGCTCAAGGGCCGGGTCGGCGCTGTCGGGCGCGGACGCGGCGGGGCCGATCCCTGTATGGGCCAGAACGATGACGATGTCGGCGCCGGCCTCGCGCAGGTGGGGTACTTCGGTCACCGCGGTCTCGACGATGCCGCGTGTGGTGACGCGGCCCGCAAGGTGCTGATGGTCCCATGTGGTGATCTGCGGCGGCAGCAGGCCAAGCACGCCGATGTGCAGCGTGTGCTCCTTGCCGCGGTTGTCGCGCAGGACCGTCGGCAGGATGACGGAGGGCGGATGCAAGGGCGTTGCAGCGGGTCCGGCGTGCAGGACGTTGGCGCAGAGCACGGGGAAGGTGGCCTCGGACAGGGCGCGGTCCAGCCAGTCGAGGCCGAAATTGAACTCGTGATTGCCAAGTCCGACAGCGTCGTAGCCCAGAGTGTTCATCGCGGCGATTACGGGGTGCGGGCCGGACCAGCCGCTGTCCGGGCCGGTGCCGATATCGCTGAGCGCGGAGCCTTGCAGGAAGTCGCCATTGTCGAACAGCAGGCTGTTGGCGGCCTCGGCGCGGGCGCGGGCGATCAGCGTGGCAGTGCGGGCCAGCCCGTGGCCCTGCACTTCGGCATCGCGGTGATAGTCGTAGGGCGCAAGATGGGCGTGGACATCAGTGGTTTCCAGCACCCGCAGCCAGATATGATTGTCCGGGATGGGACGATCCGCGGATGCGGGCGCGTGCGGCCAAGTGTGGTCAGGCGCGGTGTTATTCATGTTTAAAGTCGAATTTCACTAATCAAGGAGTTTACCCGGACGGATCCAAGACTGGCACAGGGGGTGGGTGGCGGCAATCTCCTTTCGGTTGAGGTCACTTATTTAGGATCGCGCTTAGATTGGGGCGTGGGCGTGCGTGGGATTGCGGCTTCGGGGCGCGGCTTGCCGTTGGCGGGGGGCTGTGGCAGGTCTGCGGCAAAAGGAGATGCAGATGCGCCATGCCGAGACTGTGACATTCGGCGGTTCGGGGTTGGACCGTGCTGCCGAGCTGCGGCGGCGACCGAAAGAGATCGCGCAGACGCCGCGCGAGGTGGTGCTGCTGTGGCAGGGCAAGCCGTTGGTCGAGGCGCCGGGACTGGACCGTCTGGCGCGGTTGCCCGCCGACCATCCGGTGCTGGCGCAGACGGCCCCCGAGGCCGTGCTGCTGGGCCTGCAGGACGATGGGCGCCTGATCGAGGCGCGGGAACTGGTGGGCTGGATGCCCGAGGACGTGGACCCGGCCCAGATGAACAGCTTTGTCGATACGTCCGAGCAGCGGCATCCGCTGCTGGATGACACGCAGGTCTTTGCGGAGTTGCGCCGCGTCATGACCCGGCTGAGCCCACGCGATGCCGAACTGGCCGCCACAGCGAAGGCGGTGCTGCACTGGCATGTCAGCCACCGTTTCTGCGCGCGGTGCGGGGCGCAGAGCGAGATGACCCAGGCCGGATGGCAACGCGCCTGCCCGTCCTGCGGCGCACAGCATTTCCCAAGGACCGATCCAGTCGTGATCATGCTGATCACCCATGGCAACAGCGTGCTGATGGGCCGCTCGCCACATTGGCCGGAGGGCATGTTCTCGCTTCTGGCGGGGTTCGTGGAGCCGGGCGAGACGATCGAGGCGGCGGTGCGCCGGGAGGTCTGGGAAGAAGCCGGCGTGAAGGTGGGCGCGGTCGACTACCTGGCCAGCCAGCCCTGGGCCTTTCCGGCGTCGCTGATGTTCGGTTGCCGCGGCGTGGCGCTGAGCCGCGAGATCACCATCGACCCGGTCGAGATCGAGCAGGCGATGTGGGTCAGCCGCGAGGAGATGATGCAGGCCTTTTCCGGGACGCATCCCGTCCTCAGCCCGGCGCGAAAAGGTGCAATTGCGCAATTTTTGCTGCGCAACTGGTTGGCGGATACGCTATAACGCCGGTAACCGATAGGCATTCCAAGACCTCGCCCGGCGCGAAAGACCGGACGGGACAAAAAGAAGAGGCGCAGACATGAAATTCGTGGCCCATGAAGACGTAGAAGCCCCGATCGAGTTCGTGTTCGAGCAGGTGACCGATTTCGCGGCGATCGAGCGGTCGGCGTTGCGGCGGGGTGCGGAGGTGCAGCGCGTCGACGACCTGAATGAGACCCGGCCGGGAATGAAATGGGACGCGGCCTTTAGCCTGCGGGGCAAGCGGCGCGAGATGCAGCTGGAGTTGACCGAGCTGGACCGGCCCAATGGCCTGGTCATTGCGTCGCGCTCTCCCAACATGGGCGGCAAGATGGTGCTGGACCTTGTGGCGCTGTCGCGGTCGCGGACGCGGATCAGCTTGGTGATCGACATGGCACCCAAGACGCTGGCGGCAAAACTTTTGGTGCAGTCGATGAAGCTGGCAAAGGGCAACCTGAACAAGCGGTTCAGCCTGCGCGTGGCGGGTTATGCCAAGGAACTGGAAGACCGCTACAAAAGCGACGCCTGAGCGTCTCGTGCTGATCGCAAAACGGGCCGCCGGTGAGGGCGACCCGTTTTCCGGTGTCAGGCAGAGCCGAACTTAGCCCAGCTGGTTGTCCTTCTCTTCGTCTTGGAAGGGTGCGCCGAAGCCGTAGCCGAGCTGATTGTCCTTCTCGTCGTTCATGAAGGGCGCGCCGTAGTTGCTGGCGACCTCGAAGGTGGCGGTGTCTGCGCCGTAGCCGCGCTGATCATCTTTTTCCTGGTTCACGAACGGTGCGCCGTACTTGCTGGCGATCAATTGGACATCGGATGCCGTATCGTCGCCGTAGCCGCGTTGGTCGTCCTTGTCCTGATTGACGAAGGGCGCGCCGTATTTGTTGCTGGCTACAAGTTGACCGGCGGATGACGCGTCAGCGCCGTAGCCGCGTTGGTCATCTTTCTCCTGATTGACGAAGGGCGCGCCGAAGTTTGCGGCGAGGCCCAACTGGTTGTCTTTCTCTTCATCCTGGAAAGGTGCGCCGAAGCCGAAGCCCAGTTGGTTGTCCTTTTCTTCGTCGAAATAGGGGGCGCCGTTGGACAGGACGCTGTTGTTGAGCGGTGCGCTGTGCTGGCCCAGGACGTTGACGACCTGAAGGGCGGCGGCGGGGGTGGCGAGAGCGGCGAGAACCGCGACTGTACTGATGATACGCATGATATGTTCCTTTCATATGATGTTCGTCAATTATGTTGACGGTGTGTGTTCGTTTCGGTGTTGGCGGCGCGGGCTGTCCGCGTCGTCTGTCAAACAAGATGGCGGCATTCGGGGTGCCGGCACAGGGGGGCTCCGCGCCTCGTTACTGGCCGAACACGCGGATGCACAGATCCGTGAGGATTGGCGTGACCCTGCTCTCAAGCGTTGTGTTGTCAGGGGTTTGAGATCTTGTATGGTATTGTTTTTAATTAATAAATATTGTTACATAGGTTTTGTGCAAAAGCGCACCAAATGGGTGCAGTTTTGGATGTAACGGTGCGTTTGTAATAATTGACCTTGTGGCAGGCGGCGTGGACGGCCTTCGATGCCGGAATGTGGTCTCATGCATCCCGGCTTTTACCTGAAATATCGGTTGAGGACGCGCCGCGCGAAGCGGTCAAGCCTTGCGCTGTGCTTGGCCGCAAGCTGCGGATTCCGGGTTTTGGCGAAAGGTTCTAGTGGCGGCGCGGATCGGCGGGGTAGACGCCCAGAAGCGTGATGTCGGAGGTGAAGTAATCCAGCTCCTCGAGCGCCAGCTTGACGCCGGGGTCGTCGGGGTGCCCCTCGATATCGGCGTAGAACTGCGTCGCGGTGAAGGAGCCGCCGACCATGTAGCTTTCCAGCTTGGTCATGTTGACGCCGTTGGTGGCGAACCCGCCCATGGCCTTGTAAAGCGCGGCGGGGATGTTGCGCACCTGAAAGACGAAGGTGGTCATCATGCCGTCTTCGCCGCGATAGGAACGGTCGGGCTCGCGCGACATGACGAGAAAGCGGGTGGAATTGTTGCCCTCGTCCTCGATCTCGCGGGCGAGGACGTCGAGGCCGTAGATCTCTCCGGCGAGTTCGGAGGCGAGCGCGGCCATCTCGGGGTCGCCGGCCTGGGCCACCTCGCGGGCCGAGCCCGCGGTGTCGGCGCCGGTGACGCGCTGGATGTCGTGTTGTGCCAGGAATGCGCGGCACTGGCCCAAAAGCATCGTATGGCTTTTGGCGCGCTTGACCTGTTCCAGCGACACGCCGGGCAGGGCCAGCAGGTTGATATGCACGCGCACGAAAGCCTCGGCAATGATGTGCAGGCCGGAGTCGGGAAGCAGGTGGTGAATGTCGGCCACGCGCCCGAAAGTGGAGTTTTCGACCGGCAGCATGGCAAGGTCCGCCTCGCCCGAGCGGACGGCCTCGATCGCGTCCTCGAAGGTGCGGCAGGGCAGGGTATCCATGTCGGGATAGGTGTCGCGGCAGGCCTGGTGGGAATAGGCGCCGGGCTCTCCCTGAAAGGCGATGCGTTTGGTCATGTCGTTGGTTCTTCGCCTGATTTTTACCATTTCCCGCTTAATTTTGCCGAAGGCGGGCGTTTGGTCGCGGAAACTACACCTTGCGCCGCCCGAGGGGAAGCGGATAGATACCGCGCGAGAGATTCAGATGGAAGCGGGCTATGTTTGACACAATGACCTTCACAAAGATCATGGGCGGCCTTTGCGGTACGTTCCTGGTCTTTCTTCTTGGCAAGTGGGCTGCGGAGGAAATCTATCACGTCGGTGGCGGTGGTCACGGCGAGGAGCATCAGGCGGCCTACGTCATCGAGGTAGACGAAGGCGAAGGTGGCGGTGAGGAAGAAGAGGAAGCGGTGACGCTGGCCTCGCTTTATTCCGACGCCGATGTGGGCGCGGGCGAGCGCGTCTTCGGCAAGTGCAAGGCCTGCCACCAGGCGGAAGAGGGCGCGAACGGCGTCGGCCCGCACCTCTACGGTGTGGTCGGGCGTGATGTTGGCAGTGCCGATGGTTATGGCAGCTATTCCGGCGCGCTGAGCGAGGCGGCGGATGTCTGGACGCCCGAGAATCTTTACGCGTTCCTGGAGAACCCGTCGGGCTATGCGCCGGGGACGTCGATGAGCTATAACGGCCTGTCCAAGCCGGAGGACCGCGCCAACGTGATCGCCTTTCTTGACCAGACCGATGGCGACATGACGGAAGTTGCCGCCGAGGAAGGCGCGGAAGAGAGCGCATCTGCCGAGGAAGGCACTGAAGAAGAGGCGACCGAAGAGGCATCCGCCGAAGAGGGTTCGGAAGAGCAAGCCACTGAAGAGGCGTCGGCCGAGGAAGGCTCCGAAGAGGAAGCCACCGAAGAGGCGTCCGCCGAGGAAGGTTCTGAAGAAGAAGCCACCGAGGAAGCGTCCGCCGAGGAAGGCTCTGAAGAGGAAGCAACCGAGGAATCGTCTGCCGAAGAAAGCTCTGACGAGGGCGGCTCTGAGGAGCAGGCCGCCGAGGAAAGCTCGGGCGGTGAGGGTGGAGGTTCGGCCTTTGCCGAGATGGTCGCCGCGGCTGACGCCGCGGATGGCGAGCAGGCATTCCGCAAATGCGCCGCCTGCCACAAGGCCGAGGAAGAAGCCAACGGCGTCGGCCCGCACCTGGTGGGTGTCGTCGGCCGTGACATCGGCTCGGTCGAAGGCTTCAATTACTCCGACGCGCTGGCCGGTCTGGACGGTCAGTGGACTGCGGACGAGCTGAACGCGTGGCTGGAAGACCCCAAGGGCTATGCGCCGGGCAACAAGATGGCCTATCGCGGCGTGCGCAAGGAAGAAGAGCGCGCGGCCCTGGTGAAGTACCTGGAGTCCACCGGCAACTGAGCCGGGACCTGAAAAAGTCAGAAAGCCGCCGTTCCGGTCCGGAGCGGCGGCTTTTTCATGGGCGGTGCGGCGCGGAGAGTCGGCAAGACGTCGCCTCACGGGAAGTTTGAACGGGAATCCGGCTTTCGGCGCTTGAAACCCGTTTCGTTCCTACTTTAGCTTGCCTTGCAAGAACAAAGACCCCACATCAGGCAGGTCAAGAGGAGAGAAGAATGACCCGACGCCACAGCCGGGCCACGACCCGGGCCGTAGCAGTTTCCCGCACCCGTTTCCTGACCGCCGCCCTCACCGGGCTTTGCATCGCGGCGCTGGCCGCAACGACCGCGCTGGCACAGGATGAGGGCTCGGACGAGACCATCATCAAGAGCCACGGCTATTCCTATTTCGGAGAGTTGAAGTATCCCGAGGATTACGAGCATTTCAGCTATGTGAACCCCGACGCGCCCAAGGGCGGCGAGATTTCCATTGCGCTGGCGGGCAGCTTTGACTCGATGAATCCCTACACTCGCAATGGCCGCGCCTCGGCCCTGTCGACGATCATGTACGAAAGCCTTCTGGGCCAGGTTCTGGCCGGATCGGGCAGCCTGCCGGGCGACGACATGAACGGCATGTATGGGCTGGTGGCGCACACGGTCGAATACCCCGAGGACAAGTCGTGGGTGATCTTCCATATGCGGCCCGAGGCGACGTTCTCGAACGGAACGCCCGTCACGGCAGAGGACGTGGCGTTTTCGCACAACCTGCTGCTGGACCAGGGGTTGAAAAGCTATGCCGACGCGGTGCGCAAGCGCATTCCGAAGGTCGAGGTGCTGGACGAACACAGGGTCAAGTTCTACTTCGCGGACGGCATTTCGCGCCGCAGCCTGATCGACCAGGTGGGCACGGTGCCGATCTGGTCCAAGGCGTGGTACGAGGAAACCGGCGCGCGACTGGACGAGCCGCGGCTGGAGATTTCGCCGGGGTCTGGGCCGTATGTCATCGACGAGGTGGAGCCGAACCGCCGCGTGGTGATCAAGCGCAACCCCGATTACTGGGGCTGGGACCTGCCGATCAACAAGGGCCGGCACAATTTCGATACGATCCGGCTGGAGTATTTCGCGGACTCCACCGCCGCCTTCGAGGCGTTCAAGGCGGGGGAGGTGACGTACCGCACCGAGGCGGACCCCAAGCAATGGGCCAGCGCCTATGATTTCCCGGCGGCCAACAAGGATTGGGTGAAGCTGGAGGCGATCCCGGACGGGTCACCGCCGCAGATGACCGGCATCGTGTTCAATACCCGCCGTGACGTGTTGCAGGACAAGCGCGTGCGGCAGGCGGTGGCGTTGATGTTCAATTTCGAGTGGACCAACGAGTCGCTGTTCGCCGGGTTCTACGAGCAGCAGCGGTCCTATTCCACCGGCACCCCGCTGGAAGCGACCGGCGTGCCCGAGGGGGACGAACTGGAGTTCCTGAATTCGCTGGGCGACGTCGTGCCCGAAGACGTCAAGACGACCGAGCCGTGGGTGCCGCATACAAGCGATCCCGCGCGGCTGACCTCTCGCAAGAACAAGCGGCAGGCGCTGCGGCTGATGCAGGAGGCGGGATATACCGTGGGCGACGATGGCCGTATGCGCGGTGAGGACGGCAACGTGCTGCGGCTCGATTTCCTGCTGAACGCGTCGGGACAGCCGACGGAAAAAGCCGTGGCCGAGAACTTCGTCTCCAACCTGCAGGACTTGGGCATCGATGCGCGGGTCGAGGCCGTGGACAGCGCGCAGTTCACCAAGCGTGAGCGCGACCACGACTATGACCTGGTGTTCGACGGCTATCCGGCGCTGATGGGCACGGGCACGGGCCTTGCCCAGCGGTTCGGGACCGAGGCCGCCGATGGCCTGTTCAACCCTGCCGGGCTGCGCAGCGAGATGGTGGACCGGATCATCGAGGAATCCCTGATGACCGAAAGCCAGGAAGAAGAGGACATGACGATCCGCGCGCTCGACCGGGCGTTGCGGCATGAGTTCGTGGTGATCCCCGATGGTTATGCCCCCGATCACTGGGTCGCCTATTGGGACCAGTACGCGCATCCCGAGGAAATTCCGCCCTATCTTCTGGGAACGCTGGACTTCTGGTGGTACGACGCCGAGAAAGCCGAAAAGCTGAGAGAGGCGGGAGCGCTTTGACGATCTGGCAGGTTCTGGAAGACGGGGCGCTGACGCGCATCCCGCGGGCATAGGGGGCCACGGGTGGGCGCCTATATCGTAAGACGGCTGTTGCTGATCATCCCGACGCTGATCGGGATCATGATCATCAACTTCGCGCTGGTGCAGTTCCTGCCCGGCGGCCCCGTGGAGCAGGCGATTGCCGACATCCAGGGGCAGGGCGACGTGTTCGGCGGCTTTGCGGGCAGCGAGCAGGATGGTGCCGTGACCGGCAACGAGGATGACAGCGGTTACATCGGATCGCAGGGCCTGCCGCCGGAGTTCATCGCCGAACTGGAGGCACAGTTCGGGTTGGACAAGCCGCCGCTGGAGCGGTTCCTGAACATGCTGGTCAACTACGCGACCTTCGATTTCGGAGAGAGCTATTTCCGCAAGATCGACGTGATGGACCTGGTGCTGGAAAAGATGCCGGTCAGTATCACGCTGGGCATCTGGACGATGCTGCTGTCCTATCTCGTGTCGATCCCGCTGGGTATTCGCAAGGCGGTGAAGGACGGCAGCAGTTTTGACACCTGGACCAGCGGGATCATCATCGCGGCCTATGCGATCCCCGCGTTCCTCTTCGGGATCATGCTGCTGGTGTTGTTCGCGGGGGGCAGTTACTGGCAGATCTTCCCGCTGCGGGGCCTGACCTCGGACGGGTGGGAAGACATGACGGTGATCGGCAAGGTGCTGGATTACCTGTGGCACATCGTGCTGCCGGTCACCGCGCTGAGTATCGGCGGGTTCGCCACCCTGACGATCCTGACGAAGAATTCTTTCCTGGACGAGATCAAGAAGCAATACGTGATGACCGCGCGCGCCAAGGGCCTGACCGAGCGCAAGGTGCTGTATGGGCACGTGTTCCGCAACGGGATGCTGATCGTGATCGCGGGCTTTCCGGGCGTGTTCGTGAGCGTGTTCTTCACGGGCAGCCTGCTGATCGAGACGATCTTTTCGCTGGATGGTCTGGGGCGGCTCTTTTTCGAGGCCGCCATCGGGCGCGATTACCCGGTGATGTTCGCAACGCTGTACCTGACGACGCTGATCGGGCTGGTCGTGGCGCTGATCGGGGATCTGACCTATGTGCTGATCGATCCGCGCATCGACTTCGAGAAGAGGTCGGGTTGAGATGATCAAGCTCAACCCCCTGAACCAGCGCCGCTGGCGTAACTTCAAGCGCAACAAGCGGGCGTTCTGGTCGCTGATCATCTTTGCGCTGCTGTGCGTGATCACCCTGCCGGCGGAGTTCGTGGCCAATGACAAACCGCTGTTGGTGAAGTACCGCGACGCGTACTACATGCCGATTTTCAAGTTCTATCCCGAGACCGAGTTCGGCGGGGATTTCCGGACCGAGGCGGTCTATGCCGACCCGGAGGTCGAATGCCTGATCGTATCGGGCGGGCTGGTGGATTGCTTCGACGATCCCGAGGGGATCATCGAGGATGCCCAGGACGGCGAGGTGATGGGAGAGGCGATCGAGAAGGGCTGGACGCTCTGGCCGCTTATCCCCTACAGCCACGACACGCCGGTTGACCGACCCGGGGCAGCGCCCTTGCCGCCCAACGATCAGAACCTTCTGGGCACGGATGGCACCAAGCGGGACGTGCTGGCGATCGTGATCTACGGCTTCCGGCTGGCGGTGATGTTCACGCTGGTGGTGACGTTCTTTTCGTCCGTCATCGGCGTCGTGGCGGGGGCCGTGCAGGGGTATTTCGGCGGCCGGATCGACCTGTTCTTTCAGAGGTTCATCGAGATCTGGGCGTCGACACCGCAGCTTTACGTGATCATCATCCTGTTCTCGATATTGCCGAGGGGGTTCTGGCTGCTCGTCGGGATCATGGTGGCGTTCGGGTGGATGGCGCTGGTGGGCGTGGTGCGGGCGGAGTTCCTGCGCGCGCGCAATTTCGAGTACGTGCGCGCGGCCAAGGCGCTGGGCGTCGGCAACATGAAGATCATGTTCCGCCACATGCTGCCCAACGCGATGGTGGCGACGCTGACCTTTTTGCCGTTCATCATCACCGGCACGATCAGCCTGCTGGCGACACTGGATTTCCTGGGCTACGGCCTGCCTTCGGGTGCGCCTTCGCTGGGGGAATTGACCTTGCAGGCCAAGCAGAACCTGCAGGCACCTTGGCTTGCCTTTACCGCGTTCTTCACCTTCGCGATCATGCTGTCGCTGCTGGTCTTCATCTTTGAAGGCGTGCGCGACGCATTCGACCCCAGAAAGACCTTTCAATGAGCCTGCTTGAAGTCAAAGACCTGAAGGTGGGCTTCCGCCAGGACGGTGCGGTGACGCAGGCCGTGCGCGGCGTGACGTTCAGCGTGGACCGCGGCGAGACCGTGGCGCTGGTGGGTGAAAGCGGGTCGGGCAAGTCGGTGACGGCGTTGAGCACCGTGTCTCTGTTGGGGGAAAGCGCCATTGTCGAGGGCAGCGTGACCTATGACGGCCAGCAGATGATCGGCGCGAATGACAAGCTGCTGCGCAAGGTGCGGGGCAACGACATCAGCTTCATTTTCCAGGAGCCGATGACCAGCCTGAACCCGCTGCACACGCTGGAAAAGCAGCTGACCGAGTCGATCGAGCTGCACCAGGGGCTGCGCGGCGCGGCGGTGCGGGAGCGCATCCTGGAATTGCTGAACCGCGTGGGTATTCGCGACCCCGAAAGCCGGCTGGGCGCTTATCCGCACCAGCTTTCTGGCGGACAGAGGCAGCGGGTGATGATCGCCATGGCGCTGTCGAACAAGCCCGACGTTCTGATCGCGGACGAGCCGACGACGGCGTTGGACGTGACGATCCAGGCGCAGATTCTGGAGCTGTTGGCGGAGCTGAAGCGCGAGGAGGATATGGGGCTGTTGTTCATCACCCATGACCTTGGCGTGGTGGAGCGGATCGCCGACCGGGTTTGCGTGATGAAGGACGGCGAGATCGTCGAGAGCGGGCCGACAGAGGAGATTTTCGGCAACCCGCAGCATGACTATACGAAAAAGCTGCTGGGCGCTGCGCCCTCGGGCGTGCCGGAGCCGGTAGCGGAGGGGGCCGAGACGCTGGTCGAGACGCATGGGCTGCGCATCTGGTTCCCGATCCAGAAGGGGCTGCTGAAGCGCACGGTGGGCCATGTGAAGGCGGTGAACGAGGCCGACATCGATGTGCGCCGGGGTGAGACGCTGGGGATCGTGGGCGAAAGTGGGTCGGGCAAGACCACGTTGGCGCTGGCGCTGATGCGGCTGATCGAGTCCGAAGGCGAGATGCGGTTCGAGGGCGAGGACATGCGCGAGTGGTCCACCCGCAAGCTGCGGCGCAAACGCTCGGATATCCAGATCGTGTTCCAGGACCCGGTGGGCAGCCTGAGCCCGCGCATGACCTGTGAACAAATCATCGCGGAGGGGTTGGGCGTGCATGGCAACCCCGACGGCCGGCCGTTGCGCGAGCTGGTGGCCGAGGTGATGCGCGAGGTCGAGCTGAACCCCGAGACGATGGACCGCTATCCGCACGAGTTTTCCGGCGGGCAAAGGCAGCGGATCGCCATCGCCCGCGCGATGATCCTGCGGCCAAAGCTGGTGGTGCTGGACGAACCGACGAGCGCGCTGGACATGACGGTGCAGGTGCAGATCGTGGACCTGCTGCGCCGGTTGCAGGTGAAATACGGGCTGACCTATCTCTTCATCAGTCACGACCTGGCCGTTGTGCGGGCGATGAGCCACAAGGTGGTGGTGATGAAGCAGGGCGATATCGTGGAATACGGGGCGTCCGAGGAGATCTTCGAGAGCCCCAAGACCGAGTACACGAAGACCTTGTTGCAGGCGGCGTTGGATTTGACGGTTTAGGCGGCGCGTGGGTTTTCACCCACCCTACGCAGAGGCGCGTGCGATCGCGTCAGGAGGTCCCAGATCAAGTCCGGGACGGCGTGTTGGATGGTTTCGCGCCGGGTGTATGGCGTGATGCGGGGCTTACCCTGCGGCAAGCCGCTGTTCACCTTGACCCGAATAGCCAGTTGCGGCCTACTTGCCGGAATCAACAAGGGGGCGAGCGTGATTCAACCCTTCCGGTCAGCAGCGCACCGCCCCGCACCTCAGGGAGATATGCATGACACTGATGAAAACCCTCATGGGCGCGGCCGCCACGCTGGCACTGAGCACGGCAGGTGCTCTGGCCGATCCGGCGTTGATCTATGATCTTGGCGGCAAGTTCGACAAGTCGTTCAATGAAAGCGCCCACAATGGTGCCTCGCGCTGGGCCGAGGAAACCGGCGGCAGCTATAACGAGGTCGAGCTGGAATCCGAAGCGCAGCGCGAGCAGTTCATGCGCCGCTTTGCCGAGAACGGCAACAACCCAGTGGTGATGGTCGGCTTTGCCTTCGGCGAGACATTGGGCGAGGTGGCGCCGGATTATCCCGACACGAAGTTCGTGATCATCGACATGGTGGTGGAAGAACCCAACGTGCGCTCGGTCGTCTTCAACGAGCATGAAGGCAGCTACCTTGTGGGGATGATGGCCGCGATGGCGAGCGACTCCGGCACGGTGGGCTTTATCGGCGGCATGGAAATCCCGCTGATCCGCAAGTTCGCCTGCGGCTACGTGCAGGGCGTGAAAGCGGCCAATCCGGACGCGACCGTGATCCAGAACATGACCGGGACGACGCCTGCGGCGTGGAACGACCCGGTCAAAGGGTCCGAGCTGACCAAGGCGCAGATCAGCCAGGGGGCTGACGTCATCTATCACGCGGCGGGCGGCACCGGGACGGGCGTGTTGCAGACCGCCGCCGACGAGGACGTGCTGGGCATCGGCGTGGACAGCAACCAGAATTACCTGCATCCGGGCAGCGTTCTGACCTCGATGGTCAAGCGCGTGGACAATGCCGTTTACGACGCGATGTCGGCGGGTGAGGACGTGGAGACGGGGTTGAACGTGATGGGCCTGTCGAATGACGGGGTGGCCTATGCGCTGGACGAGCATAACGAGAGCCTTGTGACGGCTGACATGAGAGAAGCCGTGGACGCCGCCGCCGAGAAGATCGCGAATGGCAAGCTGGAGGTGCACGACTACATGTCCGACAATACCTGCCCGGTGTCGTAGGAATGTATTGCCGGGCCGCGAGGGTGGCCCGGCGCTAGCCGGAGGCTGCCATGAGCGATAGCGTCAGACGGTTTTTCAACGCCTGGGGCGACGGCGAAGCGGAGGCGCGGATGGCCGTTCTGAACGATGTGCTGGCGGCCGGTGTGCGCTATGCCGACCCGCGGCTGGAGGAGGCGTTGGTCGGGACGGCGTCCGTGATAGACTACGTTGGGCAATACTCGGCCATGGCCCCGGGTGCGATTGCTCAGATCGCGAATATGGACGCACGAGACGGCATCATCCGCGCGACGGTGGAGTTCATAATGGCGGACGGCCACATCCAGCCGGGGCAATTCGTAATCGAGGTGGACTCGGATGAACGCCTGACCCGGATCGTCGGCTTCAAGGGAACGGGCGCATGAGCGTGGCGCCGGCCATCGAATTGCAGGGGATATCGAAATCCTTTGGTCCGGTGCAGGCCAACAAGGATATCTCGATCAAGGTGGCCCCCGGGACCATTCACGGGATCATCGGCGAGAACGGGGCGGGAAAATCGACCCTGATGTCGATCCTCTATGGTTTCTACAAGGCCGATAGTGGCCAGATCTTCATAAAAGGGCAGGAGACGCGCATTCCCGACAGCCAGGCGGCGATTGCGGCGGGTATCGGGATGGTGTTCCAGCATTTCAAGCTGGTGGAGAACTTCACCGTGCTGGAGAACGTGATCCTTGGTGCAGAGGATGGGGCGCTGCTGAGCCCGAGCCTTGCCAAGGCGCGGCGCGAATTGGCGGCTTTGGCGAAGGAATACGAGCTGAACGTCACACCCGATGCGCTGATCGAGGATATTGGCGTGGGGATGCAGCAGCGGGTCGAGATCCTGAAGGCGCTTTACCGGCAGGCGGATATCCTGATCCTCGACGAGCCCACGGGTGTACTGACTCCGGCGGAGGCGGATCAGCTGTTTCGCATTCTTGCCCGGCTGCGGGACGAGGGGAAGACGATCATCCTGATCACCCACAAGCTGCGCGAGATCATGGAGATCACCGATGACGTCAGCGTCATGCGGCGGGGCGAGATGGTGGCGACGGTCCGGACCGCCGAGACAGGGCCGGAGGAACTGGCCGAGTTGATGGTGGGGCGCAAGGTGCTGTTGCGCGTCGAGAAGGAGCCGGCCCGGCCCGGCGACGTGGTACTGGAGGTCGAGAACCTGCATGTGGTCGACGGGCAGGTGGTGGAGCGGCTGCGCGGTATCGACCTGCAGGTGCGCAAGGGCGAGATCGTGGGGCTGGCCGGGGTGGCCGGGAACGGGCAGTCGGAACTGTTGGAGGTTCTTGGCGGGATGCGGGCCGCCACGGGCCGCGTGGCCGTGAACGGCATTGATCTGGCCTTGGCCGGCAGTGGCGCGGATGGCAAGGCGCGGCGCGCGGCGGGGGTGGGGCACGTGCCCGAGGACCGGCAGCGCGAGGGGCTGATCATGGCGTTTTCCGCGTGGGAAAACAGTGTGTTCGGATATCACAGGGGGCCGGCGTCGGGGGCGGGCCTGTTGATGGATAACGCGGGTATCCTGACCGAGGCCGCGGCCAAGATGGAGCGGTTCGACGTGCGGCCGCGCGATGCGAAACTGTCGGCCAAGCATTTCAGCGGTGGCAACCAGCAGAAGATCGTGCTGGCGCGGGAGATCGAGCGGAATCCGGACCTGCTGTTGGTGGGTCAGCCGACGCGGGGCGTGGATATCGGGGCTATTGAGTTCATCCATAGCCAGATCATCGCGCTCAGGGATGCGGGCAAGGCGATCCTGCTGGTGAGCGTGGAACTGGACGAGGTGATGGCTCTGAGCGACCGGATCGCGGTGATGTTCGACGGGCGGATCATGGGCGAGCGCCTGCCGGGTGAGACGGACGAGACGGAACTGGGCCTGTTGATGGCCGGGATCGAGGGACGGCCCGACGATGCCGCCGCCGCCGTGCAGGAAGCGCAGGCGGCGCAGGCGCGGGAACACGCCGAGGAACACGGCACGGCGCACAGGGCCGGGCAGGGAGGCGGGCATGGATAGGCTCCCCGGCTGGGCCGACGCGGTACTGGTGCCGTTGGTGTCGCTGTTGCTGGCGGCACTGCTGTCGGCGCTGGTGATCCTTGGTATCGGGGAAAGCCCGGTCGAGGCGCTGCGGATCATGGTCGTGGGCGCGTTCGGGTCGACCTATGGCTGGGGCTATACGCTCTATTACGCGACCACGTTCATGTTCACGGGCCTTGCCTTTGCCGTGGCGAGCCATGCGGGGATGTTCAATATCGGGGCCGAGGGGCAGGCGATGCTGGGCGGGCTTGGCGTGGCGCTGGTGTGCCTGGCGCTGCCCTGGCCGCATTGGGCGCTTGCGCTGCCGGCCGCGGTGGTCGGGGGCGCGGTGTTCGGGGCGCTTTGGGCGCTGATCCCGGCGTGGCTGCAGGCGACGCGGGGCAGTCACATCGTGATCACGACGATCATGTTCAACCTGATCGCGGCCGCGCTGCTGAACTACCTGCTGGGCGGGGTGCTGCGCCCGGCGGGATCGGTCGAGTCGGCCACGGCGCGGTTCCCGGAAGGGGCCACTTTGCCGACCCTGCACGACATGCTCGCGCCGTTGGGCATTTCGTTTTCCAAGGCGGCGCCGGTGAATATCAGCCTGTTCGTGGCAGTGCTGGCCTGCCTGTTCGTTTGGGTGCTGATCTGGCGGACGCGGTTGGGCTACGAGATCCGGGCGCTGGGCTATTCGCAAACGGCATCCCGCTATGCCGGCATCGGGCCGGTGAAGATCGTCGTGGTGGCGATGCTGATCTCGGGCGGGCTGGCCGGGTTGATGGCCGTCAACGTGGTGATGGGCGAGGCGGAGCGGCTGCTCTTGAACCCGACCGAGGGCGCGGGGTTCATCGGGATCGCGGTGGCGCTGATGGGGCGGAACCATCCATTGGGCGTGTTCCTGGCGGCGATCCTGTTCGGGTTTCTGTACCAGGGCGGGGGCGAACTGGGCCTGTGGACGTCGATACCGCGCGAGTTGATCGTGGTGATACAGGCGCTGGTGATCCTGTTCACCGGGGCGCTGGACAACATGGTGCGGATGCCGATGGAGCGGGCCTACGGCGCGCTGCGGCGGAGGCGGAAGGCATGAGCGTGCATGGTTCGGCCTGGAGCGAAGTGTTGAGGCTAGGGGGGTGTGGCGTTGTGTGGCAATGTGCGAGGGTCAGACCTTTTCGGAGCCTCGTACCATGACGGATTTCGCGCCTTACCTTCCCGGCTTTATCGCCGCCTATGCCATCCTGCTGGTGGGGGCGTCCTCGCCCGGGCCAGCGGTGGCGATGCTCTTGGGGATCTCGACCAATCAGGGGCGGGGGCCGGCACTGGTGACCTGCGCGGGGATCGCCACCGGCAGCATGACGATCAACATCCTGACCATGCTGGGCGTGGGCCTGATACTGTCGCAGGCGGCCTGGGCGATGAGCCTTTTGAAGCTGGTGGGCGCGGCCTACCTGGTGTGGCTGGCCTACGGCGCTTTCAGGAAGGCGCTGCACCCGCCAAGAGTGGCGGTGATTAAGACGCCGAAGCAGGCGAATGCGAAGCTGTTTGCGCAGGGCTACGCGTTGCAGGTGACGAACCCCAAGGCGATTGTCTTTTGGCTGGCCATCGCCGCGGTGGGCGCGGTCGAGGGCGCGCCGGCGCCGGTGATTGCCGCCTTCGTCGCCGGGGCCTTCGTGATCAGTTTCACGATGCATGCGGCCTGGGCGCTGTTCCTGTCCTCGAGCCCTATCCGGGCGGCCTATGCCAGCGGGCGGCGGTGGATCGAAGCGGGGCTGGGCAGTTTCTTCGGCTTTGCCGCCTACAAGATGGCGACATCGGAGAGTTGACCGCATGGAGTTCCTGACCCTTCTGCAAGTTCTCGACAGCACGGTGCGGTTGGCCATACCGCTGCTGCTGGCCTGTCTTGCGGGGCTGTTCAGCGAAAGGGCAGGGATTTTCGACATCGGGCTGGAAGGCAAGATGCTGATGGCCGCATTCTTTTCAGCCGCCGTCGCCTATGTCTCGGGGTCGGCCTTGATCGGGCTGCTGGCGGGCATCGGGTCGTCGATGCTGCTGTCGGGTCTGCACGGGCTGGCCAGCATCACGTTCCGGGGCAACCAGCTGATATCGGGTGTGGCGATCAATTTCCTGGCGGCGGGGCTGACGGTGCTGATCGCGGCGGACTGGTTCCAGGAGGCGGGGCGGACGCCGTCACTGGGCAGCGGCGCGCGGTTCGAGCCGATCGACCTGCCCTTTGCGGACAGCCTTGGGCCGGTCTATGGCGAGCTGGTGTCGGGGCATACGATACTGGTTTACCTGGCATTTCTCTGCGTCCCGGCCAGTTGGTGGGTTCTCTATCGTACCCGTTTCGGGCTGCGCCTGCGCGCCGTGGGCGAGAACCCCGAGGCAGTCGATACGGCGGGTATCAGCGTTCCGGGGATGCGGTTCGCGGCGCTGGCGATCTGTGGCGTTCTGTGCGGGGTCGCGGGGGCGTACCTGTCGACCGCACTGCAGGCCGGGTTCGTCAAGGACATGACGGCGGGGCGGGGATATATCGCGCTGGCGGCGTTGATCTTTGCCAAGTGGCGGCCGTGGTACGCGCTGTGGGCAACGCTGCTGTTCGGTTTGTTGCAGGCGGTGGCGCTGCGCTATCAGAACCTCGAAGTTGGCGGGATAACGATCCCGACGCAGTTGATGGATGCGGCGCCGTATATTCTGACCGTGGTTATATTGGCGGGGTTCGTCGGCAAGGCGATTCCCCCGAAATCGGGCGGTGTGCCCTACGTGAAAGAGCGCTAACTGCCCCAGGTGTCTCAAAAGTTTCGGAAACGGAAGCACATGGACCGATGCGTTCACGCTTCGTAAGGCCAGTTCACATAAATTGATCAGACCTGAGGCGGCAATGCCGATGCCGCACTTGCAAAAAGCCCTGAGGCGGGGCTAACACGGGTTATGCAGATCTACCTTCCCATCGCCGAGGTTTCGGTCAACGCGTTCCTGCTTTTGGGACTGGGCGGATTGGTGGGTGTGCTGTCGGGCATGTTCGGCGTGGGCGGTGGGTTCCTGATGACGCCGCTTCTGTTCTTCATCGGCATTCCGCCGGCGGTGGCCGTGGCGACCGAGGCGAACCAGATCGTCGCGTCGTCCTTTTCGGGCGTGCTGGCGCATCTGAGGCGAAAAACTGTTGATCTCCGAATGGGCACCGTGCTGCTCATAGGGGGCCTGATCGGGGCCGCGCTGGGTGTCGTGGTGTTCAACTACTTGCGCTCGTTGGGGCAGGTCGATCTGCTGGTGCGGCTGTGCTATGTCGTGTTCCTCGGCATTATCGGCGGGATGATGTTCTTTGAAAGCCTGCGGGCGATCCGGCGCAGCAAGTCGGGCAAGCCCGCGGCGCGGAAGAAACACACCTGGATCCAGAAGCTGCCGTTCAAGATGCGCTTCCGCACAAGCGGGCTTTATATCAGCGTCATTCCCCCGGTGCTGGTGGGTATCGCTGTGGGCGTGCTGGCGGCGATCATGGGCGTGGGTGGCGGGTTCATCATGGTGCCTGCGATGATCTACCTGCTGGGCATGCCGACCAAGGTGGTCGTGGGCACGTCGCTGTTCCAGATCATTTTCGTGACCGCCTTCACCACGCTCTTGCACGCCACCACGAACTTTACCGTGGACGTTGCGCTGGCCGTTCTGCTGTTGATCGGGGGCGTGATCGGGGCGCAGATCGGGACGACGATCGGCACTCGGATGAAGGCCGAGCAATTGCGCATCCTGTTGGCAATGATGGTGCTGGCGGTCTGCTTCAAACTGGCGCTGGATCTGCTGATCATGCCGTCGGAGCTCTATTCCATCGGCGCGGCGGAGGGACATTGATGCGCTGGCTGATTGCCCTTCTGTTCATGGCCGGGCCGCTGATGGCCGAGGAGGTCGTGCTGGGTTTGAGCCGGGACAAGGTGGCGATCACGGCGACCTTCGACGGCTCGGAGATCCTGGTGTTCGGTGCGGTCAAGCGTGAGGCGCCGGTGCCCGAGGAACCGCTGGATGTGATCGTGACCATTGCTGGGCCGAGCAAGCCCGTGGTGGTGCGCCGCAAGGAGCGTCGGTTCGGGATCTGGGTCAATGTCGACTCTGTCGAGGTGGACCGGGCGCCGTCCTTCTATGCAATCGCAACGACCGGGCCGCTCGACAAGGTTCTGTCGAATGTCGAGGACCTGCGCCACAGCATCTCGATCCCGCGAGCGATCCGGTCGGTCGGCGCGGCAAGTGCCACGGTCGATCCGCAGGCGTTTACCGAGGCGGTGATCCGTATTCGCAAGGCCAACGGGGCCTACAGCCTGCAGGAAGGGGCGGTGTCGCTGGACGAGCAGACACTGTTCCGCACCTCGATCGAGATGCCGGCGAACCTGACGGAAGGGGCCTATGCGACGCGGATCTTCCTGACGCGAGGCGGCGAGATCGTGGCGACCTACGAGACGGCCATCGGGGTGCAGAAGGTCGGGCTGGAGCGGTGGATCTTCAACCTGTCGCGGGAGCAGCCGTTGATCTATGGCCTGATGTCGCTGGCCATCGCAATCGCGGCGGGCTGGGGCGCGTCAGCGGCGTTCCGGGCGATACGCGACCGCTGAGCATTTCGGGACTCGAAGGTTAAGGCCGCCAATTCGTCGATTTCGAGTGTCGGTATCGCGTCGGTATTCGGGTCGTATCACGACAGTGCCAGTCCCGCCGGATGACAGGTTAACGGGTCTCGCGGATTTCGCGAACGCAGCATCCATTGGGTGAATAAAAACTTAACGCGATAAGTCCAGTTCCGCGAATTCACCGGGTGAGGACGACATCGCCGCGGATGTCGAGACCATCCGCGATCGCGTCGACCAGGTAACAGGCGGTATCAGCGCGCGAGATCAGGCCGTTGCGCCACGCCTTGGGCTCTCGCAACACCTTGCAGGTGCCGGTGCGGGCGCCGTTGGACAGGATCACGGGGCGGGCGATGGTCCAGTCGAGCGGGCTGTCCATGATCAGCGCCTCCTGCCGGTCCTTGTCGGCGTAGGGTCGGCCCAGAATGGCCTTGTGCCCGAGGCTCTCAACGCTGCTCATGGCGGCGCGACTGCGACCCGCGCCGAAGCCGGTGACGGCGACGAGGCGGGAAACGCCCGCCGTCTGCATGGCGTCCAGAAGGATGCGGGTGGTTTCCGAAAAGAGCGTGACCTCTTTCCAGAGCATCGAGACGCTTTCCTTGATCCCCAGTGCGTAAATCACCGCGTCGGTGCCCTTGAGCGCATCTGCCACGTTGGCGGGGTCGAGCGCGTCGCCGGGGAAAGGCTCCAGCCCGGGGCGGGAGGCCATGTCGCCGGCGGAGCGGGCAAAGGCACGGACGGTGTGATCGCGGCGTAGCGCCTCGTCAACAGCGCAATGGCCGATGCCGGATGTGGCGCCGAGGATAGTGATGTGCTGGCTCATGCGGGTCCCTTGCATTGCATTCGTTTCAGGACCTAGCGGCGGCGGGGGCGAGGTAAAGTGCGTCTGGTCAACCGGAGAAGATCAGGTTCCACGCGGCGGCGATCCACTCGGTGCGAAAGCTGTGGCCGCCGGGATGCAGGCATTTGGTCAGACGCGTGTCGTTGGGGGCGGTCCACGCGTCGCAGGTCAGGCCGTCGTGCAAGGCGGGGGTCTTCGACGTCTCGTGCCCGCCGACCCGGCGGTACATGGCGAGGACGGTTTCGACATCGCCCTGCCGTGCCTCGCCGATGGCGCGGCCCGCGAGCGGGACGATCCGGTCGGACGTGCCGTGGACATGGATGATATCGGCGGGGGGTGTCGTGCAGCTGTCCGGCGTGGGCGCCCAGAAGGTGCCGGCGACGGGAATGAACCCGGCATAGTCGGCGGGCCGGTGGCAGGCCAGTGTCCAGATCATCATCCCGCCCGCGGAAAAGCCGGCCACGACGATGCGGTCCGGGTCGATCGCGGTGTTGGCCAGGATGTCGTCGCGCAGGGCGTCGAAATAGCCCAGCTCGGTTTCGGGAGACGTGACGCCGCCCGAGGGCGTGCCGGGCAGGCGCCAGTCGTCACCCTTGGCGTTGGCCGCGACCAGCGCGATGCCAAGCAGGTCGGCCATGCCGCGCAGCGCGCCGTTGCGCATCGTGCCCGCCGCCGAGCCCTTGTAGCCATGGGCGAAGATCAGTGCGCCCATGGGCGTGGTGCCGTCCTGCCCCCGTGGCAGGTATATGCGGTAGCTGCGGTCGCCAATCCGGCAGTCGGTGTCGGGCCCGCAGGCGAAGGCCGGAAGACCGGGTAAGGTCAGGGTGAGGATGAGGGCGAGGGGGGCGAGCAACTGTTTCATGCCAACAGGGTTAGCATCGAAGGCGTAGGGTAACAGGGCTAATCGGAGCCTTCACGGCCATTTGACCCTGCCCCCATGCAAGACGCCCCGCGGCGGGACCGCGGGGCGTCTCAAGCAGGTGAGCCGAGGCTTACTTGTGCTTCTTGTACTTGGTCGACTCGATGCCGTTGCCAAAGAGCAGGGCGGCGATGCAGATGCCGATGGCGATCAGGCTGTAGACCAGCGTGTGGCCACCAGCACCGCCGACGAAGATCACGCCGCTGACACCGTCCCAGGATGCGTTTTCAAAGGGAAATCCCATGGTTCTTTCCTTTCGTTACTGCGACGCCGGGGGCGACGCCATGATGCCTTCGGGATAGGCCTGTGCCGGTACCTTGACCGTGTCCAGACCCGCGATTTCGGCCGCCTCGGGCACGCGCAGCATCCCCACCATTTTCAGGATGAGAGAGCTGACATAGCCGGTGCTGAACCCGATCACCACGAAGACGACGATGCCGACAAGCTGGCCCATAAAGCTGACCGTCGGTGCGCCTTCGCCGGTGAGGGCGGGGTAACCGCTGGCGAAGATGCCCAGCATCAGCATGCCGAAGACGCCCATCGTTCCGTGCACGGTGACCGCGCCCACGGCGTCGTCGATCCCCATGTTTTCTAGGATCGTGGCGGCGGGTTTCAGCATGATGCCCGCGCAGATGGCGATGATGAAGGTCAGCGACGGGAAGTAGATGTCGAGACCCGAGGCCACCGAGATGAGGCCCGCCAGCGCGCCGGACATCATCCAGAACGGATCGCGGGTGAACAGCCATGCGCCGATGATGCCGCCGGACACCCCCATCAGGATGTTGAAGGTCAGTGCGCCAAGATTGGTGGGCGTGCCGTAGATCGTGGTGAAGTTTGCACCCCAGGACCAAGCCTCGCCACCGACGACCAGGCAGGCCATCAGGAAGCCCCAGAAGCCGACGACGATGAGCATGAGGCCCGTGGCCGTGAAGGGCATGTTGTGGCCGGCAAGGTTGTTGGCCGTGCCGTCGGGATTGAACTTGCCGATGCGCGGGCCGAGGTTGATCAGAACGCCGAGCGCGAAGAAGGCCGCGACCGCGTGGACAAGCCCCGCTGCGCCGAAGTCATGCACGCCCCAGTCCTGTACCAGCCAGCCATCCGCGTGCCAGCCCCAGGCCGCCGCGAGCGTCCAGCTGAAGCCGCCGAGGATGATGGCGAGGATGACGAAGCCCACGGTCTGGATCCGTTCGATCACGGCGCCGGACATGATAGAGGCGGTGGTAGCGGCAAAGAGCGTGAAGGCGCCCCAGAAGACGCCGTCGATCTGGTCTTCGGTGTTGGGGCCCATGTAGGCTGCCGACTCTCCCCAAGGGAAGGCGATGGCGTTGGCATAGCCCGCGCCGGAGATCCCGTTGGGCCCTTCGGAGAGCGAGAAGCCCGTGGGGAAACCCCAGTAAACCCACCAGCCGAAGAAATAAAAGGCCGGTATGACGAACGCGAAGGCGAGGATGTTCTTGACCCCCGACGACAACGCGTTCTTGGCGCGCGATGCCCCCATTTCATAGGCAAGGAAGCCTGCGTGGATGATGATCATGAGGGGGATGGAGAGGTAATAGTACGTCTCCGCGAACATGGTGTTGGTCATGTTCCCCTTCGCCTCCATCGCGGCCACCTGGGCCGCAAGTTCCGCGAGTTGTTCTTCCATTTTTCTTTTACCTCCGTGTTGGCCGGAGTGCGCAGTCCCGTACGCTTCGATTCCGGCGACGCCATTACTCAAGCGGGTCCAACGCGTTCCGCCAAACGTTTTTTCGGCTGCGGAAGGGACGGGAAGGCAGCGTTTTCTGGGCGGGTCGGAGGAGGGGACGAGCCATTGCGGTATCGGGTGCGCGGCTCCTTGTGGGGCGTAAGGTTATGAAAATTCTTCGTAAACCAGAGAATGCAGAGCGGTGGGGCTCACAGCCTGGGTTTGAAGTCGGTGGATGCCTTCTACCTTTGGTTGCGCGTTAAAATTTTTCGACGCCCACAGGGCTTGAACCAAAAATATACCAATAAATGCGTAAATTTTAAGCGGCCAGCGGTGGTCAAGTGATCAAAAAGACCGGATCTGTACCAAAGTGCCGGCGCGCTGCTTCGCCGGTACTGCGCCGGATCATGACCCGGATGGCGGTAGGACCTTGCCGGGGTTGAGTATGCCTTGCGGGTCCAGCGCGGCCTTGATGCTGCGCATGATGTCGAGCGCCACTGGGTCCTTGTGGCGGGCCATGGCAGGGCGTTTGGACAGCCCGACGCCATGTTCTGCCGAGAAAGACCCGCCGAGCGAGATCGCCACATCCTCGACCGCGCGGACAATGGCGGCATGCGCTTCGGTGTCGTCGGTCGAGGGCCAGCCGGAGAAATGCAGGTTGCCGTCGCCAAGATGGGCCACGTGCAGAAACCGGATGCCGGGGTCGATGGCGCGGGTCTCGGCCTCGATCCCTTCGATCAGGTCGGCCATGCGGTCGAGCGGGACGGCGATGTCGTTGTCGACGACCGGGGAATGCAGGCGGGTCAGCTCGGCGGCGGCCTCGCGCCTTGCCCACATCTCGGACCGCTGGGCGGCGTTCTGGGCAACGGTGGCGTCAAGGATGTCGCCGGCCTCGAGCATGTCCGAAAGCACGGTTTCAAGATGGGTGGCCATGGGCACGGCGCCTTTGGCGTCCGGCGTGGCATCGCGGGCCGACAGGGCGCCGAGTTCGAGGAAGATGTTGACGTCGTGGCGGTCGTCGAAGGGCGCACGGGCGTCGGGATGGCGCGTGAGGTGCGCGTCTATGTAGTTGCCGGGCATCAGCTCGAACGCCTCGACCGAGTTGGCGGTTTCGGCCTGAAGCCGATGCAGGAGCTTGAGGGCGGCGTCGATCGAGGGGCAGGCGGCCATGGCGCTGACATAGGCACGGGGCCTGGGCGCGAGTTTAAGGACGGCGGCGGTGATGATGCCGAGCGTCCCCTCGGCGCCGATCAGCAGGTCGCGCAGGTCGTAGCCGGAATTGTCCTTGTGCACGGGGCTCATCAGGTCGAGCACGCGGCCATCGGCCATGACCGCCTCTATCCCGAGGCAGAGGCCGCGGGTGGAGCCATAGCGCACCACGTTCGAGCCCCCCGCGTTTGTCGAGAGCGCGCCGCCGATCATGGCCGAGCCGCGTGCGCCGAAGGTGAGCGGAAAGATCAGGTCGTGGGCTTCGGCAGCCTCGTGCAGGTGGGCGAGGATGACGCCGGCCTCGACCACCGCGACACGGGCGTCGGGGCGGATCTCGCGGATAGTGTTGAGGCGGTCGAGTGACAGGAGCAGCCCGCCGCCGGCGTCGGTGCCGTGGGTGAGGCCGGTGTTGCCCGAGATCGGCACGACGGGGGTGCCGTGACGCGAGGCGGCTTGCAGGATGGCGGAGACCTGGCCGGTGTCGGCGGGGCGCAGAACGGCCAGTGGCTCGGGTCGGCGATCCCCCATCCAGTCGATCCGGTAGGGCGCGGCGGCGTCGCCGGTCAGCACATGGGGCGCGCCGAGGGCGTTGCGAAGGTCGGAAAGCAGGGTGTCTGCATCTGTTGACATGGTGTGCAGAGTGAGCGCGGCGCGGGGTCGCCGCAAGATGAAAAAGGGCGAATTCCGGACTTGACGCCTTGGTACGCCTGTCTTAACTAGCGCCACGGTTTGGCGGAGTAGCTCAGGTGGTTAGAGCAGCGGAATCATAATCCGCGTGTCGGGGGTTCAAGTCCCTCCTCCGCTACCAAAACACCCCTGTAAGTTTCTGATTATTAATGAAAAAGTGGCGTGGCCAGTGTCGTGTCCCATCATTTTTACCATCATCGGGTCTGACTTAAGGTCGATGCTGGGGGCTGTCGTAGGGTGGTTTTGTATTTAGTGCCCTACATTTCCGGATGAAAGTTGTCGGCATTTTCACAGTGCCGAACTTGTTCACGTGCTGATCACTCTACGCAGTGGGAAACGTCGAGAGTGTAACTTTTCACATGGAAATTTTTAAAGGGGCTCTGCGCGATTTTAACTGACTAGGGCCGGTATTCTGGTGGGCGCACCGCCACAATGCTTTTGTTGCGCATTATTCTTGCGCCAAAGAGGCATTCACGTACCTGTTTGGTTTTGACCGAAAGGTGGTAATCGGCCAACGCGAGCAATTCGTCGTTATGCTTGCGGCCTGGCGGAGCAACCGTGACTAACCGTTTTTCCGGGAAGCGCCGTTTAACTGCCTCAAAGCTTGGAACGAGATCCGAGTCGCAGGAAACTATCAGTGCTGTGTCAAATTCGTTCTCATAAGCGTCTTCCACCAAGCTAATTGCAATGCGCACGTCTGTTTGCTTCTCCTCTCTACGTTTCCATTTTGCCCGGTAGTTGTGTCGCGTGAAGAAAAGGTCGCGTTTTGCGAACTTCCCCATTCTGCAATCGACTCCTTTGGCTTCGAGCGCATTTCTGTAAGCAATGTGGCGTGCGAGCTTATTGTGGTCCTTGGTTCCGGTAAAGTGGTTAGCCAATGCGGAGCAATATACAACGCCATCCAGCGTCTGGGTGCGCGGCCTTAAAAGTCTCTTGGAAAGCTTGTGGAGGTTCACCCATTTAAGGTGATTTTCCCTGAGCGCATGCAGGGCATGATACATATTGAAGCCGTCAAAATAGACCTTAACACGCTCTTTCGACATATCGCTTTATTGATTATTACACAGTATTTGTCTATATATTCGATATGATCTGTGCTTGCAGTACGCTGCAAGAGCCCCCCGTTGCTCCGGCTCGGGGGGTGTTCATTTCCGGGGGACGTATCGCAGAAACTCTCGGGACGACTTCAATGCTATCCCATTGATTTTAGACTCATTTAAATTATTGAATCCTAAAGGATTTTGGGCGATAAAAGGGTGATTGCCCGGCTAAGAACAATCACCCCAAAGCTTACTTGCTCTTGCGAGGCTTCGGCTTTTTCACGGTTTCAACAACATGCGTATTAGGCTTGCGTTTTGCCGTGCTGACCGGAGTAAAGCGGCCTGTGACCGCACTACGTCCAATCTTTCTGGTGGATTTTGCCATTGGCTTTCACCTCCTTCCCCGGGCCGTTGCCCGTGCCTATTAGGCTAGACCTTGGGGCTAGAAAGTGATTCCACCGCAAATATGGTAGCGCATTAAGAAGCCTTCCGCCAACAGCCATCGCGGGCTGGGCGCGCAAAAATAACTTCGGCGCATTCGTTGCGCGTGGGGGAGCGCTAAATTGACCTCGCCACCACCAACGGCGGATCAGACGGAAAGCTGCGTACATCGAACCAGGTGAAGCGCGTTCCGTCCGGGTTGCATTTGTTACCCCAGCACAGCCCCTCTGCACCCTGCCGGATCAGTGCGGCTCGGAATGCATTCAGGTCGATCAGATACCATCGCTCCACAGCCGTCTGAGAGGCGTTGGCATGGCCGTAGAACAGCCAGTCGCCCTTGCCGTTCACTATCTTGGAAAGCTCCGTTTCTGCGCCTGAGGGAAGCCGTGAGCGCACGGTGAACTGATAGGGGTAGCGGTCTGCATATCCCGGCCTGCGCACCCGAGCCGCAATCCGCATATCGCGGGCGTCCAGCATCACTAGATCCGTTGCTTGGGTCATGTCGAGCATATCGGGCGCAGCCTGCAGCAGGTGACTGCCGACGATGCTCTTGATTTGTGGAATGAACTGGTCAGACCACTGGCGGTTAATGTCGTACTGAAATGTCATTTTTGAAATAGCCTTAATGGGGAAAGGCAGCCCACGATTGCAGGCTGCCTCCGACGACAAGGAAAAGGGCGATTTTCAGTTTCCGGCTCCTTTCACGCTCTCCACCTCATTCATGATTTCGTAAGCCATGCGCTCGGCCATGCCCAAGACGCGCTCAAGCCCCTTCCAGTCGAGGCCGGATGTTTCATTCTCCTCGGCGACCATTGCACAGCGTAGAAGCGCGTGCAGGTCTGCGGCCTTTTCAGTGGTGTCGGATTGCTGAGCCTCGGGCATCACGCGGCCCTCTCGTTTCGGGTCGCGCTTTCCAACCGCTCCAATTCTTCGGCCAGCGCGTCGGCACGGCGGCGCAGATCATCGAACATCGGAGGCAACGAGTTTCGTGCCATTTTCGCTTCTACGCAGTGTGCATCCATACTCGTCGCTGCATCTGCGAGGACTTCCGCACCGCCGATAAGTCCCGCGAGCATAACCGCGTCCAGTTGCAGGTCATTTACAGTTTTGGTCATTGTATAAGTCCTTTCTCAGTCGGCTGCGTTAACGGAGTCCAGCGCTCTGCCCAGACGCTCGATGCGCCCTTGAGCCATTTCGATAATCTGGACCGTTTCTTGGCGGTTCGGGTCGCTTTGCATCACAAGCGCCGCATCCAGAAGGTTTTCGATCACCAATGCCTCGGTTTGCATTTCCTGGCGGGTCATTTTGAACTCGTCGGGCATTGTTTCATTCCTCTCACATGGTATGATAGAAAAAATATCACATGAGGGGCGTGGCATTGTCAATAGAAATTCTATCAATACGCCAGGTGAAGGCGGCAAGGGCTTTAGTCGCTTGGTCGCAACACGACCTGGCTGCTCACTCTGGAGTTTCATATCCGACCATCGCGCGGCTAGAGAAGGAAGACGGTCCCATAGGTGGGCGCTCCTCAACTGTTAACGCCATCCGAAAGGCCCTCGAAGCAGCCGGAGTAGAGTTTATTCCGGAGAATGGCGGCGGAGCAGGGGTAAGGCTGAAGAAGGATAGAGCATGAAGCAGATTGGAAGAGTTTTGGCATTGTTCTGCCTTGCTTCGGCAGCAACGGCCACCAATGCGCAACAGATCACCGGCAATCAGCTTCTGGATACCTGCACGAGTGATAACCAAATCATGGCAGGGTTTTGTCTTGGGTATATTATTGGATATTCGGAGGGCGCTCCTTGGGGCGGGACATTGGCAATCATGCAAGCGAACCCGGGATTGGGCACAGATGCTGTAAATGATGCAGTCGGGGCCATTACAGGCAGCTGCGTTCCGTCTGAGGCTTCAAACGAACAGCTGATGGACGTCACCATAAAGTACCTCACCAACAATCCTGAAACGCGCCATACCAGTGCCCGAACCTTGATCTGGACGGCATACTCCGAAGCCTTTCCCTGCGAGTAGGACAGTTCTTGCAATCGATTACCTGAGCATTGAATCTCTAGATTAGGGTCAAATCGCTTCAGTTTTTAAGGTCGCGACGTGTATAGAACATCAAACTTTGAGCAAGGCACTCCGCCTCAAACACCTATTGAGATCCCAACTGATCTCGAAATTGGTGAAATGAGCCTTCCAAATGAAATTGTCACTTTCAGCTACGGTCCTACATTCGAAATTCAAATGAAAATGGAGTTGTCGGAAAGCCCCGGGCTCGGCCTTTTCGTCGGCTCTGGTGAACCAAATATCAAGCCCCGCGATTTTCCCGAATGCACTAAATTCCTTTGCTTGAGCCGCAAATTCAATTCTGATGGCAGCGGTCATCTAATCTTTAAGCCGCAAACAGAGCCAGCGCTTTCTTCTTTATCTGGGGAGGCAAATTCCGTTGAAGCGGTGGTTCTAAATGGCCCTGATTTGCGCCTTGGAGGCCTCGGCCTGGAGCTTGCTTCAAATGGTGTTAAGTTTCGTTACTCGCAATTTGAAAGTGCGAAAAACCGCTTTCAGGATATGAGCTTACCTGAGAATAAATTTTTCGCGACAGGCATGGTGACAATTGAGCGAGAAGACTTGGCTACAATTCCGCCGTCAGACGCCTGGAGAATTTTATATCGGTTTGCGAGAGCGCTTTCGTTTGTTCGCGGCGGTAGCTGTGGCATAGGACATGCGACCGGCCTAAACAAACACGGAAGAGCACAGTTTCAATATCTGGGTTTCTCACAAACTGACGAACTAGCAGGAAAGTCTTTTTGGTATGACCTGGGCTGTAGAAAAGACCTGCCTGACTTTATTCGGACTTTTACTATCGGACTAGGCGATGATCGCGACGGCGCTGCTATCCTCAGGGCCAGTGAATTTTATCGTGTTGCGAACAGTTCTGAACCGAAAAGCCGTGAAATCGCGATTGCTGCGTCCCAGACAGCCTTGGAAGTATTGGTATTCCATATTTTGAAGAGTAGAGCGGGTTGGTCTAAGTCGTTACTCAATGATCGGATCAGCTTTCACGACAAACTGCGTGCGGCGGCGTCCTTTGTCTCGCTCCAATCAGATCCTCTAGAACATTCGGACCGGCTTTCGAAACGTGCGAAGTCATTTAATGGAGCCGATGGCTTTCAGATGCTGACGAAAGTACGGAACTCTATCGTCCACGCTGAGCAAGATAGGAGCTTCTCCGGGATCGAACTCTATGAGACATGGCAACTCTCTCAATGGCTATGTGAAGTTCTAATTTTCTTTCTTATTGGATACCGAGGCGTAATGGCTGATCGACGAGTAATTTCAGGTTGGCGGGGACAACACACAGGTCCCGTTCCATTAGAGAAAGTCTAGTCGAAACCAATCGCCAAGCGTTCGTGGGCGAGACCAGGCTGGCGCGGCGGGGTCTTGATCGAAGCTGTAAGTGATGTGCAGCATGGTGCTCCAAGAGCCAGCGTTGACCAGACGCGAGACTCGCAAGCCGATCATGGAGTTTCTGAATGAACTGGAAAGAATGCGCGAGGCAGATGGAGGCTTTCAATCCGGGGGAGCGCTTTCGCTGGCCTGGGTTGAATGGGATCGACTGCAGCCAAGACTTCACGATTTCTGACGTTTGGGGTGCTATAGCCTGGGGGTGGACCTGGCCGGGTGACTGGGTGCTCTCTCAGGAGCCTCTGAGAACGTTTTTCGAAATCGAACCGCCCACCGCAATCGGAACGATAGGGTCAACGATACTAGGGTTCCTGATCGCCTTTATGCTACTCGCAATCTTAGGGTCATTGTTTGACTAAGCTCGCTTGGAGCAACGCCAGAGAACCCACGTTTCAACACGTTGCCAGTACGGATTTTATTGAAGCCAGTAACGGTTTTTGTTGAAAATGCCCGCTCAACATTTCCATTACCAATCTCAACGCAAGGCGTTATCGTATTGCGGAGTAATGGGGACAGAAACCAAAAATCCCTGGTTAATCTTGCAGGCGCTCTCGACATGTAAGCTGTGTCACCCGCAATCATTACGCGCACACCTGCCCAGCCAATCGAGGGAATTAGAAGTGTTTAATGTCTCGCAGGGCTTCAACTAAGCTGGCGTCGGACACCGGTTTTGTAAGCATCGGGGCTGAGCGCAGATTGGATCCAGAGATTGAAGCGCTCGGCGTGGCCGTCAATACGAGGAAAGGCACGCCTAAATTTGCCAATGCCGATGCCACAGGCTCGGATTCCTCACCATTAAGGTTTACGTCCAGCAAAGCGACATCCGGGCTGCATTCGTGGAGAAGCTTAAGTGCCTGTGCATTGCTTCCTGCGGTGCCAAGGATCTCATAGCTCTGATTTTCGAGCACGTGCACATATCCGAATGCTATGATCACGTCGTCTTCGACGATGAGGACTTTTGGAGCTGGCATAAGCGGTTACGCATTCATTCGTGTGCGGAGAAGGTTAACGTGTATACCAAACCCTCGATGTTTGTGCTTAGTTCCGCGTCCCCTCCGAGTTCGGCAGGGCAAATCTGTTCAAGTAACCGTAAACCGAACCCTTTCCGCTCGGATTTCTTCACCGGCGGGCCGCCGTGCTCTGCCCAAGAAAAAGTTATACGGCCTTGCCCGGCGTCAACCGTCCACCGGGCCTCTACCGTACCGCCGGGCTCACTAAGCGCTCCATGTTTCGACGCATTGGTGGCCAACTCGTGCAATGCCAGGCCCAACATCCGTGCGGATCGAGAGGGCAGGAATACTGTGGGTCCACCGACAGAGATACGTTCTTCGGAATCGGCTTGGTAGGGAAGCAGCAAAACCTCAACTACCTCCGAAAGTTTGACGTCACTGTAGCCAGCTTCAAACATCAAGTTTTCTGCCTTTACCAATGCACCCAGCCGTCCGATGAAGGTTTGTTTGAAATCTTCGGCTGTCACACCGTCCGTCCCAACCTGGTTCGCGACAGCCTGAACAAGTGCGAAGAGGTTTTTTGCCCTGTGTCCTAGTTCTTCAACGAGAATGCGCTGTTCCCGCGCGTATCGCTCTCGCGCTTCGCGAAGACGCATTCTCTCGATAGCCGCCGCGATAAGGTTTGCGAAGCTGCGCAGGAAGTCTACGTCCTCTTCATCGAACATGTTTGGCGACAGTCCATCAGCTTCGAGAACGCCGAATGGCGCGTCGCGACCTGCAATGATCACGTTGACCATACATTGAACACCGGTCCGCTTTAACAATGAAGGTGTGCGGAAACGCGTCTCTTGCGAAAGGTCTTGAGACACCACCGGACCTTCACTCACGAGCGCATAACCTGCGGGCGAGTCGAGGTCCGCCCCGATTGTTTCTTGCCCGACAACGCCTTCGGGCCAATTGATACCGGACCTCACGAGAAAGTCGCTCGAGTCTGGCCGATGCTCAAGGACTTTTATCTTCGCATCTTCGTGTTCCAAGGCTTCGAGCGCATCCTTGCATGCCTTGATAAGAATTTCGTCGAGATCCGCAGACGCAAAGGCGAAGGTGCCGAATTCGGCAAGTTTGGTCCTTTGCAGACGTAGCCTGTCGAGCTTTGGTGGATCATCTGGCATTGAACTCTCCTCGTGCGCACATAGCCAAACATGGACGTCTCAATCTTGCCAGCAGTTTCATAATTTTAGGCGGATATCTCATCGGCGCGGGCGACAGCACGGTTACGGTTCGCTTGTCCACACCCGTTGCCGAAGCGGTTTCCGAGGCGAACTGCTTATTGCCGCCCGGTTAAAGTGGTGCAAGTTGCATCACTTTGTTGCCTCGCGTCCCACAACTCTTTCCGCTTGCCGAGGTGTTCAACCATCAGCGTCGGGATAACGGTTTATTAACCTTTCGAGGCGACACTCCCCGCAGAGGAGAGCTACAGATGATCAAAGAGCGACTGGAAGAAGCAGAGCGGATCCTTGCGGCCTACGTGGCGAAGTACGGGCTCAGTGACGAAGCCAAGGACTACTTCGCGAAGTGGGGAACGGCGAGGGAGCTGCAGTCTGTTGGCACGAAGCAAACAAGTGAGAGGCAGAAATAGCCATAAGACTGCCTGTGATCGCCAGTTTAAGCGATACATCACCCTGTTACGAGCACAAAACCCAAAACTAACGTCAGCAAGAATGCATATCCTATGTAAACGTGTGTCCACTTCATTTTTTCTCTTGGGTCGAGTTTAATGCGGGTCCAACTGAATACTTGCCGCTCAACTGAATACTTGCTGCTTTTGTTCCGATTTGCGCTCCCGTGCCGCTTCTGAGAGGCTCCCGAGGTTGTCTAAGGTCAGCCGTGCGGACGAAGCAGAATTTGCGTCGAATGAACACGCTCGCCTCAGGGAAGTGCACGAGGTTGTCGATCCGAAACGACGAGGTGAAGCATTTGTGCAGAAGGTCGCAGAGCGTGCAGCAGAAATTTTTGGCACGCCAGCCGCCTTAGTGTCAATCGTGGAAGCGGACCACCAGTGGTTTCTCGGCAAGACCGGGATCGACTTAGAGTCGACACCACGAGACTATTCGATTTGTTCCCGCGCCATCATGTCGGATCGACCGCTTATGCTTCCTGACACGCTCGAGCACGCCGAGTTCCGCACCCATCCAGCTGTGACCCAGAGCCCAAACGTCAGGTTCTATGCGGGAGCACCGATTGTGCTGAGTTCAGGATTTCGGGTTGGCACAGTCTGTGCAATCGATGTCGCGCCGCATGCCGCCCCTTCCGAAGAGGCTATAAGCGAACTTCAGAGCCTAGCGGCAGAGGTCGTTACGCATCTTGAAACGCAACATGCCGCCCGCTCATTTGGGGATCGGTCTGCTCGTCAGGAAATAATGAATGATGCGCAGCAGGAATTTCTGGCCTTGATCGGTCACGAATTCCGATCACCTCTCACCGTGCTTCTAGGCAACGCCAAGCTCTTGCAAGCGAATGTTGCGGGTGAGCTTGAGATGGAGCCCGAGCAAAGAAAGCAATTTTCCGAACGGGCGATTTCTGCCGTTATTTCCTCCGGCGAGCACCTCCACAGGCTAATCGAGCGCGTCTTGCAGTTCACCCAACTGCAAAATGGCGAACTTATCCTTGCAGAAGACAACTTTCCCTGCGCCGCGTTTCTAGAGTCTGTTGCTGCACCGATAGAACCGATGATCACGGCAGCGCAGCGCGAGGTCGACACATATTGCTCGCCCGAAGTCGGAACAATCCGCGCAGATGGCGAACAGTTGTTCCTAGCTTTGTCTTCGTTGTTGGCAAACGCAACCAGCCATGGTGAGGGAGAAATCGAACTGTTCTCAGCACTGGCAGATGATCAATCATTGCGACTGGTATGCTCCGACGAAGGGCCCGGCTGTTCCGAGGAGCAAGTCAATCGTTCCGACCGCCCGTTCGCCATCGGCGAAAACGTGGACACGCGCAAGGTCGGCGGGCTTGGCCTTGGCCTCCCCTTGGCGAAAAAGATTGCTCAACTTCACGGTGGCAAACTCCAGCGCGGAAAGGACGAGCTTCGTAGTTGGGTTGAGCTCGTTCTACCCGCATGGCGGTGTAGTCCGATGTACAGTACATAACGGCTCGAGTTTGAGCTAGCATGTATGGCGCAGCTTGGCACGGACCGGACTTTCGCAGCGGTTGCCCTAAGCTATGGCAGGAGGCGTAGGTCTGACCGAACATCGAAAATCCCGCAGAATAATACGTTATGCATCAATCTTCTACGCCAACACGCCTTCGCTGCTCAGCCACGCTGCTCAGCGTCCTGGAAAGGTCGTCTGTGGCGTACACGATGGACACGTCTGACAGACCTTCTTGCCTACGGAAGTCGACCGTCGCATCGGCCTGATCGAGGTCATCCTGCAGCAACTCGAAGGCTCGCCTCAGGCATCTCTCTTCCGGCCAATTCACGGGGACGTTCGCAAGAACCCAGCCTTTCCTGGAAGTGCGGTTGCCTTCCAGTCGAGAGATACGTTTCGTCATTGTGCTCATGTCGTTTCTTCCTCGTGTTTGTTGGCGAACGGATCATCCAACGCACTTCGATCCCGAAGGTCGTAGTCCATAATCCGATCCATCACTGCCCAGACCATTGCCTCTGCCTCGGGGGTCGCATTGACCTCCTGGCGCTCCAGCATTTCAGCCATTTGCGCCATGTACAGTGCATGTTCCGCATCGTTGGTGATTGGCGGCGTGGTGACGTAGTGAAAAAGGGCGAGTTCAAGCGAAACGCGCCCATCTTCCATGGCAATCAGGCCGGGGGCTTCATCGTTCATGGACAAGGCTATTGCTCCCGTTCTTCGGCAGTTCCCGCAGCCGCGCCGGTGAAATAGGGAGCCAGCTTGTTCAGTTCCCGCAGCTTCAAGCGAACACTCCCCGGATCCACTAGGAGCAGCCGGAACAGTTCTGGATCTTCTACTGCATCCATCAGCAGCTGCTCGGCCTTGTCATTCTGCAGGTTGCCCAACAACGCCTTGACCCGCCCGGACGCCATTTGCGCCGTCTGGATAGATCCGCCACCGGAGCCGCCAGCCTGAGCGCCTTGCCGCGCCGCGATTATCCGGGCGGCGTATTCGATAATTCGATTTGGCGAGCGATTTGACAGTGCTCCTATATCGGGAGCCGCCTTGCGGGCCGTATCAAGCTTTCTGAGTTCCGCCGCGATCATGTCCAGTCGCCTGATTTCCGGCGGCTCGAATGCGGCCATAAGGGCTGATCGGTATTCTGGCGTTTGCAGAAAGTCCCGCATCTTGTCACCGGACAAGCCGCCTGAAGTCATGCTGCGACGGATCAGATAATCGCCAAAAGCGCCTTTAAGGCCGTCCACAGCCGCCCCGCTCTTGTCCTTGCGAGCCGTGGCCGCGAGTTGTCGCGCCGATAGCGAGGGCCTTTTCGACTTAAATACCTGGTCAACTGCGCTCTCCGGTACGGCTTGGGCAAAGGCAGCGGTTGAGGACTTGTTCGGATTGTCCATGTCCTTGAACACGCGAGTTGCGCGCGTTGATGTTGCAGAGGCCCGCGTCTGGCTTTGCACAGCCTGGGCAAGAGTATCCCGCAGCGCGGGCATTTGCTCAAGTGTTTCGGCGTTGTCCCGCAGGAAGTTCCGGGCTGCCGTATCGTTGAAAGACCCGTCAGCCTTGAAGGCCGTGCGGTCAAACCTTGAGCGCAAGAAATCCTCGATGGCGCTTTGAGTACCGCTGGTGTTCGACGCCCGACCCAAGTCGTCGAGTGCAACGCTGCCGACCGTGCCACCTCGACCGACCGAGCGTTCAAGGGTCATGCGTGGGTCAATCTGCTCATCTCCATCCAGGGTGCGCTTGAGCAGCTTGCCAACCGTGCCCTGGTCAAAGACTTCATGCTTCGCGGCACTGTAGGCGCGCGCGGCGTCGATTGCCTGACCGATAGGAGTCTGACCGGCATTGGCCCCGAGGTCGTCCAAGATGGCATCTGCAACACTGTTCGCAATCCTTGCCTTGTTGCGGTTCTGATCCGTTCCGGCCATCGCAGACCGCGCGACCCTGCGAAGTTCCGAGTAAAGACCATGCATTTCCGAAACGGTTTCGAACTCACCGAAAGGCGCGTTGCTTCCCTCCCCAAGAAGTTCACGGACTTTCGCGGGAATGTCATCCTGCTGGGCACGGGGCGTCGATTGGATCAGTTCATTGGCAACTCGCCGCGCCGCTACCGTGCCGACCTGTGCGCCCTTGGGAACAGCCTCCCAAAGCCGTGCCTCTTCTATGTCAGCTTGCTTTTCGGCTCGTCGGATTTGTTCCGCGACACGTTGGCTGTTCAGGCTTTCCGGGTTGCGCGCTTCAGGTCGCAAGGCACCTTCCGTTGCACGATCCACATGCCCTTGAATCTCCGCACGGGCATCTGCCCGACGTTTCTGGAAGAAACCCTGCGCTGCGGTGACATCGCCGCCCATATCCTGGATACCGCTCTCGGCACTCTGAACACTTCCCCTCATGCGTTCCTCGAGCCGTTCGCGCAGCAGGGGGTTCTGCCGGGCTGCAGTTTGCTCAAGGGCCAGCATGTTCGGATCTTGTGTGCGTTGTGCCGGCGTCAGGTTGATTTCCGATCCGGCCTGAATTCCACGTGCCAGTTCTGCGGCCCTCTCAGGCCCGCCTGCCAGTTCTTGAACCCTACGCCGCGCCACTTCCATTGCGCCCTGTTCGGTATAGGGCATCATTGCACTTTTGAGTGCACCGCTAAGCTTGCGCGCGCCGATGGCACTGGGCGTCTTTGAGGCCGCGTAAGGCAGGGCTCCGACGCCAACCCCGCCTGCAATCGCAGCGGTGTTCTGCGCCCACTCAGGCGCTCCCGCCCTTTCAGCAGCGTTCTCAGCGGCCCTGGCGGCACCCCCGGCCATGAGTTCAGAAAACGCGCCCCGGACAGTGTTAAGCGTTTGGGCAGCGTCGTCCGCGACACTACCAAGCAAGCCCTTGGCCCCACTTAGTACACGAGCGCTTGCCCCCGCCGGTACAGCAGAACCTGCGGCAGATCCGGCACCCCGGCCCACGCTTTGCCAGAGTGTCTCTGGATCATTTTGAGCACGGCGAACCCCGGTTGCGTCCATTACATTCTCAATTCCAGTGGTTGCTGACCCTGTGCTGAAATCGAGGCCCACGGCGTTTGCAACGGCAGGCGTGTCAAAGGGGTTGATGAAGTCCACCAAGCCACCGACGCTTTCGGCAATGCCTTGGTTCAGTTGACCCATAAAGCCATCTTCGCGCCGGTTTATGGAAAGGTTGCCTGCGATTTCTTCGACGGTTGCCTGCTGTTCTTCCGGTGACAGGTCCAGGAAGGCCTTATCGACCTTCACATTGCGGCCCTCGACGTTGAGTGTGACTTGATCCGTCATTGTTCGATGCTCCACTTGATGCCGCCCGAGGTTGTTCCGGAACCAGAACCGCCTTCGAGGTTGGAAATGATTGCGGAATAGGCTCTATAAAGCTGGTCCAGTGCGCGCTGCTTCTGCCGAGCCTCGGTCTTCTGCGTGGGTGAGAACTGACCGCGTTCAACACGGTCGGCGGAAATCATGGCTTCACCGATCAAATCCCGCATGTCCTGCAGCTTGATCAGCGCACTGTCTTTCCCGGTGAAGAACTCATTGGGTTTGACCGTAAGTGCCTCGATCCTTTCCCGTGTCAGGTTCGAGGGCCTGCCAGACCATTCTCCCGAAAGGGTCAGCATTGTCTGGGTCGACAGATTATTCAGTTCGCTTCGCGCTTCCTCCGCCTCCGGGAATGCAAGGCCCGCGCCGAAGAAATCGCCAACCCGGTTCACGAAGGTTTTCCCGATGCCCTGAGCGCCCAATGCTGACGGTACGTCTCCAACATTCTGAGGCGATTTAGGCTCTAGTGCCGGGACCGTGACACCATCGCTCGTGTCTGGCTGGTCTGCTGCGCCTACAGGCCTACCTGTAGCCTTGTTGATCAACTGGGCTTCGCCGGTCTGCGGGTGGTGGCTGACGGTGTACAGGTCAGCAATCTGAATGGCCTCCTGTCGCGTGAAGGGCTGACCTGTCTGAGGGTTCCGTACCTCCATGATGCGGCCAATCGTTTCTTCGGCTGCCGAGTCGCCACCTTGAGTTTCAAGCGCTGTTATTCCGCTGCGGTACTGATCTTCCGAGATCAAGCCCGACCTGTAGTCGGAAGTCAGCTTGCCTGCCGCCGAATAAGGCGTGACGCTCTTGGGCTGGCGGTTCTTGTGTTCCCAGGCGAGGCTGAATGCCCCGACCGGATCCTGTTCTGCCAGCGCGATGAGTTCTGCCGGTGCGCCCATCGCTTGCATTGCGGCAATCGTTCGTTCAGCGCGCTTTGCCTGTTTCTGTTCGACCCGGTTTTCCTTTCGCGCGTCAGCCCGCTCCTGAAGCCCCTGCTGCGCTGCGTACATGATCCCCTTGTTGGGGTTGAGCGTCATGCCCTCCAGCGCCATTTGCAGGCGGGCGCGGCGGTCGTCATTCCACCACGGCTGGTTTTCCTGCCCCGGCGCGGAGTCGCGCGTTGATAAATTAAGTAGGTTCATAGACTGCTCCTGTTTTGATTGTCCGGGTGAACCGGAAGGTGACGTAATGCCAAGTGCTGACATTGTGTCTCCGGCAACCATCGCCGGAGTGTCAGGAAGCTGGTAATCGCTCCCCAAGGCTGCGTTAGCCAGCATCAGACCGAAGTCGGTTTCACTGCCGAATACTGGCGACGCCGCGCCTCTGTCGTTCCCCACGCCGTGCGGGGCGATCAGCCTCGCGTTGGAAAGACCGCCAAAGGCGTCCTTGTAGATTGCGGCGAACTCTTCGGCGTTGGCCTTCACCGCTTCCTGCATTGCGCGGTCGCTGTTGAAAAACGGCTCCGTGTGAACGGTATGCGGAACCCCGCGCTTGTTCTGTGAGCGCGTCCGAACGCCCCTGATGGGATAGTTGTTGATGCCATGACGGGCAGCGAAGGCAGCTACGTTTCTGTTGTAGCGCTCAGCCGCTGCGCGCACTTCCGGTGAGGCGTTGTCTGGAATCACAACTTCCGTCCCCCGCGCACTGCCACCTGGCGATGCGTTGTAATCCATCGAGATGTTCAACAACCCCGGTTGAGGCGCATATTGCGCACGGGTCGCGGGATAAATTCTGAATGCATCCATCAGAAAAGCCTCCCCTGGTTCAGGGTATTGCGCTTTGCCTGGGCGACAGGGCGATGTGCTGCCTCGAACCTTGCCCGAAACCGGATTTCGCTCTCGTCACTCGCCCGGACGAGACGCACACCGTCGCCCCACAGCGAATGCACCCACTCGGCTTGTGTGTCCGGTGTCACGACAATGCGCTCGATAAAGAGCGCGTCCGGATCTGGCGGCATTCGCGCTTCAAGCCCGTCAACACGCTTTCTGAGGGCACTCATTGCACACCCCCTTCCGGGGCCAACGCAGCACCGCCCACTCGCTTGAGAAAAGCTTGTTCAGTCTCTTTGCCCTGACGGCATTCCGTGACGCCATCGGCTCGTATGGCGATACTTGCCCCCTTGCCATCGTTGCCGTCTCGCGGCACGCCGGTGGCAATGAAAGTTATCCGCTGTTGGTCACCCCATAGGGCACTCCCTTCCAGCGCATTGATGCGATATTTCAGCCTGCTCATTTTGCTGCCTCCAATGCTGTTATCCGTTGTTCCAGTTCGGTCGTTTCCAGTGCCTTCCTGTAGCCTTCCACCAGCGCCATGACGCTTGCGCCTTCCAGCGGGGTTAGCTGACCCTTGGAGACGGCCTGTAGGACCGCCTGAGCGGCCTGTGAGGCGTCCTTTGCGGATTTCATGGCCGGGAGGTCGAAATTGACCGGCGTGTCTTTCCTCGCGGGTGCTATGCGCTCCATGCAGAGACGCAGCGCCGTGGTGTCGCCTTCTAGGGCCAGTTCCACCGCTTTGCGGGTCAGGGCCTCGCCATCTGCATCGAGAAGTTCCTGCACCGCTTGTGTCGCCCGGTGCCGCGAACCTTTGGGCTTCCCAGGGTTGCCGGGGGCAAAGGTGCCGTCGGGCTTGCGACCTTCCGTATTCGCTCCGCTGTTACGGTCGTTTTTGCGTGTCATCATGCACCCCCTTTCTTGCCACCGTGGTGGCGGCGGACGGGTAGGGTGACGGAAGTGACACTTCGCTACATATAGACCGTATGCGCGCGCGTATGTGTGTGTGCGCACGCGCGTATACGGTGGATAAGGGCCAAACCGTCACTTCCGTCACCCCTTGAGTCTCAGGCCGAGGAATCCGCGACCGTGGTTTCGCCGCGTATCAGGCCAACCTCTTGATTTCATGTCTTTTTGCAGCGTACGAAGCGTCCATGGGTGCAGCCCCTGGCGTTCGCACCAGAAACCGAACCGCTGGTGCAATTCGCTGGTCGTTACGAAGCCGTCAGGCGTTGAGACGGTTTCGTGGGACAGGAATTGTCCCAAAGTGTCCTCGTCATCCATGTATTCGGTCGAGGCAGCCGCCACGCTGGCTGGTACATCCAGACCGCGCTTCTGCCACTCGACAGCGCCGTCAATGGCCCAGCGAAGGATCTTCGGACCTTCTACCCGAAGCTTGTCGGCAAGGTCAGGATCCCGCTTTTCGGCTGGGATAGTGACTGTGAAGGGGACCAGGACCACGCGTGCCCGGATTGCTTCATCGACCCCCCGGAACGATGGCTGGTTGTTTCCTGCAATCATCAGGGTCAGTTGAGGATCAAAGTCGAAGAAGTCGCCGCGCATGAAGCGTGCGGTCATCCGGTCGCCGCCGGTCAGGTCTTTGATGACCGACTCGTCCCAAGTCTTTCCTACCGGTAGCTCCGACCCCGCCACCAGACGCGCGCCCTGAAGGCCTGCAAGCCCGGTGGAGTGCTTTTCTACCGCGCTGTTGAGGAAGGTTTCTGCCGCCGCTCTGCGCGCATAATCGCCCCAGAGGTCGAACAGCGTGTTCAGGAAGACCGACTTGCCGTTCCGGCCCGTGCCGTAAAGGAACAGCAGCTTATGCTCGGTCGTTTGGCCGGTCAGGGCGTATCCTGCTGCGCGCTGCATGAAGGAGATAACCTCCTGGTCGCCCGCGAACACGTCATTGAGAAAGCGAAGCCATAGTTCGGGCTGCTTGCCTGTTGGAGCAGGAGCGCATGCCGTCAGTTTGGTGATGTTGTCCGTGCGCAGTGCATTGCGAAGCCGACCGGTGCGCAGGTCAACCGTACCGCCAGGAGTGCCCAGAAGCATCCTGTCGCCGTCGAAGTCTTCCGCCCCCGCCACACTCGCCGGATTGGACCTCGCAAGGCTCTCCACCGCTGCAACAGTGACTTTGCTGCGGAGTGCGCGAGCCTGCTCTTTGGCCCAGCGGCGCAACTTGTCGCCTTCACTTTCGCCCTTGTCCTGGTCGAGCTTTGCAGCCTTGTGCTCTGAGGCCTCTACAAGGTCACTGGCACGATCCCGAAGAAAGGCGCGCGTGCGGGTGAGGTGGCCCAACTTGTCGTCGGCCTCCCATCGCGAACCACTCCAGAACAGCCACTTGTTCCATATGGCGGCGTATCTGCCGTTCTGGTCGAAATCCTGGCTACCAAGGTCCGTCGCAAGCGCGTCGTGGCTCAGGTCGATTTCAATGGTCTGTCCTGTGCGCGGTTGTTGATCGGCATTTGCCGCACGCCCGGTTTTTTCATTCCAGCCAAGGGACGCAGGTGACTTCCCAACCTTATCGCACAACCAGAACGCGGCAGCTTTTGGCGAGCGGGCGTCGCCGAATGCCTCAACAACGTCGATAGGTGTCATCGTGGTCTCTGGTCCAAAATCCTGTATGCCGTCTGGATGGAGGCTCAAGTCTTCTTCGAAGTCGCGGCCAAGGTCTCTGGATGAAACGCGCCAACCGCCCGTGGCCCGACGTGGTTTCGGGCGGCGCCGACGATGACCTGCTTTCCGGTGAGGACGGCGACGATCTGATCCTTGGCGAAGCCGGCGACGACGATATTTCAGGGGACGCTGGGGATGACGTTTTGTTCGGCGGGGAAGGTGCCGACCGGCTTGATGGCGGCGTCGGTGATGACGTCCTGTCGGGCGAGGACGGCCAAGACAGCCTTGTCGGAGGCGACGGCGATGACATCCTGATCGGTGGCGACGGGGCCGATACCGTCGAGGGTGGGGCCGGCAATGACCGGGTGATCGCCGACGATGATGACGCCGACGACACCTACCTTGGTGGCGATGGTCACGACCAATTGGATTATTCCGGGGCAAGCGAAGCAGTCGAGTTTGACCTGATCGTGAAAAAAGCTTCTGGCGAAAGTGTTGGCGAAGACAGCTTTGACGACTTCGAGCATTACAGGGGTAGCAATTTTGGCGACCATTTCGTCGCCGGTGAGGGGCACGCCGTCATGTCCGGGAACGGTGGTGCCGACACGTATGAGTTCCAGCAGGGCGACACGGTCTCTTCTATGCCATCGTCCTACATGATCACGGATTTCGATGACGACGACCGCATTTGGATCGGTTCGGGTGCAAGTCACAGGGAGATCCGCCAAGCACAGAGATCGCTGGAAGAGCGCATAGAGGAAGATCTGGAAGATTACGCCGAAGAGGTCAACGCAGCTGAACCTCAACTGACCTTTCGCCACGATTGGACTGACACGTATCGCAGAACGATTATCGAAGTCGACCTCGACCGGGACCGGATTGTCGACTTTGAACTGACAATTGAAACAGACCAGATTCTGATAGTCGAACAAGGCTGTTAAAGTGAACGCGAGGGAAACTTCAAATGAGTGATGCCAAACGCAATTCGGAAAAGACAAATCGCAGCGCCGCCTTCGATAAGATCAGCGGACGCATCGTGCTGGGCGTGACCATGATGTTCGGGTTGTTGGGTGGCGTCGGCGCATGGGCGTTCAACGCAAACCTTACCGGCGCGGTGATCGCGATGGGCACCGTGAAGGTGGACCAGAACCTGAAGCAGGTTCAGCATCGCGACGGCGGAATCGTCGAGAAGATATTCGTGCGCGAAGGCGATGAGGTCGAGGCCGGACAAGTTCTGTTTCGTCTCGACGACGCACAGTCCCGTGCGGAACTGTCGATCTTGTCGGTTCAGCTTGACGAGGCCGAACTGCGGCGTGCCCGACTGATTGCTGATCGTGACGGCGAGGAAGAAATCCGTTTCCCCGAGCGCTTCGCCAGTGCGGACCCGCAGCAAAGCGAGTTGATGTCAGGGGAACTTCGTCTGCACGCCGGCAATATCAAGAACCGCACCAACCAGCGCGAGCAACTTGAACTCAGCATCGTGCAGGTAGAAGAGGAGATTGTGGCACTGGAATCGCAGCGTTCTGCCCTGGTCGATGAACTGGCGCTGGTCGAGGAAAGCCATGATCGGGTTGTCAGCCTGTTCGAGAAGGGTTTGATCCAGACGCCGCGCGTTGACGAGGCGAAACGCGAGCTTGTTCAGATGCGCGGCAAACTTGGTGAACTCGACGCGAATATCGCGCGCTCCGGTTCCCGTATTAGCGAAATCGAGATGCGTATCCTCTCGGTGGACGAGGTCGCCCGGAACGAGGCGCAGCGGGAACTCTCGATTGTGGAAACACGCATACAGGAATTGTCCGACAGGCTGACAGCTGTGCAGGACCGGCTGTCACGGACCGAGATACGTGCACCGATTTCCGGTCGCATCAACGAGTTGTCGGTCTTTACCGAAGGTGGTGTCATCACGCCGGCGGAAGTTCTGGCTACGATTGTTCCATCGTCCGCAGAATTGCGGATAGAGGTGCAATTGCCCACCACTTCGATTGACCAGGTTTATCTCGATCAGAGTGCCCGCATTCGCTTTTCTTCGTTCAACCATCGTACGACGCCCGAGATCCTCGGTGTGATTTCGCAGATATCACCTGCGACCACTATTTCGAGCGCAACCGGCGAGCCGTTCTACATCGGCAATGTTGATATTCCGCCTGAAGAGATGAACCGGCTGGACGGCCTCGTCCTGTTGCCGGGAATGCCTGCAGAAATCTACCTTTCGACACAAGAGCAAACAGCCGCGTCCTATTTTGCAAGGCCACTCATGGATCAATTCGAGCGCGCCTTCCGCGAGGAATAAGCGCCTTGCTTCGCGCTTATCAAGACTTCGGTGATCAGCGAGCGCACCCGAGGTGAAGCCGGCGAGGATTTCGGAATTGGGCGTTCAACGCCGACACGTCAGAGGAGGCAGGTCCTTACGCCCCGGAGCCCGGAGGTCTGCGGGCCGAGCTGCGGCGGCTTTGTGGATTGATCACGCGTATAGGCGGCTTGTTGCAGCTTACCCGGTCGAGCCGGCAACCTGACAAAGCTCCATTCCGCGCTCACGTATTTCGAGCGGATGGTTCGTGAAAGGGGTGAGCGCGAGTTGTGGTGGGCGCGGCAGTGGAGTCGGGCGCCGCGCCCCCGGGAAAATCGAGGGGTGCTAAAGTGAGGCGGCCGCGCGGCTGGCCTGATCGTACTGGCCCGAAAGGCCGCGCAGGATGCGGGCAATTTCACGCAGTTCCTCGCCGCTCAGGCCGGTGCCGCCGGACGCGTCAAGCAGGCATTGGCGGCGCACGTCGCGGTAGGATTGGCAGAGCGCGCTGCCCGCGTCCGATGTGCGATAGAACACTTCCTTGCCGCGCTTTTCGGACACGATCAGACCGGCCTTGGACAGCTTTCGCAGCGCGTAATTGACGGTGTGCGTGTCCTCGATGTTGAGCAGGAAGCAGATGTCGGACAGGCGCTTGTCGCGGTTGCGGTGGTTGGTGTTGTGCAGAATCAGGATGTCGAGCGGGTTGAGCTCGCCCTGTCCGGCGGCGGCCATGCAGCGAGTCATCCAGCGGGAGAACGCGTTGTAGGCGATGATCAGGCCGAATTCGAATTCGGAAAGTTCCCAGCCTTCGCCCTCGGCCAGATGGCGTGAGGAGACGATACGGCGGTTTTCCGATTGGGATTTTTCCATTCTTCGGCCCTTCTTTCTTTGGCGAAACGCTGGCATTTCGTTGACTTTTTCACATTCAAAGCCGTCGCACAATGCTTTGAGGGTGGCCGCGTAGGCTGGCCTGCCGCTGCATGAGTGGGCCAAGCCATTCGCCGATAGCAAACCCGATTTGACAAAACGTTGACAAATTGCAAGCGTATCGTCAATATTCCGACATTGAATAATTCACAGGGAGAAATGTGATGACACTGATGAAGACATTGGGTGGCGCGGCGGTTGCCGTGGCGGCGCTGGCCCTGCCGATCAAGGCCGAGACGTGGGACATGCCGACGCCCTATCCGGATGCCACGTTCCACACGGTCAACATCGCGGAGTTCGCCAAGGACGTCGAGGAGGCGACCGGCGGCGACCTGGCGATCAAGGTCCATTCCGCGGGCTCGCTGTTCAAGCACCCCGAGATCAGCAAGGCCGTCCGCAGCGGTCAAGTGCCGGCAGGCGAGTTCTTCCTGTCGCTGCTGGCGAACGACAACCCGGTCTTCGGGGCGGATTCGCTGCCCTTCCTGGCCACCAGCTATGACGAGGCGCAGGCGCTGTGGGCCGCGCAGGAAGAGGTGATCACGCAGCTGCTGGACGAGCAGGGGCTGATGCCGCTTTACGCCGTGCCGTGGCCGCCGCAGGGGCTGTATACCACCAAGGAGATCACGTCGGTCGATGACCTGGCGGGTCTGAAATTCCGCACCTACAACGCCACGCTGGAGCAGTTCGCGAACCTGGCCGGCGCTGCGCCGACGCAGGTGGAAGTGCCGGATATTCCGCAGGCGTTCAGCACCGGGCGTGTGGAGGCGATGATCACCTCGCCCTCGACCGGGGTGAATTCCAAGGCGTGGGATTTCCTGACGCATTACACCGACATCCAGGCGTGGATTCCGAAGAACATCGTCGTGGTGAACAAGCGGTCCTTCCGCCGTCTGGACGAGGACACGCAGACCGCCGTGCTGGAAGCCGCGGAGGCCGCCGAGGCGCGCGGCTGGGAGATGAGCAAATCCGAAGCCGAGGAGATGACGCAGGTCCTGAAAGACAACGGCATCACCGTGGTCGAGCCGTCCGAGGAACTGACGACCGGCCTGCAAGAGATCGGCGCCCAGATGCTCGAAGCGTGGAAGGAAGAGGCCGGCGAGACCGGTCAACAGCTTCTGGACGCCTACGAAGGCTGACGCACGCATACCGGCCCGAGGCGCGCGCCAAGTCGCGCCCGGGCCATCCTTCATCCAAACAGGGAGACACCTCATGCGGCGCGTTCTCGACACGCTTTACCGTGCGGCCGGCGGGCTGGCGGCGCTTTTCATCCTTGCCATCGTCGTGCTGGTTTTCGCGCAGGTGGCGCTGAACCTGGCCGACAAGATCACCGTGGGGCTGACGGGCAAGGGGCTTGGGGTCACGATCCCGTCCTACGCCGATTTCACCGGGTTCTTCCTGGCCGCCGCGAGTTTCCTGGCGCTGGCCTATACGCTGCGGGCCGGCGGGCACATTCGGGTGTCGCTGGTCACGCAGGCGCTGGGGGAGCGCAGCCGACACGCTTTGGAAATTGTCGTCACCGCGATCGGCCTTGTCATGTCCGCCTATGCCGCGTGGTTCATGATCCTGCTGGTGCTGGAGTCGCACGAGTTCGGCGACAAGAGTTCCGGCATGGTGTCGGTGCCGCTTTGGATCCCGCAGGTGCCGGTGGCGCTGGGATTGATCATTCTTGCCATCGCGCTGACCGACGAGCTTGTCGCGCTGTTGCGCGGACGCTCTGCCAGCTGGACCGGCAAGGGCGAAAACCTTCTCAACGAGTGAGGTGCGCCCATGTCCGTCACGGTTCTTTCGATCATCCTGCTGGTCCTGCTGTTCGCGTTTCTGGGCGCGGGGTTGTGGGTGGCCTTTGCGCTTCTGGGTGTGGGCATCGCCGCCATGGCGCTGTTCAGCGACGCGCCGCTGGGGCTGGTCATGGCGACCACGCTTTGGGGGCATGGCAACAACTGGGCGCTGGCCGCGCTGCCGCTCTTCATCTGGATGGGTGAGATCCTGTTCCGCTCGCGCCTGTCGGACGACATGTTCGCGGGCCTGTCGCCCTGGATGAACCGGCTGCCGGGGCAGCTTTTGCATGTCAACGTCTTCGCCTGCGGGATCTTCGCCGCAGTCTCTGGGTCGTCCGCCGCCACGGCGGCGACCATCGGCAAGCTGTCGATCCCGGAGCTGACGCAGCGGGGCTATCCCGAAAAGATGGTGATCGGCACACTGGCCGGCTCGGCCACGCTGGGATTGCTGATCCCGCCGTCGATCATCCTGATCGTCTATGGCGTGGCGACCGAGCAATCCATCGCGCGGCTTTTCGTGGCGGGCGTCCTGCCCGGCGTTCTGTTGGTGGGGCTGTTCCTGGGCTACGTGATCCTGTGGGCGCTGTTGAACCGTGCGCGGCTGCCCGACGAGTCGCTGGCGGTGAGTTTCATTGAGCGGCTGCGCCGGTCGCGGCGGCTGATCCCGGTCATGTTGCTCATCCTCGGCGTGATCGGCTCGATATATGCCGGGCTCGCCTCGCCCACGGATGCCGCCGCGGTGGGCGTGGTGCTGGCGCTGATCCTGTCGTGGAGCACCGGGACGCTGACGAAACAGAGCTTCATCGACGGGCTGATGGGCGCGACCGTGACGTCTTGCATGATCGCCTTCATCCTGGCGGGTGCGTCGTTCCTGACCGTCGCGATGGGGTTCACAGGCATCCCGCGCATCCTGGCGGAATGGATCGGGTCGCTGGGGCTGTCGACTTTCACGCTGCTGGCCGCGCTGACCGTGTTCTTCGTCATCATGGGCTGTTTCCTGGATGGGATTTCGGTCGTGGTGCTGACGGCATCCGTGATCATGCCGATGGTGAACGAGGCCGGGATCGATCCCATGTGGTTCGGCATCTTCCTCGTGATCGTGGTTGAGATGTCGCAGATCACGCCGCCCGTGGGCTTCAACCTGTTCGTGCTGCAATCGCTGACCGGGCGCGACATTCTTTACCTGGCCAAGGCGGCCTTGCCGTTCTTCTTGCTTATGGTGGCGGCGCTGGTGATCATCTCGGTCTTCCCATCCATCGTCACCTTCCTGCCGGGGCAGATGTAGGATGAGCGACACTGGCACAGAGCAGGTGGCCGCATCGGACTGGCCGAGGATCCGCACCGTTGGAGTGGACGGGATGCTGGTCAGCTTCGGCGATCGCCTGAGCGAGCCGGCCAACCGCGCCGCGCTGGCCTTTCGCGCCGCGCTGGACCGGGCGGCGCCGGAGGGGGTGGAGGAGACATCCACATCGCTGGTCTCGGCTTATGTCCGGTTCGATCCGGTGCACCGCGATCACGCCGGGTTGCGCGCCGATCTCGATGCGTTGTTGCAGGATCGCGACTGGTACGAAGCCGACCTGCCGCAGGGGCGGCGGGAATGGTGTATTCCGACGGTCTTCGGCACCGACCTTGCGCCGCAGCTGGAAGAGGCCGCTGCGGCGGCGGGGATGACAGCGGACGAGGCGATTGCCTCGATCTCGGAGACGGTCGTGCGGGTGCAGACCATCGGGTTCGCCCCCGGTCAGCCCTATCTGGGCGAGCTTGGGCCGGACTGGGACATCCCCCGCCAGAAGGCCCTGACCGAGCGCATCCCCGAGGGCGCGCTGGCGGTTGCGATCCGGCAGTTGGTGCTGTTCTCCGTTTCCACCCCGACCGGGTGGCGGCATATCGGGCAGACCGGGTTTCGGCTGTTCCGGCCCGAGGCCGACACGCCCTTCGTGCTGCGCCCGGGCGACGCGGTGCGGTTCGAGCCGGTGTCGCGGGAGCGCCTTGAGGCGATGAAGGACGATCCCGATGGCGGTGCCCGCGCGAAGGAGGTGACATGAGCCGGGCGCTGATCGTACGCCGCGCGGGCCCTGGCCTGACGCTGCAGGACCGGGGGCGGCCGGGCTACATGGGGTTTGGGTTGTCGCCGGGCGGTGCCGCCGACCGGTTGGCGCTGGCCGAGGGCGCGGCGCTTTTGGGACAGGATGACGGGCTGGCCGCTTTGGAAATGGCGGGGATGGGCGGCGAGTTCGAAGCGGACAGCGACATGCGTATCGCCCTGACCGGCGCACCGATGCGGGCGGCCATCGACGGCACAAGGGTGGCCTGGCACGCCAGCCATGCCCTGCCCGCCGGGGCGCGGCTGACCATCGGCGGGGCCGAGGCGGGCAGTTACGGCTATCTGCACGTGGGTGGCGGTTTTGCCGGCGAAACGTGCCTTGGGTCGCGCAGCGTTCACGTGGCAAGTGGGCTGGGATCGGCGGTTGAGTCCGAGGCGCGGCTGGAAATCGGCGAGGAGAGCGCCCCTGTGGAGGTGAACCGGCTGCTGCCGGTCGAGCCCCGCTTCGCGGGGGGCACGGTGCGTGTCGTGCCGAGCCTGCAGACGGATTTCTTCGACGCCGGCCAGATCGAGCGGTTCGAGACGACCCGGTTCAAGCGCGATGCGCGAGGTAGCCGCATGGGGGTGCGGCTGGATTTCGACGGCGAGGGCTTTCATAGCGATGCGGGCCTGAGTGTGCTGTCCGAAGTGGTGGTGCCCGGGGACATTCAGATCACCGGCGACGGCGCGCCCTTCGTGCTGTTGGGCGAGTGCCAGACAACGGGGGGATACCCGCGGATCGCGTCTGTACTGCCATGCGACCTGCCGACAGTGGTGCAGGCTGCGCCTGGCACGGCGCTGCGGTTCCGGTTCGTGACGCTCGAAGAGGCGGTGGAGGCCGAGCGCCGTGCCGCAACGCATCGCAAGGGGCTGCGATCGGCGCTGACACCGCTGGTGCGCGACCCGCATGACATACGAAATCTTCTGGCCTACCAGCTGATCAGCGGTGCCACGGCCGGACGAGAGCTTTAGGAGGTGAAAGAGACATGACGACGACGGTGGACCTGAACGCGGATATGGGCGAAAGCTTTGGCCACTGGGTGATGGGCAACGACGCTGCCGTGCTGGATATCGTGACCTCGGCCAATGTCGCTTGTGGGCAGCACGCCGGGGACTGGGACGTGATGGCCAAGACAATGCGCGCGGCGGCAGAGCGCGGTGTGGGCATCGGGGCGCATCCGGGGTTTCCCGATCTGCAGGGCTTCGGGCGGCGTCGGATGTCCCTGCCGGCAGAGAGCCTCGGTAACCTGGTGCGCTATCAGCTGGGTGCGGCGTTGGGCATTGCGCGGGCGGAAGGGGCCGAGGTGCGGCACCTGAAGCTGCACGGGGCGCTGGCCAACATGGCGTCGGAGGACAAGGCGGTGGCGATGACCTGTTACGAGGCCGCGTTGTCGGTCGCGCCGGAGCTTATCATCATGGTGCTGGCGGGCACGGCGCAGCAGGAGGCGGTGGCCGAACTTGGCTGTCGGGCGGCCTGCGAGATCTTTGCCGACCGCGCCTATAACGACGACGCGACGCTGGTTGATCGCAGCCAGCCGGGGGCCGTCATTCACGACCCCGAGGCCGCTGCCGCGCGGATGGTCGAGATGGTGGGGGCCGGGGCGATCATCACGGAAAGCGGCAAGCGCATTCCCACGCGGATCGATACGATTTGTCTGCATGGCGACACGCCCACCGCTGTCGACATCGCGGACCATGTCCGGCAAGCGTTGAAAGAGGCCGGAACGAAGCTGAAGATGTTTGCGGGAGACCCTGTTTCGGCGTGAGGGGCCCCATGTGCCTCGTCGTGCCGCCGCGCGGCCACATTTTCTTTCGCTATGCTGCTGGCTGTCGTGACGTGGGTGTCACGCAGATTGCAACTTCGGTCGCACTGGCGCAGGGTGCTGAAAAAACCCGGAATGGAGATGTATCATGTTGCAGACCAACACCGCGACCACCCCCAACATTGCCCACTGGAAAGAGCGGGTCGAGCTGGCCGCGGCGTTTCGCTGGACCGCACGGTTGAACATGCATGAGGCTGTGGCGAACCATTTCAGCCTGTCGGTCAACGATGACGGAACGCAATTCCTGATGAACCCCAACCAGGTGCATTTCAGCCGGGTGAAGGCGTCGGACCTGCTGTTGATCGACGCCAAAGATCCCCAGACGCTGGACCGGCCCGGCGCGCCGGATCCGACTGCATGGGGGCTACATGGCGGGGTGCATCGGGCCTGTCCGCACCACCGCTGCCTGATGCATGTGCATTCGATCCACGCCACGGTGCTGGCCAGCCTGGCCGACAGCACTCTGCCGCCGATCGACCAGAACTGCGCCACCTTCTTCAACCGCTACGTCATCGACGACGGCTACGGCGGGCTTGCTTTCGAGGATGAGGGCGAGCGCTGTGCCCAGATGTTGGGGGATCCGTCCAAGAAAGTTATGATCATGGGCAACCACGGTATCCTGGTGATGGGTGACACGGTCGCGGATTGCTTTAACCGGATGTATTATTTCGAGCGGGCGGCGGAGACGTATATCCGCGCGTTGCAGACGGGCCAGACGTTGCGGGTGCTGTCGGACGAGGTGGCCGAAAAGACCGCGCGGGAGATGGAAGACTATCCAGAGCAGGGCGACCGACACCTGGCGGAACTGATGGCGATTCTCGACGCGGAAGGCTCTGATTACGCCGCGTGAGACGGGGCGGGCCAAAACTATTGGCGATTGTATATTTGACAAACCACTAACGTAAATGCACCCTCGGACTCCGTTTAAAGGAGATTCGAGAATGGCCGATAACGCTGTAGTTCACATTGGGGAAAACTCGCCAGAACAGGTTGCCTTCAAACTCATGCAAGAGATTTCCAACGTAGAAGGCGTCCAATTGTACTCACATGGAGAAAAACCTGTGTCACGCGAATGGGTCTTAGACACTTACGCTGAGTGCCTTAAAGCTGTGCGGGGGTTCCGCAAGTCTGCATAGTGATAAAGTGATATAGATGCTCTGCTGCCTGCTTTTGCTCAATGGGCGGCAGAGCCGTCTTGGCTACCCACTCCGCAATTTTCATTCGGATTTCAAGGTCACTCACTGGTCATTTCCTCTCCTATGTTTTCGGCGGGGATAAATATCCAACCTTCCTCTACGGCTTTGAGATTCTTTATTACCTCGTCACGTGTGGCGTCTTCTGAGCTAACGCCTACGTACCCAGGAAACGATTTCTGGCTAGGTTTTGCGCTTACTGTTTGTACGCTTTCGCGGATCGCGCCAGCGTCAGCCGCAACCTTATTCATTTGCGCTTCAAGGCGCTCAAGAATCACGGTGTTTTTGGTTACCGCCGTCTCAACGGTATCCATCTTGTTATACAAAAAGCCGATAACACCCAATCCGACAACTACGGACGCAGCAAACACTTTGACGTGCAGAGAAAGTTGATCGCGGATGCCCTGCAGGGCCTGCGCAACCTCACCGAACGTCTCCAAGTCACTTGCCATTATCTTCATCCCTAACGTTGCCGGGCTTCTGCTTAACCAGCTTCTTTAGCTTCTTCTCGAACCGCTCTTCGTCGTCGTCCGTCTCTAGCTGGCGGGCGGCTTCTTTGAACTTGTCGATCTGGCTAGTGGAACGTTCTGACATAGCGCTTAGGCTCCCAAAACTTAACTTCGTGTATGATTAGAAACGGGTCTTGATCCTCGTAAATGACGGTGAGCGAGGGCATACCGATAGAGACACTGCCCTGAAAAGTGAAAGAACGGGTCTTTCCGCTTTCTGTTAGAGCCATCCCTTCCTCTGGGTCATTGGCGATTACAAAGGTCGCAGTCTCCCAAGAAACGTCTGCCCTAGCCCACCTGCCTTCTGCTTCGTTGACCGCTAACCGCACACATTCTTCTTCAATCAATTGACGCTTCATAATTAGGGTAGACTTAACTCCCTAGCGCGGCTCATAGCCCAGTCTAACTCGGCGCCCTCAGGATCCCGGATCCGTTCTGCCAAAATGGCGTGCAGCGGCAGATCATCGCCTTGCCCGACAATCTCCCAACCATAGTCGTGAGATTCTTCGCTGATTTCCGAAGCGGATTTGCCATCCACGTAATCAATCCAATATTGCAGTTCCTTTGCCTGATCGGCGTTAAGCAACCCCGGCTTCGGGGGCTGGCTCGGGACAGGACGACGCATCTTGTGATCATGAAACGCCGTGTCCACGACTGAAATCATGCCAGACTTTTCCATTTCGCTTAGCAGTGGGTAAGCGCCTTTGGGTCGCGGCCCAAACTCATCACGTTGGTACTTAGCGCCTGAGAAAATATCATTATGCAGAGCGTAACGACGAGCCTCAAAGAACCACAGAACCTTAAAGAGTTTGGTCAAGCCCCACCCGTCGCGGTCCCGCACCTGCCAGACCACGTGATGTATCAGAAGCTTGAACTTCTCTTTATCGTACTCCATCACTTTTCTTCCCTTGCGGCCAGGAACCAGTCACGATGCACACGACTGACCGGACCGCTTTCAGGCGTGGTAAGTGTAGAACAAACGCCTGCCTTTTGCACCCTGCAACGCAAGTTGGCTACGATCAGTGTCCTCGATGCCATTTGCTGAGCGGTTGTTGTACCGAAACTCAAACTCAGCAGTATAGCGGTGCAGGTGCTTCTTTGCACAATGCTGATATACGCCCTTCATTCCTCGTTTAAAGATGCTGAAATAGCCTTCAATCGTGTTTGTGTGGACGGTACCGCGACCATATTCACCCTGACCGTGGCGGACGAAATCATGACCAGCAAAGTCACGGCTCAGAAACTTGTACTGGCCCGCTTCGTCAGTGTAGATTACAGCTTCCTTGGCGATGTTCTCTTGCAGGATCGGCAGAAGCGTTGCGGTTTTCAGATCATCCACGACCATACTTTTCGCGCGGCCCGTGTTGCGGTCCACCAGCGTCAAGACCTTGTGCTTGTGTGCGTAGCCACGGCCTTTCTTGGAGCCGTGCGGTTTCTTCGTGCGGTCAACGCCGATGAACGTCTCGTCCACCTCGACCGTGCCACCGCCAGAGCCGAAATCAACACTGTTATCGTTACGCATAGCTTCGCGGATACGGTGCGCCATGAACCACGCGGACTTGTGCGTAATTTCCAGAACGCGGTGAAGCTGGTGGGCGCTGATACCCTTCTTGCTGGACACCATCAGGTGAATTGCTTGCAGCCACTTGTGCATCTCAATGTGGCTTTCCTCGAAGATCGTGCCCTTGCGAACCGTGAACTGCTTGCGGCAATCGCGGCACTTCCAGAGGCCGTGGCGCTCTTTGCCTTCGGGGTGCTTCTTGCTGGCCTTCGTGCGGACGCCCTCAAGACGATAGGCGCGGTCTACTACTCCACAGTGCGGGCAAACCGGACCATCGGCCCAAAGGATGCTCTCAACGTGCGCAAAAGCTGCGGCCTCGTCGTGCATGTAAGGTTTGCTGAGTACGGACATTTCTAACTCCTATCGTCTTGATAAGAATATAGGTACTCAGCGTGGGTTTGTCAAATATACAATCGCCAAACTTTTCCGCAAAAGTTTTGCCAAAAGCTTTGATAAAGCTTTTGGCTAGGCGTGGCCGGCCTCGGAGGAGAGCGTGACGGAGCTGACGCCCAGCTTTTGCAGGGCGGATTCCCACTTGGTTGCGTCAGCGTGGGAGAACACGATTTCCTTGTCGGCCTCGACCGTGAGCCAGGCGTTCTGGGACAATTCGCTTTCCAGCTGGCCGGGGCCCCAGCCGGCATAGCCCAAGGCCACGATGTTGCGCAGCGGACCACGGCCAAGCGCCAGGTCCTCCAGGATGTCCATCGTCGCGGTCATGGCGAAATCGTCGTTCACGTCGAGTGTGGAGATTGCAGAGTGGTAGCCGTAATCATGCAACACGAAACCGCGGCCATGTTCCACCGGGCCGCCGAAATGTACGGGTAGGTTGGTCATGTCCTGGCCCTGCGCGATCTCGAGTTGCTCCAGAAGGTCGCTGAGGCGCAGGTCGTCGGCGCGCTTGTTGACGATGAGACCCATCGCGCCCTCTGGTGAATGGGCGCAGATGAAGACGACCGACTGCGCGAAGCGGTCGTCGCCCATGGCGGGCATGGCGATCAGCAGTTTTCCGGTCAGGTCGATGTCGCTCAAGGCGGTCCCCGGTGGTTAGATTACAGGTCACATGATGGAGGTGCGGGGCGTTCTGTGCAACCATCCTGCCTTGAGAGTGCCGGGATTTCTCGCTTCAATGTGAATTGGCAAAGCCGATGAAACCCGCCATGAGAGGCCCCATGCAGAAGATCATGACCCTTTTGAAAGCCGCCCTGATCGCGGTCTGTGCCGCGCCGGTGTCGGCCCAGGATACCGCCAATATGGTGCGCGTCGATGTGCTGCCCGGATGGCGGGCGTCGGATGGCAGTCACTACGCCGCTTTGCGGCTGGACCTTGCACCGGGGTGGAAGACCTATTGGCGCAGTCCGGGTGAGGCCGGTGTGCCGCCGCTGTTCAACTGGCGCGGATCGCGCAACCTTTCGGGGGTCGACGTGATCTGGCCCGCCCCCAAGCCGGTGCCGCAATTCGGGTTTATGACCATCGGGTACGATGATGACGTGGTTGTGCCGTTGCACATCCGCCCCAAGGCGGGTGGGCGTGACGTGCGGCTGGAAGGCCAGCTGCAAATCGGTGTGTGCAAGGATATCTGCGTGCCGGTCAGCGTGAACGTGGCGCAGGTCTTGCCGAGTGCCGCGAAAAAGCCGGACCCCGCCATCGTCGCGGCCCTGACCGCGCGGCCTTATGGTGCCGACGAGGCCGGGGTGCGGAGCGTTGCCTGCCGGTTGTCGCCCGTGGCGGGTGGCGTGCAACTGACCGCGACGATCCGAATGCCGAAGCTGGGCGTGTCGGAATACGCGGTGGTCGAATCAAGCGACCCCAAGGTCTGGGTCTCGCCGCCCGAGACCACGCGGCAGGGCGACAGGCTGATCGCGCGGACGGTGTTGAGCCATGTCGACGGGCGGTCCTTTGCGGTCGACCGCAGGGGCCTACGCTTTACCGTGCTGAGCCGGGGTGGTGCCGTGGATATTCAGGGCTGTTCGGCGGGCTGACGGCGAAAGGCGTGGCGCAGGGCCACGGCGGTATAGAGCAGAACCACGATCATAAGGGTTCCCGCGATGAAGAGCACCAGTGCTTTCGGCATCGGGGATCCAAAGGCCAGCGCGGCGATCGGTCCGGGCAGGCTGCCGGTCAGTGCCGCAAAACCCAGCGTGGCGGCGAAGAGCGCCGCGATGGCCACCCCGCCCACCAGCATGATACCGCGCAATTCCCCGGGTTTTGAGCGCAGGGCGCGGCGCAGGGAGGCGGTCTGTCGCGCGACGTCGGACTGGATGGCAATGATCGCGGGTACCAGCAGCAGGACGAGGACCATGCCGAAGGCCAGGCCGTAGACCAGCGTTATGACCGTGGGTTTGATGAACTGCGCCTGTGTGGATTGCTCGAACAGAAGCGGGGTGAGGCCAAGCACCGTGGTAAGCGTCGTCAGCATGACGGGGCGCAACCGGTCGACGGCGCCTTCGATGATTGCGGGGACGATGCCGCGCTCCTTGGCGTAATCGTCGATGGTTGTCACTAGCACGATCGAGTCATTGATGATGATGCCGGTCATGCCCAAGAGCCCCACGACCGTGAACATCGACAGCGGCACCTCCCAAAAGGCGTGCCCGTATATCGTGCCGACAAGACCGAAGGGGATGATCGACATCACCACGATGGGCCGCGTCCAGCTGGCGAAAACCCAGGCGAGGACGAGGTAGATCCCGGTCAGCGTCAGGATCAGGCCGAGGCGGGCGTCGTTAAGAAACTCGCTTTCCTGTTCGGCGAGGCCGCCAAGCTGCCATTCGACCTGGTGGACGCTGGCAATGCGGGGCAGGATCTCGGTCTCGAGAGCGGTGCTGATCTCGGCGGCGCGGGCGGGGTCATCTTCGGAAATGTCGCCGGTGACATTGATGTGGCGGATGCCGTTCTCGCGCCGGATTGTGGAGAAGCCCACGCGCTCGGTCACGCTGACGATATCCGCCAGTGGCACGTAGGCGCCGGTGGGCGCGCGGATCTGCATGCGTTCGAGGAAGTCGGCGGTGAGCTCGGATTCCGGCACCTCGACGCGGATTTCGGCGCTGCGGGCGCTGTCGGGATAGGTCGCGGCCTCGATCCCGTTGAGGCGGTTGCGCAGGACGCTGCCCATGCCGTCGATGGTGAAGCCCAGCGCCTGGCCCTGCGGCGTGAGTTCGAGGATCAATTCCTGCTTGTCATAGGCCAAGTTGTCTTCGACCGCCGATACCTCGGGGTAGTCGAGCAGCGCGGATTTGAGCGCTTCGGAGGCGTCTTTCAGCGTCTCGGCACTGGCGCCGTAGAATTCGACGTCGAGCGCGTCGCCGCCGGGGCCCGAGCGCCAGCCGCGAAAGCTGAGTTCCTCGGTCAGGGGGTGGCGGGTGACGGCGTCCTGCAACTCGGCCACGAAGGCGAAGGAGGAATAGGGGCGCAGGTCGGGGTCGATCAGTTCGATGGATATGCCGCCCAGCTGGTCGGGTTCCTTGGTGTCGGCACCGGCAAGGCCGCCGCCGGAATTGCCGCCGATCTGGGCGATGGCGAACTTGATGGGGTTGGCGCCGTAGCGGTCCTCGTAGTCGGCGCCGAGGTCTTCGACGGCGGTCTGGATCTGGCGCATCATGGCCAGTGTGTCCTCGCGCGTGGCGCCGGGGGCCATCGAGAAGTTGCCGGTCACGCTGCCGCGTTCGGGGGCGTTGAAGAAGCGCCATTGCACGTCGCCCTTGATGAAGAGCGCGGCCTGCGAAGCCAGGAGCACGATGATCCCCGCAAGCACCGGGTAGCGGGCGCGGATGACCAGCGCCATGAACGGGCGGAAGGCACGTTCGCGCAGCCAGACGAAGCCGCGGTTCACAGTGCGCGAGGGCCAGTCGTACCAGCGCTCCTTGCCCGCATGGGTGAGCGCATGGGACATGTGATGCGGCAGGATCAGGAAGCATTCCACCAGCGAGGCCGTCAGGACGACGATCACGGTAAAGGGGATGTCGATGATGAGGTCGCCGAAGCGCCCGCCGATGGCGACCAGACCGAAGAAGGCAATGAGCGTGGTCAGGGTGGCGGAGAAAACGGGCAGGGCCATGCGCTGGGCGGCGCGTTCGGCGGCTTGTACGGGGTTTTCGCGATATTTGCGTACACGGGCGTCGGCATGTTCGCCCACCACGATGGCATCGTCCACCACGATGCCGAGCGTGATGATGAGCGCGAAGAGCGAGATCATGTTGATGGTCAGCCCCGCCGCGTACATCAGCGCGATCGCTGCCAGCATTGCGACGGGAATGCCCGCGGCGACCCAGAAGGCGGTGCGAGCGTTGAGGAACAGGAACAGCAGCGACACCACTAACAGGAGGCCGGTCAGGCCATTGTCCATGAGCATGTCGAGTCGGCCGGAGATGGCGTCGGAGCGTGTGTTTATGAGCGTCAGTTCCGTGCCTTCGGGCAGGGTGGCTTCCATCCGGGCGGCGATCTCTTCGACCTGTGCCTGGATGGCGAGTGCGTCGCCATTGGCGGAGCGGTCGACGCGGATCTGAAGGGCTGGGTTTTCGCCGACGAAATACTGGCGTTCGCGGTCGATGCCTTCGACCCGCACATTGGCCACGTCGCCGATGGTAAGCTTGGAGCCGTCGGGGTTGGAGCGCAGGATCAGCGCCTCGATCTGGTCGGTGTCGCGTTTCTCGGTGCCGATGCGGACGCGTGTGGCGCCGCCGGTCACGTCGCCGGCCGGGTCGGTGTCGGCCTCGGCGGCGATCACGGCGGCAATCTCGGCCATGGTGATGTCATAGGCGATGAGGTTCGTCGTGGGCACCTCGACGATAGTGTGCGGCGCGGCGACGCCCTGAAGCGTGGTGCGGGTGACGCCGGCGTCGTAGAGGCGGGTGATCAACTCGTCGGCGAACTGCCCGAGCTGGGGCGTGGCGACGGGGCCAGTCAGGACGATATCGGTGACACGGTCGCGCCATGCGCCGCGGGTGACGCGCGGCTCCTCGGCCTCTTCGGGCAGGTCGGTGATGCTGTCGACGGCGGCCGAGACGTCATCGGCGGCGCGGCCCATGTCCCAGCCCGGCTCGAATTCAAGCTGGATGCTGGCGGTGTTTTCGCGGGATGTGGCCTGAGAGGTTTCCACGCCCTCGACGGCCAGAAGCGCGGGTTCGAGAACCTGCACGATGCCCGCGTCGATATCCTCGGCGCTGGCGCCGTCCCAGAGAACCGAGACGCTGACCTCGTCCACGACGACATCGGGGAAGAACTGTGCCTGCATCCGGGGCGCGGCGGCGAGGCCGAGGACCACAAGAACGACAAGCAGCAGGTTCGCCGCGGTGGGGTGGCGGGTGAAATAGGAGAGCATGCCGCCGGCGCTCTCGGGCAGATCGCGGACCATGGGTTAGCTGCCCATGCGGCGTTCGAGCCGCTCCACGGTCCGTGCCGGCACTTCCGGCTGCTCGAGTTGACCCAGAAGGCGGGTCTTCATGGCGGCGGGAATGTCGGGGCTGTCTTCGACAAACTGGCGCAGCCGGGCGCGGCGGTCCTCGCTGAGTTCCAGCATCTGGGCGGTATCGTCGGACTGGCGCGCGTTGCCCAGCGGGCGCACCTTGAGGCCGGGGCCGAGAAGCGGGCTGCGTTCGGTCACGATGTCCAGTCCGTCGAGGTCATCGCCGGATACGAGGATGTCATTGCCCTGTCGGCGGACCAGCGTGACGGGGACGGCGCGCAGGCGGTCCTCGGCCGTCAGCGCCAGCACGGTGCCGTCCGAGCCGAGCGCCGTGGCGGGCAGACGAACGACGTTGTCGAGGGGCGGTTCCTCGATCAGGACCGAGACGAAGTCGCGGGGTTTGAGGCCTTGGGGGTCGTCGATGCGGGCATAGACAAGACGCCCGGTCTGGCCTTCCTCGACCCCGGCGCTGTCGCGGGTGATGCGGCCGGTGGTTTCCATTTCCAGACCGAAGACGTCGAGACGGATGCGGACGGGCGCGAGGATCAGGTCGCCGTTTTCATCCAGCAGGCGGCGGTGCTGGGCGGTAGAGACGCGGAAGGCCACGTCGAGTGCGGAGGTGTCGATGAGATCGGCCAGTTTCTCGTTGGCGGAAACGAGCCGACCTTCGACCACGCTGACGCCTTGTAACGTGCCGGTGAAAGGGGCGGTGATGGTGGTCTCGTCCAATGCCTTCTGCGCCTCGGCGAGCGCGATGCGGCTGCGCGATAGACGGGTCTGTGCCTGGTCGACACGGGCCTCGGCGGTGGCTTCTGCCTGGCGTCGGGTCAGGACGGCCTGTTCGGCGCTGGCCGCGTCGAGTTCGGCGAGTTCCACGGCGGCGGCAGTGCCAACGCCGCGCTCTTCGAGGTCAAGCTGGCGGTCCAGGGCCCTTTTGCGCAGTTCGGCCTGCGACTGCGCCGCGGCAAGCTCGTCGCGGGCGAGGTTGAGGCCGCGCTCGGCCTCGCGCACCTCGGCCTCGGCATCAGTCAAATCGGCGCGGGCGAGGTCCAGCGCGAATTGTGCGTCCGAAGGGTCGATCCGGGCCAGAACCTGCCCGTCGCGGACGCGGCCGCCATCCTCGAACAGCGCGGTCAACTCGGTCACGCGGCCCGGCGCATCGGAGCGGATTTCGAGCGTCCGGCGGCTTTCGACCTCGCCATAGGCGGTCAGGACGGGCGTCTGGGTGCCCGGCTCGGCGGTCACGGTGTTGACGGCGAAGACACGCTCGCGCCGCTCGGGCGCTTGGGTTTCGGCGCTCATGCGTTCCTGCACAGCGGAAAAGACGATCTGACCGGCATAGGCGAACAGGCCCACTGTCAGGGACAGCAGGAACAGTCCGGTCAGGCTGTGGCGCAGGAACCGCATTCAGATCAACCTTTTAAGCCACTTGGCGCGGGGCAGTCATACCATATAGATAGACGCTCGCGGCAAGGTTTCATGGGGCTGATACGCGGCCAAAGGTCACTTCCGTCGCAAATGTTCGTCCAGACGCGGCATTATTTCGACGAAATTGCAGGGGCTGTGGCGGTAATCGAACTGGTAGGCCAGGATTTCGTCCCACGCATCCTTGCAGGCGCCGGGGCTGCCTGGCAGGGCGAAAAGATAGGTGCCGTTCGCCACGCCCCCCGTCGCGCGGGATTGCACTGCGGACGTACCGATCTTTTTCATCGAAACTATGGTGAAGACCGTGCCGAACGCGTCGATTTCCTTTTCGTAGACATCCCTGTGCGCCTCGACCGTGACGTCGCGGCCCGTAAGGCCGGTGCCGCCGGTGGAAAGGACAACGTCGATTTCGGGGCTGGCGATCCATTCGCGCAGTTGCTCGGTAATCTGGTCGCGCTCGTCGCGGACGACCATGCGGTCGGAGAGGATATGGCCCGCGGCCTCGATGCGTTCGACCAACACGGCACCGGAGCGGTCCTGGCTGAGGTCGCGGCTGTCGGAGACGGTCAAGACGGCGATGCGGACCGGGATGAAGTCCTTGGTTTCATCGATGCGGCTCATGTTCGGGTCAGGTCCTTTCGATCAGGGCGAGGCGCAGGGCGAGGCCGGTGAAGATGGCGGCGCAGACATAGCCGATGCCGCGGGCAAAGCCGGGCGAGCGGGCCATGCGGCGGCCAAGGCCGCCTGCGAATATGCCGACGGCGGCATTGACGATGAAACCGCCCGCCGCGATTATCGCGCCGAAGACCAGGAACTGGGCCAAGATGCTGCCTTGGGAGGGGTCGATAAACTGCGGCAGGAAAGCCAGCACGAAGAGGATCACCTTCGGGTTTGTCAGGTTCACGATCATTCCATCGCGGAAGGCGCGGGAGGGTTTGATTTCTGGCGTCTCGCCGGTCTGTAGTGGGTGGCGCAAGGCCTGCCACGCGAGCCACAGCAGGTAGGCAATGCCGGCCCAGCGGATCACGTCGAAGAGCCACGGCAAGGTGGCGATCGCTGCGCCGAGGCCAAGGCCGGCCAGCGTGACATGCACCATGCCGCCGAGAACGATCCCGGCGCTGGCGGCCACGGCAGGACGCGGGCCACCGCGCAGGCCCAGGCAGAACATCATGTCCGCCCCGGGCGTGAGGTTGAGCGCGACAGCGGCGGGGATGAAGGCCAGCAGGGTGAGCGGGTCGATCATCAGAGCTCGAACCAGTTGGGGCGGGGGCCGAGATTGACCACCTGCGTCGCCCCGATGCGGCCGGTCACACCCCAGCTGTCGTGGATATGGCCGCAGAGGGCCAGTTTGGGCTGAATGCGCTCGATCGCGTCGCGGATGGCGGTGGAGCCCACGGACATGTCCAGCGAGGTAAGATCGGCGACGCCCTTGGGCGGGGAATGCAAGACAAGGATATCGGCGGTCTCGCATGAGGCGAGCAGCGTCGCGGCCTCTTCGTTGGACAGGTCGCAGGACCAGTCGCCGAAGGGCGTGACCGGCACGCCGTAGCCGAGACCGAAGAGGGAGAGGTCGCCTTGGCTGGTGCCGGTACCATGCAGTACGGTCATATTCGGCAGGGCCGCCGAGGTGAGTTCCTGATAGCTTTCGGCGTTGCCGGGGACGGCGACAATGTGAGCCGTGATGCCCGATAGCATCTCCATCGCCTCGTCCAGCCCGGCGCGGTGGTTGCAGAAATCGCCAGCGCCGATGACGAGGTCGGCCTCGGCGCTGGCGCCGACAAGGTCGGCGGCGCGGGCGCGAGCGAGGTGCAGGTCGGAAAAGGCGAGGATCTTCATGTCTGTCCTTCGAGGCGGGCCTGGAGGTCGAGCAGGTCGGCCCAGGCAGCGCGTTTTTCGTGTGGTTTGCGCAGCAGGTAGGCGGGATGGAACATCGGCAGGGCGGGCTTGCCAAACGCTTGCGTCCACTGGCCGCGCAGGCGGGTGATGCCGCGTTTGCCGAGTGCGGCCTGGCAGCTGATATTGCCCATGAGCACGATCACCTCGGGGTCGGCCAGTTGTACGTGACGTTCCACGAAGGGCAGCATCATGGCGATTTCCTGCGGGTTCGGGTCGCGGTTCTGCGGCGGGCGCCAGGGCAGGATGTTGGTGATATAGGCGCCGGTGTCGGCGTCGTCGTTGCCGCGCGCGTGTCCGATGGCGGCGAGCATCCGGTCGAGCAGTTGCCCGGCGCGGCCGACGAAGGGTTTGCCCTGCTGGTCCTCGTCACGTCCCGGCGCCTCGCCGATGATCATCAGGCGAGCGGAGGGGTGGCCGTCGGAGAACACCAGATTGCGCGCGCCGCGTTTCAGGTCGCAATGCTCGAACGCGGCGAGGGCGGATCTGAGCGCGTCGAGGGAGCCAGCATCGGCGGCGGCGAACCCGGCCTCGGCGGCGGTGTCGACCTCGGTGGGCTTGGCCGGGATGGGGGGCGCGGACTCCGGTTTCCTTGCCGGTGTCAGCTTTTCGGGTACTTCGTAGCGGTTTACGGGCGTGTCGCCGATCGCCTCGGTCGCGCCGAGATCAATCTGCCAGTCGAGCATGGCAAGGGCGGTGTGCGAATCCAAGGGGGCGGTCATGG
>NZ_JASHIN010000015.1:0-110828 GCF_030733705.1 Roseovarius sp. MMSF_3298
TCGTGGAGCCAGAAGTCGAGGTCGCGGCGCCAGGCGATGGGATCGCCGGTGCGCTTGACGACGAGGCATTTGACGTCCGTGGTGTCGTGCAGGAGCGCCTGGTTGACGTTGTCCTTGAGCTTGGTCACGCGGCCGCCGCGCGGGGCGGTGTCGGCGGTGATGACGAGCTTGGCGTCGCAGCCGTTGACGCGCGCGCCAAGGGCGTCGGGGGAAAAGCCGGCGAAGACGATGGAATGGATGGCGCCGATGCGCGCGCAGGCGAGCATGGCATAGGCCGCCTCGGGGATCATCGGAAGGTAGAGCACGACGCGGTCGCCCTTTCCGACGCCGAGGTTTTTCAGCACGTTCGCCATCTTGCAGGTCTCGGCATGCAGCTGGCGGTAGGTGATGTGCTGGGCGTCCTCGGAGGGGTCGTCGGGTTCCCAGATGATGGCGGTCTGGTCGGCGCGGTCCTTCAAGTGGCGGTCGATGCAGTTGGCGGCGACGTTGAGCGTGCCATCCTCGAACCACTTGATGGAGACGTTCCCGTAGGTGTAATCGACATCTTTCACTTTCGAGTAAGGCTTGATCCAGTCGATGCGCTTGCCCTGCGCGCCCCAGAAGGCCTCGGGGTCCTTGATCGAGGCGGCGTACATCTCGTCGTACTTCGCCGCGTCGACATGGGCATTCGCCGCGAAATCGGCACTGGGCGGGTACGTGGACGCACCTGTTTCCGGTTGATTTGTCATATGTCTCCTCCTCCGCACGGAATGGTCCTCGACTTCGAGGCATATATCAATTCGCGCATTGGCGGCGTTATAAAACCTTTAGTAAAATTTTACACTTAGCCGTTGGGATCATTGACTTTTATTTGTAAATACTTTCCCCATCGCATCCGGCAGCTAGTAAAGTTATTTACGAATGCAAAAATTTCCCAGTGATTCCCGCGCTCTAGTATTCCGCGACTCTCGGCGAATGTATGCCGGTGTGTGCAGAAAGCGGCCGGGACAGGCGCAAAGGGGGCCTGTGACATGTTGTCAGGGCAACGACGGAGCGGTGCCGACAGAGGGGTGAATCACGCGTCCTGCGGCGCGGCGGGGCGGAAGACCGCGTGTTTCAGGCCAAGGCAGGTGGCGGCCAGCGCCAGGATGGGTTCCTGACGGCCGGGCGGCCGTCGCGCACCAGGGTTCCGATGGCGGGGCTGCTGCTTCTGAAGGTCGTGCGCCGAGGTTTCGGGCGCGTTCGGCAATGGGGTGCGCGCTGTCGGCAACGAGGCTTGACCGCAGGCCGCGTGCGGGCAATCTGGGCGCGGCAACAGGAGCGTGATCATGACGCAGTGGACAGGAGAGGCGGAACCGGGCCGCCCGTGGTGGTGGGAGGCGGTGGCGCCGGAGGCCACGCAGGACGCTTTGCCGAAGCATTGCGACGTGCTGGTGATCGGTGCGGGCTACACCGGGTTGTCGGCGGCGATTGCCGCCCATGACAGCGGTGCCAGGGTCGCGGTGGTCGAGGCGGGCGTGCCGGGAGAAGGCGCATCGAGCCGCAATGGCGGGATGGTGGGCGCGCATCCGCGGCTGAGCTGGGACAAGATGGCGGCAGCATTCGGAGCTGATGTGGCGGACGCGCTTTTGGCCGAGGCGGCCCCTGCGCTGGACTGGGCGCGGGAGTTCATCAAGCACGAGAAGATCGACTGTGACTTTCAGCAGACCGGGCGCGTACAGCTGGCCTATACGGCGTCGCATTTCGAAGGACAGAAGCGGCTGGCGGCAAAGGTGCGTGACAAGAGCCGGGTGAAGGTCGAGCTGCTGGAGCGCGAGGGGCTGGGGCGCGAAATCGACACCGGGATTTATCACGGCGGTATCCTGTTTCCCGAGCATGGCGCGCTGCATCCGGCGAAGTATCATCGCGGAATGCTGGAGGCGGTGCGGCGGCGCGGGGTGCCGGTGGTCAGCCATGCCCGCGTCGAGGCGATGGAGCGCGACGGCACCCGGCATGTGGCGCGCACGCCCAAGGGGCGCATCCGGGCCGACAAGGTGGTGTTGGCGACCAATGGATATACCACGCGGCCTTTCGGCTGGCACGTGAAGCGGGTGTTCCCGCTGCCCAGTTTCATCATCGCCACCGAGGAATTGCCGGAGAACCTGATCGGGCACCTGGCGCCGGGGCGGCGGATGATGGTCGAGACGCGGGCGCGGCACAGTTACTTCCGCATTTCGCCGGACGGCAAGCGAATCCTGTTCGGCGGACGAGCCGCGATGCGGGACGTGCCGCTGGCGGTCGCGGCGGAGCGGCAGAGGCAGACGATGGTGGAGGTCTGGCCGGAACTGGCCGAGGCCAAACTGAGCCATGTCTGGAGCGGCTATACCGGGTTCAGTTTCGCGCAGATGCCGCATGTGGGAGCGCGCGACGGCATCAGTTTCGCCATGGGCTTCAGCGGGTCGGGCACGGTGATGGCGCCTTACCTGGGGGCCAAGGCGGGATGGCTGGCGGTAGGCGACGCGCGGTCCGAGACGGCCTATGCGAAAACGCACCTGCCGCGGCATATGCTGCACCTGTTCGACAAGCCGCATTTCCTGAAGGCGGCGGATGTGGTTTATCGCCACTGGGTCGACCGGGTGGAGGCATGGCAGGCACGGCGTGGGTAGGGACCCGGCACCTGCCCTGGGCGTCGGCGGAATTCCGCCGTACAGGCTATACGCTAGTAGCCTCACTCGATCCGGAGGCGTAGCCTTTCCGCAAAAGTGGGCAGGGCAGAATATCGATGAAAAGCAGAGGGATGCCCTTTGGTCGTGCGGTCACGGTAATGGCCGCCGCGATCGGTGTGGCCGGCACAGGAGCGGCGGCGGCCACGGACCAGGAAGACGGTGGATGGACGGCCCGGAAGTGCAGCCTTTACGAAGTGTCGGTGCGTGATGCGATCAGCTTGCAAGGGTCAGAGGGGCTGCGGATGGAGTTCCTGACCGAGAATCAGGTTTTCATCGACGAAGGCTGTACCGCAAAGGCCGAAATCTGTCCGATGACCGACGAGGAATGGCGGTTGGCCGAGACGCTTCTGAAGATGACGGTGAACGAGGGAATGGCGAGCACCTTCGTACCGTTCGGCTGTCCCTGACACGGTGGGGCTGCGCTGCGCGACTCAGGTGTCGCGGGCGCGCACCAGCATCAGGAGGCCGATGGTCACCAGCGCGATGCCGGTCCATTCCAGCGGGCCGGGGATTTCCGACAGGACCGGAATGGCGAGCAGGGCCGCCGAGGCCGGAACTGCGGCGGAAAAGCCCGCGGTGTGCGTGGGGCCAAGGTGATTGGCTGCCAGCGCAAAGCACACCATGGCCAGGAGGCCGGGGCCAAGCCCCTGGTAGGCGGCCTGGAAGAGGATCGTGCCGGTCTCGGCCTGCGCCAAACCCGAGGGCAGGAAGAAGTACCAAAGTGGCAGGAAGCCCAAGGCGTTCGGAATGTTGATCGTCACCAGTGCCTGTCGCGGGGTGAGCCGCCAGCGGCGCACGCCGAAGATATAGATCGACTGGATCGCCGCGGCGGTCAGGAAGAACACGATGCCGAGCGCCGCGCCCTCGCCGGTGGACCGCAGGCCTGTGACTGCGACCAGCACGGCGCCCACGGTCACGATCACCAGGCTGACGATTTGCAGGCGGTTGGGCAGGGTGCCGGTGAAGGCGGTCACCAGCAGCACGGTGAAGAAGGGCAGCGCCCCATTGGTGAAAACCCCGGCATAGGCCGCCGACGTGTAGCGCAGGCCCATGTAGACCAGCATTGCGTAAAGGGCCCCCGACCCGCAGAGCACGATCAGCACGATTGGAACCGGGCCGAGGTGCCGGGGCCACCACGCCCAGGCGAAGGGCGCCAACAGGACCCCTGTCACCATGAACCGCAGCGCGGTGATGTCGCCGGGGGTTAGCGCCGTCTGCACGCCCGCGCGGGAAAAAACGATGAAACCCGACCAGATCACCAGCAGGCCCAGGGCCGCGGCAAGCCCGATCGAGCGGTTCTGGACGTCTTCGGGCATGGGGGTCTGGACGGTCATGGCGCGATCAGTGGCAGAGGGCCGCAGGCGTGTCCATAGCGGCAGATGCAAGGCCGGTATTCCCCGAGGCGTGAAACAAAGAACGCCGGCCCGAAGACCGGCGTTCAAGGCGCGCGGAAGAGGTCTTACTCCCGCGCCTCGTCCTCGAATACCCGCGCTATGCGTTCTTGACTGTGGGCCGCCGCCTCGTCGGCGTCGAGTTCACGGCGTTCGATCCTGGCTTGCAGGACGTGGAACGCCAACCAGAACAGGAGGCCGACGATCACGAGTATCATCTCGGTGCCGACCATGGGATAGATCGGGCCGATCTGGGACAGGTCGGCGCCTGCCCAGGTTTCTACAGCTGTCGTTGACATTTCGTGACCCTCCTCAAGTCAGCAGGCCAAGGCGCTTGGCCTCGGCGATGTCGGCTTCGGACACCTCTATGGCGTCCATTTCCTCGGCGATCTCCTCGGACATGTCGAGCCCGACGAGTTCGACCGCGGGCGGGACGCGCAACATGCCCATGCCCATCAGGATCTTGGACACGATGAAAGCGGGCAGAAAGCCCAGCACGCCGAACATGATGATCGCACCTGCGAACTGACCCCAGGGCGTGATGACCGCGACGGTTTCATGATAGGCCGCCGTCGCCGGATGGCCCCAGAGCATGAAGCCGCAGATCACCAGGCCGATGAAGCCCGCATAGCCGTGCACGGCCACCGCGCCCACCGGATCGTCGATCTTGAAGCGGCGCTCGACCCAGAAGTGAAGTTTGTACGCGCAGGCCGCCCCCACGGCGCCGATCAGCATCGCCTGGATCGGGTGGTAGAGGTCGTTGCCCGCGGAAGCGGTAATAACGCCGGCAAGGCCCGCCGAGTATGTCCAGAACGCCTCGCCCTTGGACACCACGTAGCCTGCCAGCAGGCCGCCCGACAGCGACATCAGGAAGTTGAACACGATGGCCGACAGGGTTGTGGGGGTGAGATAGATCGTCGTGGCCGTGAAGTTCACCACGCCTTCGGCACCGCCCAGCGTGCCATGGTCGATGATCGGCACGTTGCAGGCCACGTAGAAGCCCCAGAAGCCGCAATAGATCAGGAAGAGCCCGATCGTCACCAGCCACTTGTTGTGCGGGTTGATGTTGCGCGGTGTTCCGTCGGGAGAGAACTTGCCGATCCGCGGTCCCAGCACGACGATCACGCCGAGGGCAAAGCCACCCGCAATGGCGTGGATCACGCCCGAGGCATAGGCATCGTGATAGCCCAGCTGGGTGACCATCCAGCCGTCGGGGTGCCAGCCCCAGGCCGCGTCGATGATCCATGTGCCCGAGCCGATGACCACGGCCAAAATCCAGAAGGCGGTGGGCCGGATGCGTTCGATTGTGGCGCCCGATACGATCGAGGCCGCGGTCCAGCTGAACAGCAGGAAGGCCGCCCAGAACACACCGTTCAGGCGGTTCCAGAAGCCGTTGCCCAGTTCGGCGCCGTAGCCCTGCGCGCTTTCGAGCGCCGGTCCGGGGCCGCCCAGATGGGTGCCCATCAGTTCGGACCATGGCACGGCATTGTCGGATTGCGTGATGCCGCCGGTGATGCCGGGACCGTTGGGGAAGGCGAAGTAGATCCACCATCCGAAGAAGAAGAAGGTGATGGTCACCAGCGGCATGAGCATGGTGTTCTTCATAACGGTATGCATGTGGTTCTTGTGGCGGCTGGCGCCGACCTCGTACATGCAGAAGCCCACGTGGATCAGGAACATGAGTGGCACGGTCACCCAATAATAGAACTCGGTGAAGATCACCGTCAGTGCACCGATATCGGTATCCAATTTACTGTCCTCCCAGTGTGGTGCGACCCGTAAGGCGACAGGAGGATGGCGCCGACCGGGTGCACCTATTTTCATTTGCCGGCCGCTCTTGCGCGGGGCCGGTGTCCGGGTGGAGCTTTCCTTGAGACTGCCCGGATAAGGGCAGAATGCTTAATTGTTAGGCTGTTTGCCAATAATAAATTAACTCAGTGAATAAAAAATTCCCACTAAGAAATAAATTCTGCCGAATTGTCGCGGGGTTGCAGCAAAGGCTCTGGACAGCGGAGCACGGCGGACGCTCCGACGGGTGTCGTGTTTGGGTCAAGTTTTGTCGGATTCCATCGCCTTGCGAAGAATCGGGCGCCCGCGCGCTGCATAATCATTTGAGCTCCACCTCGACAAAGCTCATCAGGGCGGGGCCGGCGTTGATGACGTTGTGTTCCACGCCCTGTGCGCGGGCATAGGCGGTCCCGGCGGGCACGGTCACCTCGCGCGTCTGTCCATCGGGCTCCTCAAGGCGCATGTGGCAGTCGGTGATCGCGGTGATGACATAGTCGTGGTCATGGATGTGCCAGCCGGTCTGCTGATCCGGGGCGAAGTCGAACCGGGTGACACGGGTACGGGCGTCGTCGATGAGCACGGTTGCCGTGCAGGTCATGGTCATGGAGCGTCCCTTGTACTGGAAGCCGGACACGGGGGCTTGCGCGTGGCGGCAGGCCCCGTCACCAATATGATACGCCCCGAGCGAAAGGAAGACGGGATGACGGATGCACGACAGGCAAAGAGCGTGAGCGAGGTCGTGGAGTCCGGCCTGTGCATCGGCTGCGGTCTGTGTGAAGCGCTCGCCACGACGCGATGGGTCATGGTTATGAACCGGCACGGACGCTTGCGGCCTGCGCCGGTGTCCGCCGAGGATCCGGACGCCGACGCGGAAATCCTGGCCGCCTGTCCCGGCGTGGTTGCCGAGGCGCAGGCGCGAGGTGACCGGGCAGATCCGGTCTGGGGCAGCTATACGCATATGGGCGAGGCATGGGCCGGGGACCCGGACATCCGGTTTCGCGCGGCGACTGGCGGGGTGCTGACGGCGCTGGGCGTGCACCTTTTACGCACGGGCAAGGCCGCGTTTGTCCTGCATTGCGCCGCGGACCCGGAGCGGCCGATGCGGTCGCGCTGGGTGATGTCCGAGACGCCCGAGCAGGTCGCGGCACGCGCCGGGTCGCGCTATGGCCCGACAGATACGCTGGCAGGGCTGGAGGCGGCGCTGGCGCGGGGAGAGCCCTTTGCCATCATCGCCAAGCCCTGCGATGCGGGGGCTGTGCGGGCCCGGGCCAAGGCGGATGCGCGGCTGGACAGCCTGCTGGTAGCCGTCCTTGTGATGGTCTGCGGCGGGGCATCGGACATGGGCAAGTCGCAGGTGGTGCTGGACGAGTTGGGCGTGGCGGAGGATGACCTGACGCTTTTTCGCTATCGCGGGCATGGCAACCCGGGGCCGACCCGGATCGAGACGCGGGACGGACGGCATTTCGAGAAGACCTATAATGAGATGTGGGCGGACGAGGCGGGCTGGCGCATCCAGAGCCGCTGCAAGCTGTGCCCCGATGCGATCGGCGAGGCGGCGGATGTGGCGGCGGCCGATATCTGGCCCGATGCCGAGCCCGAGGGGGAAGACGAGGGGTTCAACGGCGTGATCGTGCGTTCGGCCGAGGGCCAGGCGCTGTTCGATGCCGCCGTCGCGGCCGGAGACCTTGTGTGCGGCGCCGATCTTGCGCCGCGTGACTATGACGGGTTTCAGCCGCACCAGGTGCACCGCAAGCGGGCGATGGCCGCGCGGTTGCGGGGATTGGCGGCGGCGGGGCGGCCCATTTATGCCCACGCGGGCCTGAGACTGGAGGCGCTGGATTCCAAGGACCCGGATGAAGAGGCGGGTGCCTTGCGCCGCGCCAGGATTGGCCGGTTCGATGACGAGGTTCCCGAAATATGATGCAGAAACCCTTTAGCGAAGACGAGGCCATCGGGATGCTGGTGGGGCTGGCCGTGGGCGACGCGGTGGGCACCACGCTGGAGTTCCGCGCGCGCGGAAGTTTCGAGCCGATCTCGGACATGGTGGGCGGCGGGCCGTTCAACCTGGCGCCCGGCAAGTGGACCGACGACACCTCGATGGCGATGTGCCTGGCGCAGATGTTGCGCTCGGCCAATGGCTGGGACGCCGAGGATGCGATGAGGCGCTTCGTGAACTGGCGCGACAACGGGTACCTGTCGTCGACGCGGGTGTGTTTCGATATCGGCAACCAGACCGACGCCGCGCTGACCCGGTTTCAGCAGACCGGCAACCCCTATGCCGGGCCGGTTGAGGATGAATATAGCGGCAATGGTGGACTCATGCGGCTGGCGCCGGTGGTGATCGCCTATGGCGCATCAAAGGAAAGCGCCATGGCGGTGGCGCAGCTGCAAAGCCGGCTGACCCATGCCAGCCCCCTTTGCCAGAGAGCGGCGGCGAATATGGCGGAGTTCCTTGTGACCGGGGATGTCGGTCTTTTGCCGCGCCCCGAGGCGCCGCCGGAGGAGGCCAGCGGTTACGTGGTGCACACGTTGCACGCGGCCTTCTGGGCGCTGACGCAGGGCGACACGTTTCGCGACGTGATTCTGGCCGGGGTGAACCTGGGCGGGGATGCTGACACGGTGGGCGCCGTGGTGGGGCAGCTGGCCGGGCGCATTTACGGATATGGCGGCATTCCCGAAGAATGGCGCGCCCGGCTATACGACCATGACAAGATCAGGACCGCGGCGGAGGACCTTTATGCCCTGCGCCCGATCGACATCTAATAGAGAGGAAAACTCATGAGCCTGTTCGACGAAGACCTGTTCCTGAAAGGGCTGGAGCAGCGCAAGGCCACGCTGGGGGCCGAATACGTGGAAAAGAACCTGGCGGCGGCGGATGAGTTCACCCGCCCGTTCCAGGAAGCGATGACGGCCTGGTGCTGGGGATTCGGCTGGGGCGACGAGGTGATCGACGCCAAGACGCGCAGCATGATGAACCTGAGCATGATCGGGGCGCTGGGCAAGATGAACGAGTTCGAGATCCATTGCCGCGGCGCGCTGAACAACGGCGTCACGAAAGAAGAGATTCGGGCGATCGTGCACGTTGTGGCGATTTACTGCGGGGTGCCGCAGGGGCTGGAATGCTTCCGTCACGCGCGCAAGGTGCTGGAGGAGCGCGGGCTCTGACGGGGCAGCCGCCGATCCAAACGCGGGAGCCGCGCGTCGTGCCGGACGTGCCGTCGGGTTATGGCGCGGCGTTGGTCACCGTCGCGCCCGCTCAGGGCCAGCCGGGGGATGGGACGGCCGGTTGCCTGAAAATAGTGTGACGGAAATGTCGCGGGCCCGCGACGACTCGCATTGCGCGTCGCGACGCGAGTCGCCTGAAGGTGCTGGCAGGGCCCGTGCGCCCGCTGCAAACCGCAGCCTGCGGTTGTAGGAAACCCTTAAAAACCGGGGGATATTTCGTTTTTCAGCGCGATTGCCCCGGCCCGTGGGAGATCTGTGTGTGAAATACGTCACAGAGCGTCCAACAACACGGCGCAAGGGGGGCGGTTCGTTGACAGTGAGGGGGCATTTACAGCATTCATCCTCCCAAGCCGTGTCCTGGATCGGGGGCGGTGGAACTTGTAACTTTCCTGCTTTAAGGAGGGATAACCTTGAAAAAGCAACTTCTCTGCACCAGCGCAATCGCCCTCGGCGTCGCTGCTGCCCCTGCCTCGGCCCAGGACTGGAACCTGGATTGGGGTGGTTTCTTCCAACAGCACGTGGCTTACACTGAAGTCAGCGGCAGCAACTTTGCTGCTCAGTTCGGTGCAGGCGGTGATCTGGACGGCATCCAGATGTTCACGAACGCTGAAATCATCTTCACCCCGAACATCACGCTGGACAACGGCATGACCTTCGGCGTGAACGTCCAGCTCGAAGCCCTGAACTCGGGCAACGCACAAATCGACGAATCGTACATGTCGATCTCGAGCGACACGTTTGGCCGCATCGACGCCGGTTACGAAAACTCGGCCGGTTACAAGATGATGGTTGGCGCACCGCAAGTCGGCTCCATGGCGATCAACTCGCCGTCCGCTTCGGCCTTCATCCCGTTCGTGACCGGTGGCGGCGCACCCGGCGCGTTCCGTCAGGCTGCTCTGTCCTCCTACACTGAGGTTGCAGGCAACAACGACATCGCACGGATCACCTACTACACGCCGAGCTTCAGCGGCTTCACGGCAGGTATTTCGTACGCTCCGGGCACAACCGGCAACGTTGCGGGCATCCTCGCTAACCGTGGCGGTCCTCTTGCTACTGCCGTTACCGACATCTTCGACCTTGGTGTGAACTACAGCCAGTCCTTCGGCACCACCGACATCACTGTGGCCGCCCGTTGGGGTACCGGCGACAGCAACGTTGTAGGTATTTCGGATCCCGAAACCTGGGGTGTCGGCTTCCAAGTCGGCTTCAGCGGCTTCACCTTCGGTGCATCCTACGCTGAAAACGACAACGGCGCTGCAACTGGTGACCAACAAGGTTACAGCGTTGGTGTGGCATACGACGCCGCAGGTCCCTGGACCTTTGGCCTCGAAGCCTACATCGGTGAAGTCGACAACGGCGCAGCACCCGACGGCGAATACGAGTACTACAAACTCGCCGCCAACCGGGACCTGGGACCGGGCGTCAGCTGGACCACCTACCTGCTTCAGGGTCAAACCCAGAACGCAGCTGGTGCAGACATCGACGGTACCGCAATCGGCACCGCGATCAACCTGAGCTTCTAAGCTTAGCTTGAACGACTTTGAACGGCGGGGGAGTGTACTCTCCCGCCGTTTTCTTTTAGGGAACGGGACACCGTTCCCTTTTTGATGTGCCTCGAAGGATGGACATGAAACGAAGTATTGTCTGGCTGGCCTCTTACCCGAAATCCGGAAATACGTGGATGCGGATTTTCCTGGCCAACTATCTTTCCGATGCGAAGAAACCGTTGGAAATCAACCAGATCCAGCGTTTTGGATTTGGGGATTCCAAGCCGAATCGATACATGGCGGCGGCAGGCCGAAAGATTGACATTACCGATCCCGAAGCAACGCTGCGCGTGCGTGATCGGGTCCTCCAGGGGATCGTGGCAAATAATGCGGATGTGAATTTCGTCAAAACGCACAACTGTCGCAACAAGGCGTTTGGTGTTGAGCTTATCCCGGCGCGCTATACCAGGCAGGCGATCTACATTCTGCGCAATCCTTTGGATATGGTTTTGTCCTACGCGCGCCATTACGGCTTGACACACGAGGAAACCGTTGAGGCCATCGGCCGGAAAGACAGTGCCAACCAGGCCGATGCGACAACCACCTGGCAGTTCCTGGGCAGTTGGAGCGATCACGTCAAGGACTGGACGCAAGGCGGTGCGTTCCCGGTTCTGGCGCTGCGCTACGAGGACCTGCTGGACGACCCACAGACGCATTTCGCCAAGACGCTGGAGTTCATGGGCGTGCCGGTGGTCCCCGACAGGCTGGACCGCGCGGTCCGCTTTGCCAGTTTTGATGAGCTGAAAAAGCAGGAAGACAAATCGGGCTTCCAGGAAAAGTCGCGCCATTCCGAACGGTTTTTTGCCAAGGGTCAGGCAGGGCAGTGGAAGGATGACCTGGATCCCGCTTTGGTCGCGAAGGTCCGGCGGGACCACAAGCGGATGATGAAGAAATACGGGTATTACAGTGTCTGACCTGAGACGGATCATCTGGCTGGCCTCGTTTCCGAAATCGGGCAATACGTGGCTGCGCAGCCTTTTGGCGCATTATTTCATGCCGCCGGGAATGGCGCCTGATATCAATAACTTGCGCCAGTTCACCACTGCCGATATTCGGCAGGATTTCTTTGACGCCGCCAACGGAGCGCCGTTCCGGGGCAAGAGCGTGGACGATTGGCTGAAGGTGCGCACCAAGGCGCTGCACATGATCGCGGGGGCCAAGCCGGGCAAGCATTTCGTCAAGACCCATTGCACGCCGATCCGGGTGGGCCCGGTGGACCTGATTCCGCCAGAGGTCACGGCGGGAGCGCTTTACATCATGCGCAATCCGTTCGACGTGGCGCCGTCCTTTGCCCGGCATACCTCCGTTTCGCTGGACGAGGCGATTGCGAAGATGTGCGACCCGGACAACGTGATGGGCACCGAAAGCGGCATTCTGGATGCGCTGGGGCGCTGGGACGATCACGTAAACCGGTGGGCCACGGTGCCGGGAATGCCGCGGCATTTGATCCGGTACGAAGACCTGCTGGACAAGCCGGCCAAGAGCATGGAGCGGTTGCTGGATTTCCTGAGCGTCAAGCCGGACCGGCCGAAGTTGGCCAAGGCGATCAAGGCCACCAGTTTCGAGGCGATGAAGAAACAGGAAGAAAAGCACGGTTTCACGGAGCGGCCCGAGGGCATGAAAAGCTTCTTCGCCAAGGGCAAGGCCGGCGGGTGGAAGGACGATTTGACGCCGGCGCAGGTGGGCCGTATCCGCGAGGCTTTCGCGCCGGTGCTGGAACGCTGGTATCCCGAGATGATGGACGAAACAGCTCAATTCGCCGCCTCGGCCTGACGCCGCCCGCATCAGGAGCGGGTGGCAACGCCATGTCAGATAACGAAATTTCGCGCTCGCGGCCTTTGGGCCGCCCGCCGTGTCAGTCCATCCGCATCGCTTCGGTTTCGATCCTGATGTCGACCGTATCGCCCACCAAGCCGTTCTCGACCCCGTAGGTCATGCCGAATTCGCTGCGCTGGATGCTGGTCTGCATCGACAGGCCCAATACGAAACGCTCGTGGCCGAACGGATACTCGGCGGCCTTGTTGAGCGTGACATTCAACGTCACCGGGCGGGTTTCGCCCAGGATCGTCAATTCGCCCTCGACGGTGCCTTCGGTGTCGGAGGTGGCGGTGCCGCCATTTGCGGTGAAGGTGATCTCGGGGTGGTTGGAGACGTCGAGGAAATCCGCCTTGCGGACATGCTCGTTACGGCCTTCGTGAAAGGTGTCGACACTGGTGGAGGCGATGGTGACGCTGACCTCGCCCAGTTCCCGGGTTTCGCTGTCGTAGTCGAAGCTGCCCTCGACGCCGGGAAAGATGCCCAGGGTTTTGGCATAGCCGACATGGTCGACGGTGAAAAAGACGGTAGTGTGGCTGGCATCGAGCTCGTACTGGGCCATTTCCGCTTGGGCGGTGACCGGAACGGCGGCGAGCGTGATCGCGGCCAAAGCGCAAGTCGGGAATTGAAGTCGCATGAGGTCTCCTGTCATTGAAAGAATATGAAAGGTTATCACGGAAAGGTAACGCAACAGGTGAGCCCAGCAAGATGGAAATGCCGATGAGCGGCCCGCGCCTGAGGTGTGCCAGCTGGAATGTGCACCGTGCGAAGGGCACCGATGGGCGTGTCGATCCCGGCCGGGTGCGTGCGGCCATCGCGTCGGCGCTGGCGCCCGGGGGGCTGGATGTGCTCGCGTTGCAGGAGGCGGACGCGGAGTGCCGCCCGCACGGGCGTATCCTGGATGTGGCGGGAATTTCAGCCGATACCGGTCTGATCTGGCAGCATGAGCGGCCCGAACTGCGCTGGGGTGCGCAGAGCGACGGGTTCCTGGGGACGATCCTGTTCCTGGCCCCCCGTCTGGAGGTCGGGTTTCGCGACGTCATCGACCTGCCGGGGCATTGTCATCGCGGCGCGGTGGTGGTTGAGGCGCGCGCGGAAGCGGTGCCGGTGCGGATCATGTCGATGCACCTGTCGCTGTCGCAGCCGTTGCGGGTGGTGCAGATGCGCATTATCGGCCAATACCTGCGCCGCAGGCCCGAGATGCAGACGATCCTGCTGGGCGATTTCAACGAATGGCGGCCCTGGGGCGGGCTGATGTTCAACGCGCGGCTTCTGGGGCGGCGCTTTCATGGTCCGGCGCGGCGCAGCTTTCCCTCGACCCGGCCATTGTTGCCGCTGGACCGGATCCTGACGGACAGGGCGGGGGCGCTGTCGGATATCGAGGTGGTCGACACGGGCCCGGTACGTGCGGCGTCCGATCACCTGCCGGTACGCGGTGACGTGCGTCTGCCGCGGCAGGGCTAAACCTCCGGCGTTGAACGATTTGTGATCTGGTCGCCGGTTCCGTGCGTTCTATCTAGTGCGGAACGCGCAAGGATACTAAATGGTCGACATAACCCAGCAGAAACGAACCGCGATGCCGTCGGCGCGACCGCCGATGGCGGAGGTCGTTGTAATCGCGGCAGTGCTTGCGCTTGCGCTGGCCGCGTTCGGCGCAGCGGTGCTGCCGTCACCGGGCTGGGCGATGGCGATGTTCGGGCTCTCCGTGGCGCTGGTGGTGCCGGGGGTTTGGCGCAGCTATCCGCACGCGGTGTTCGGCCTGTGCAACACCGTCACGCTGGGGCGTGCCGCGCTGCTGTCGTTGTTGGCCGGGGCGTTGTTCGATGCCGGGGCCGTGTCGCCGTGGCTGGTGTTCTGGGTCGGATTGACCATTCTGTCGCTGGACGGGGTGGACGGCTGGCTGGCGCGGCGGTCGCAGCTGAAATCCGACTTCGGGGCGCGGTTCGACATGGAAGTGGACGCGGCGCTGGGCGCGGTACTGGCAATGTGGCTGCTGCTGACGGGCAGGACGGGGGCGGAGATCCTGGTGCTGGGGTTCATGCGTTATGCGTTCGTGCTGGCCGGACTGATGTGGCCCGCGCTGCGTCGGGAGCTGCCCGAGTCGATGCGCCGCAAGACGATTTGCGTCGTGCAGATCGGCACGCTGATCGCATTGGCCTGCCCGCTCTTCCCGGCGGCGCTTGTGCCATGGGTCGCGGGACTGGCATCGGCGCTGCTGGTGCTGTCGTTTGGCATCGACACGGCATGGCTGGTGCGGCACAGTCGATGATCCGAACCGTGACCCTGTTCGCTTCGGCGGGCGTGATGCTCGTCGTGCTGGCGCTGCCCAATCATCCGGGGCAGATGAATTACAACGGGCTGGTCCATTGGCCGATCGAGTTGTCGGTGCTGCTGTTCGCGATGCTGGCGCTGGGGCGGACCCGCGGCGTGGCGTCGGGCTTGGCGCTGGTGCTTGTGTCGGTGACCTTGCTGAAGCTGGCGGACCTGGCGAGTTTCGCGGCCTACAACCGGGCCTTCAACCCTGTGTCGGACCTGTTCCTGGTCGAGGCGGGGGTCGGTTTGCTGAGTGACAGCGTGGGAGCGGCGAGCGCTTATTTCGTGGTAGCGAGCTGCGTCGTGGCGACCGGGTTCCTGTACATGCTGTTGCGCGGCGGGCTGAAGGCGTGGGAGCGCGTGGCGTTGCCCGGACCGGCGCGGGTCGTGGCGCTGGCGGCGGCATTGGCCACGGGCGGCTGGGCGGTGGCGGATACCGGGCACCACCTGGGCTATTGGACGTTCGAGAAAAGCCCGCCGGGATCGGCCCGGACCACCCGCGTGGCCGTGGCCCGGATTGGCGACGTCCGCGAGACGGTGGCGGATCTCGAGCGGTTCCGGCAGGCGGCGCAGGTCGATCCGATGCGCGATATTGTCGGCGCGTTCGACCGTCTGGAGGGGCGCGACATCCTTCTCATATGGATCGAAAGTTATGGCCGCGCCAGCATCGACAACCCGGAATATGCCCCGACGCATCTGGACACTCTGCGCCGCGCCGAACGGCAGATCGCCGGGGCGGGGCTTGAGATGAAAAGCGGGTGGGTGACCTCGCCCACGGCGGGCGGGCAAAGCTGGCTGGCGCATGGGGCGCTCGGCAGCGGGCTTTGGACTGCGGACAATGCGCGCTACAGGGCGATGATCGCAAGCGGGCAGAAATGGCTGTTTCACCTGGCCGCCGAGGCGGGCTATCGCACGGCGGCTGTGATGCCGGCGATCACGATGGCCTGGCCGGAAAGCGCGGCGATGGGATTCGAGCATGTGTTCGAGGCCAAGGACATTCCCTACGCGGGCGAGCCGTTCAACTGGGTCACGATGCCCGACCAGTTCACGCTGGCCGCCTATGACGCCCTTTTGCCCGACGATCCCCGCCCGGATTTCATCCAGGTCGCTCTGATCTCGTCGCACGCGCCGTGGACGCCGGTGCCGGAGATGCTGCCATGGGACGAGATCGGAAACGGGACGGAATTCAACGAGATGGCGGCACGGGGCCCGACGCCCCGCGACCTCTGGAAGGACCGGGATGCGGTGCGCGACGCCTATCGCCGGTCGGTGGACTATTCCCTGAACGCGGTTTTTTCCCACGTGGCGCGGCTGGGCGCGGACGCGCCGCTGGTGATCGTGGCGGGTGACCACCAGGCGGCGGGTCTCATAGCGGGCAGCGACAACCGCGATGTGCCGGTGCATATGATCGCGCCGCCCGGCGTGCTGTCGTTGATCGACGGCTGGGGCTGGACCGGGGGCATGATCCCGGCACGCGAGCTTGAGGCGCAGCGCATGGACGGGTTCCGCAACGCATTCATCCGCGCGTTCTCGTCGGTCGAGCAGGTGGCGGAGGTTGCGCCATGAAGGTGTGGGCGATCAAGCTTCTGGCCTCGGCGGCGCTGATGGCGGCAATGTTGTGGTGGACCGACACCGCCGAAGTGGGCGCCCGGCTGGCGCGGGCCGACTGGCCTTGGCTGGCGGTGAGCCTTGTGGCGCTGACGCTGGCCACGCTGTCGATGGCGCGCCGCTGGCAATTGACGGCGCAGGCGCTGGAGATACCGATCGGGTTCGGCGCGGCGGTGCGGGAATATTACCTGGCGCAGCTGATCAATTCGGTCTTGCCGGGTGGCGTGCTGGGCGATGTGGGCCGCGCGGTACGGGTGCGGCGGCAGGCCGACCTTGCGCGGGCCGGGCAATCGGTGGCGGCAGAGCGGCTGATGGGGCAGGTGGCGATGTTCGCGCTGTTGGCGCTGGGGCTGATCGGGGCGGTGCTGGTGCCGGGTGGAATCGCCTGGCCCGGCGGGGTGTGGGCGCTGCTGGCGGCCCTACCGGTTCTGGGTGCGGTGGTCGTGTGGGTGACGCGCCGGTTCGAGGCGACGCGGTCCTTTCCCGGGCTGGTGTGGCGGCTGATCGGGCACGGGCCAATCTTGATGCACGCGCTTTTGGGGGCAGTGTTGCTGATCGGCGGGCTTTATGCGGCGGCGCGGGCGACCGGGTCGGTCATTCCGCCGGAAGGCCTGTTGACGGTGCTGCCGCTGGTGTTCTGCGCGATGCTGGTGCCGCTGTCGGTCGCGGGCTGGGGCTGGCGCGAGGGGGCCGCGGCGGCGCTGTTTCCGGTCATCGGGCTGGACGCGAATGCGGGCGTGGCGATGGGGATTTGCTATGGCGCGATAATGCTGGTGTCGGCCCTGCCGGGCCTTGCGTTCCTGTGGGTGCCGGGGACCGTGCACGCGGCGCCGGAAGGAGCGGGCCCGTCATGAGCCGCGCGGTGTTTGCCATTCCCGGAGACAAGGACCAGCGCACCGGCGGGTACGTCTATGACGCGACGGTGTTGGAGCGGCTGAACGCGCTGGGGCACGAGACGGCGCATTTGGAATTGCCGGACAGTTTCCCCGCGCCGTCGGACGCGGACATGCAGGCCACGTTCGATGCGCTGGCGGCTGTGCCGCGCGGGCGGCCGATCATCGTGGACGGGCTGGCGCTGGGGGCGATGGACCCCGCGCGAATGGACCGGGTCGAGGCGCCGGTGGTGGGCATGGTGCACCATCCGCTGGGTTTGGAAAGTGGGCTGGAGGCCGGGCACGCGCGGGCGCTGTTGCGCAACGAGGCCGCGGTGCTGGGTCGGGTGGCGCATGTCATCGTGCCGAGTGAGCATATCGCGGCGACCGTTGTGCGGGATCTTGGCGTCGCGCGTGACAAGGTCACGGTCGCGCATCCGGGCTTCGAGCGGCCCGCGGACGGGACGCGGCCCGCCGCAAAGAAGGCGCATCCGCCGCTGATCCTGTCGGTGGGCCTGTTGGCGCGGCGCAAGGGGCATGACGTGTTGCTGGAGGCGCTGGGCCGGCTGACCGGGCTGGACTGGCAGGCCGAGATCGTGGGCAAGGCGCATGACGCGCTCACCGCGCGGGCTTTGGAGGCACAGGCCGCGAAGCTGGGGTTGCAGGACCGCGTGAGTTTTGCCGGAGAGATCGGCGCGGAGGCCTTGCAGGCCGCCTATGCCCGCGCCAGCCTGTTTGCGCTGGCCACGCGGTATGAAGGCTATGGCATGGTCCTGAGCGAGGCGATGCTGCACGGTTTGCCCGTGGTGTCGTGCCGGGTGGGTGCGGTGCCCGAGACGGTCGGAGAGGCCGCAGTGCTGGTGGCGCCGGATGATCCCGACGCGCTGGCCGGGGCAATCGAACGCCTGCTGACGGACCCCGGCTCGTCGGAGCGGTATGCCGCCGCCGCGCGGCAGCGCGCGAAGGCCCTGACCGACTGGGATCATACCGCCCGCATTTTCGCCGGCGTTCTGGAACGGATCACCTCATGAGCCGGTTGACCCATCGGATAAACGCGGGGTTTGCCCCGCATCACCCCAAGAAATGGAAGTGTTATGTTCGCTGTTGAAGTTCGTGATCACATCATGATCGCACATTCCCTGCCATCGCCTGTCTTCGGACCGGCACAGGGCCTGCACGGCGCGACCTTTGTCGTCGATGCCGCCTTTTACACCGAAGATCTAGACGAGAATGGTCTGGTCGTGGATATCGGGCTGGCGACCGAGGCCTTGAACGCCGCGCTGGAGCCGTTGAAATACGGTAACCTGGACGACAAGCCCGAGTTCGCGGGCAAGATCACCACGACCGAGTTCCTGTGCCATCACATCTGGGCGCAGTTGCGGGACCACACGAAAACCGAAGGGCTGGGCGATGGCGGGCGCGTGAAACGCATCCGCGTCCAGCTTCATGAAAGCCATGTGGCGCGTGGGTGGTATGAATCAGATATCTGACACCCAGTTCCAGGCCGACTGGCTGAGCCTGCGCGAGGCGGCGGATCACGCCGCGCGGGATGCCGCTCTTCTGGCGCGGGCGGCGCAATGCGTGCCGCCGGGTATGCGGGTGCTGGACCTTGGCAGCGGCACCGGATCGACCGCGCGGGCCTTTAACGGGGCAGGGTATGACAGGGTGCAGTGGTGTTTTCTCGATACGGACGAGGCGCATTTGCAGGTGGCCAAGGCGCGCCATCCCATGGCCGATTGCGTGATGGGCAGCGTGACCGATGTGGAGGCCCTGCCATTGGAACATGTGGGGCTGGTGACGGCCTCGGCCCTCTTGGACCTGATGAGCACGGCCTGGGTCGATGCGCTGGCGGCCCGGCTGGGGCAGGCGGGTATCCCGTTCTACGCCGCGCTGAGTTTTGACGGCCGGATGCGGTGGGAGCCGCCCATCGCGGCGGATGCGGACGTGACCGAGGCGTTCAACCGCCACCAGCGGGGCGACAAGGGCGGTCAGGCCGCGATGGGCCCCGATGCCGCGGCACTGACCGCGAAACGGTTCGAGGCGCGCGGCTTCGCGGTGACTTTGGCCGGGAGCGACTGGGTGCTGGGACCGGACGATGCCGCCTTGCAGGATGAATTCGTGGCCGGCGTCGCCCGGGCGGCCGCGGAGGCCGGGGAGGCGCAGGCAGAAAGCTGGGCCGGCGTCCGACGCAAGGCGGCGGGGCATACCGCGTTGCGGGTGGGGCACAAGGACCTGCTGGCGGTGCCCGCGGGACACGAGGCCACAGCAGGATGATCGGAGATGAGCATGGAACTGATTGATGTCACCCCCAGGGCCTGGGCCCGTATCCTGGCCGCGCGCAACGACGAGGCCTGTCTGTGCTGCGGCGACTGGAGTTCCGGCGAACGCGCCGCGCTGACGCTGTATGGCGGCATGACGCGCACGGTGTCGGGGCAAAGCGTGATCGCCCAGATCGGGCAGTCGCTTGATGGGCGTGTCGCCACGGAGTCGGGCGATGCGCAGGATATCTCTGGCAAGGACGGGCTGGCGCATCTTCACCGGCTGCGGGCACTGGCGGACGCGGTGGTGATCGGCGTGAAGACGGCGCTGCACGACAACCCGCGCCTGACGGTGCGCCTGGCCAAGGGGCGCAATCCGGCGCGGGTGGTGATCGATCCCAATGGCCGCTTGCCCAACGATGCCGGCCTGCTGCGCGACGCAAGCGCCCGGCGGATCGTGATCCAGGCGGTGGACAAGCCCCGGCCCGATGACGTGGAGGTGATCCGCCTGCCGCGCGGCGAATGGATTTCGCCGGCGCAGATCCTGGCCGCGCTGCGGGGGCTGGGCCTTGACCACGTGCTGATCGAGGGCGGCGGGATCACCATCGCGCAGTTCCTGGAGGCGGGGTTGCTGACGCGGTTGCACGTGGCCGTGGCGCCGCTGTTGATCGGGGCCGGGCCGACGGGGCTGAAAACTTCGCCGGTGCCGTGCCTGGCCGAAGCGTTGCGACCCAAGACCGAGGTGTATGGCCTGGGGTCGGACGTGCTGTTCGATTGTGCGCTGGCGCCCGAGCCCCCGGCGCAGGTGCTGTGGCCGCATCGCGTGCGGGAACGCCCCGCACTGCGGCACTGAGTGAAGCCTGCCCAATGCCAGATACCCTGTCCGTTCATCCGAAAGAGTCCCCAATGTCCCGAGTTGCCGAAAGCCTTCTTCCCAATGTCGCCGAACGTCTGAGCCGGGTGCAGTCCGACCTGCGGATGGGTCTGCCATGCCTTCTGACGGATGGACCGGACCGCGCCGTGGCGGTGGCGGTCGAGACGCTGAGCCAGGCGCGGCTGGACGGGTTGCGGGAGCTTTTCGGCGTGCCGGAGCTGGTTCTGACCAGCAACCGGGCGCGGGCCGCGATGGCGCCGGTCCAAAGCGCGGATATTTCGGACCTGCCGGTTCGGATCTGCCCGCCGAAGCACGCCGACATGGGCTGGTTCCTGCGGCTCGCCGATGCCGGGCAGGATGCTGCGGGGCCGGTGGCGCCACTGCACCGGATCCGCGACCGGGAGGTGCGTCTGCACGGGCTAGCGCTGAGCCTGGTGAAGTCGTCCGAATTGCTGCCTGCCGCGCTGATCTTCGGGCTGGCCGGGAATGCGCCACTGCCGGAGGGGCTGAGCATGGCGGCGGTGGAACATTCCGACGCGCTGGAGCACTTCGCGCAGACACCGGCGCTGTCGCCGGTGGCGGTGGCCGGCCTGCCGGTGGAGGCGCATGACGCCGGAAAGCTGCACGTATTCCGCGACCCAGATGGCCGGACCGAGCATTACGCCTTCGAGATCGGCACGCCCGATCCCGCGCGCCCGGTGCTGGCGCGGCTGCATTCGGCGTGCTTTACCGGGGACGTGCTGGGCAGTCTGAAATGCGATTGCGGTCCGCAACTTCGCGCGGCGATGCTGCGGATGGGCGAGGAGGGCGCGGGCCTGCTGCTTTACCTCAACCAGGAAGGGCGCGGGATCGGGCTAGCCAACAAGATGCGGGTCTATGACCTGCAATCGCGGGGGCTGGACACGGTGGACGCGAACCATGCGCTGGGGTTCGAGGATGACGAGCGGGATTTCCGCGTGGCGGCGGTGATGCTGCGCAACCTCGGGTTCGGGGCGGTGCGGCTGCTGACCAACAATCCCGCCAAGGTGCACACGTTCCGGGCGCAGGGCATCGAGGTGGTCGAGCAATTGCCGCTGAGGGTGGGCAAGAACATTCACAACAGCGGCTACCTCGCGGTGAAGGCGCTGAAATCCGGGCACGCGTTGTGAGGGAAGACGTGGCGCAGGCCCTGTGGATCACCGGCCCGGGTGCGGTCGAGATACGCGAGACGGAGTTCGGTGCCGGGTCGGGTATGGTCGAGGTTGAAACGCTCTACACGGGGATCAGCCGGGGTACGGAACGGCTGGTCTGGAGCGGCGGTGTGCCGGAGAGCGAGCACGAGACGATGAAGGCGCCGTTCCAAGAGGGGGAGTTCAGCTTTCCGGTGAAATATGGCTATGCCGCCGTGGGCCGCGTGGCGGGCGGAGAGCGCGAGGGCGAGACCGTGTTTGCCCTGCACCCGCATCAGGATCGGTTCGCCGTGCCGCAGGAAGCCGCCGTGCCGGTCCCGGCGCCTGTGCCGCCCAAGCGCGCCGTGCTGGCCGCCAACATGGAAACCGCCCTGAATATCGTCTGGGACGCGGGCGTTTTCGCCGGGGACAGGATAACGGTGGTTGGCGCAGGTATCGTCGGGGCGTTGGCCGGATACCTGTGCGCGCGGATGCCGGGCACGGAAGTGTGCCTTGTGGATGTTGATGAGCAAAAGGCTGCACTGGCAGAGGCCATGGGCTGCGAGTTCGCGGCACCGCGGCAAGCGGCGGGCGAGCGTGACGTGGTGATCCACGCCTCGGCCAGTTCGGACGGTCTGGCGACCGCGATCGGGCTGGCGGGGATGGAGGCGACGATCGTCGAGGCCAGCTGGTTCGGGACGCATCGTCCGGAGGTGCCGCTGGGCGGGGCGTTTCACCAGCGCCGCCTGCGGATCGTCGGCAGCCAGGTGGGACAGGTGCCGCCGGGCCGGCGCGCGCGGTGGAATTATCGTCGGCGACTGGAGAAGGCGTTGAGTCTGCTGGCGGACCCTGCGCTGGACGTGCTGATTTCGGGCGAGACGCCGTTCGACGGGCTTGCGACGGAGTACGGCGCGATCCTCGAGGATTCGGCGACGCTGTGTCACCGGGTCCGGTACGGGCCGGTGCGGGCTTGAGACGCCGAGATCAGGCGCGCAGGCCGCGCAGACCGCTGGTGAACGCGAAGAGGATTGCCGCAACGCAGACGATGGACGGCCCGGCGGGCGTATCCAGCACGTAGGCCGATTGCAGCCCCGCCACGGCCGAAACCGCACCGAGGGCCGCGGCGAAGAGGGCCATTTGCTCAGGCGTGCGCGACAAGGGGCGGGCGGCGGCGGCCGGAATGATCAGCATTGCGGCGATGAGCAGGACGCCGACCACCTTGATGGCGACGGCCACGGTGATGGCGAGGGCCAGCGTGAGGATCAGCTGTTCGCGGCGCGGGTCGATGCCGCTGGCATGGGCCAGGTCCTGGCTGAGGGTCGAGGTCAGCAGCGCCGACCAGCGCCAGCCGATCAGGCCGACCACCAGCGCCGCGCCGCCCCAGATCACCGCGAGATCGCCGCGTGAGACCGCGAGGATATCCCCGAAGAGATAAGCCATCAGGTCGATCCGGATGCCCGAGAGGAACGACACCGCCACCAGCCCGAAGGCCAGGGCGGAATGCGCCAGCACGCCCAGGAGCGTGTCCATCGCATAGCCGCGTCCGGTCAACAGGGTCACGGTCAGGGCCATGGCCAGAGCCACGGCCACGGCGCCGGCGAAGATCGATATCTGCAAGGCCAGCGACAGCGCCACGCCAAGGATCGCGGCATGGGCGGTGGCGTCGCCGAAATAGGCCATGCGCCGCCAGACGACGAAGCTGCCCAAGGGGGCGGCGGCGCAGGCCACGCCGATGCCGGCCAGCGTGGCGCGGGTCATGAAATCATCCAGCATCATTCGGCGGCCTTCGTCGTCGTGTCGTCGTGGGAATGGTCGTGCGCGTGATCATGCCCGCAGGTGGCGTCGTGGCTGTGGTCATGGTCGTGCCGGTAGAGCGCCAGCGCGCCCCCGGTGCCGGTGCCGAACAGGGCCTGGTATTCCGGGGCCGCCGACACGATTTCGGGCGTGCCTTCGCAGCAGACATGGCCGTTGAGGCAGATCACCCGGTCGGACGCGCTCATCACCACGTGCAATTCGTGGCTGATCATGACTACGCCGCAGCCGGTCGCGGCGCGGACCTCTTCGATCTGGCGGTAGAAGGCGGCGGAGCCGGGCTGGTCGAGGCCTTGCGTCGCCTCGTCGAGCAGGAGCAGGTTGGGTTGGCCGATCAGGGCGCGGGCCAGCAGGATGCGTTGCATCTGTCCGCCCGAGAGGCCCGACATCTGCCGGTCCGACAGGTCAGGTACGCCGGCGCGGTCGAGGGCGGCGGCGATCTGGGTCGGGGTCGCGCCGCCCGGCAGGCGGAGAAAGCGCGACACGGTCATCGGCAGGGTCGGGTCGATATGTAGCTTTTGCGGCACGTAGCCGATGCGCAGCCCGGCGTCACGGTCGATCCGGCCCACGCTTGGCGTGACCGCGCCGATAAGTGCGCGCAGCAAGGTCGTCTTGCCCGATCCGTTGGGGCCGACGATGGTGACGATCTCGCCCGCCTCGATCGCGAGGGTCACGTCGCGCAAAACCCGCGTGGCGCCGTAACCGACGCTGATATTCTGGACCGAGACAAGGCTCATGTGTCGGCCTTGTCCGAGCAGGTGGGGCAGAGGCCCTCGGCCTCGACGACGGTACGTTCGATCTGGAAACCGGCGGCGCGGGCGGCCGCGCCAAGGGCGCCTCGGGCGGGTGTTGCCTGTGCCTCGGCGACCGAATCGCAGGCGCGGCAGATCATGAAGGCGGGCGAGTGATGCGCGCCGGGATGGGCGCAGGCGATGAAGGCGTTGAGCCGCTCGATCTTGTGGGCGAAACCGTTGCCGACGAGGAACTCCAGCGCGCGGTAGGCGACGGGCGGCTGCGAGCCGAACCCGGCCTCGCGCAGGGCGTCGAGCATCTCGTAGGCGCCCAGGGCGCGATGTTCGCGCAGTAAGATTTCCAGCGCCTTGCGCCGGACGGGCGTGAAGCGTAGGCCTTCGCGGGCGCAATGCGCCTCGGCCTCGGCAATGGCGGCAGCGATGCAACTGGCGTGGTCATGCGACTCGAAGCCGACCGGATCGGTCGGATGCTCATCTTCTGGTCGGGAGGTGCTTGTCATATTATAACAGTTCGTGTATCCGCTGTGGAATGTTATATAATCACAAGAGGTCACCCATGTCCAGAAACCTTGTTCCATGTTTTTTCGCGTCCACCATCCTGGCTGGACCGGCCTTGGCAGAGGTGCCGCAGGTGGCGGTGGACATCGCGCCGGTGCATTCGCTGGTGGCGCGGGTGATGGACGGGGTGGGCGCGCCCGCGCTGATCGTGGCGCCGGGCGCCAGTCCGCATGAATACAGCCTGCGCCCCTCGGAAGCGGCGGCGATGCAGGACGCGGACCTGGTGTTCTGGATCGGACCGGACCTGACGCCCTGGCTGGAGGATGCGCTGGGCACGCTGTCGGGCGAGGCGCAGGTGGTGGGGCTGATGGAGGCCGATGGCACGGTCGCGTTGCCGATCCGGGAAAACGCGCTGTTCGAGGCGCATGATCACGGCGGGCACGGGGACGACGGTCATGATGATCACGCGGGTCATGATGAGCATGCGGATGATCATGACGACCACGCGCATAGTGACCATGATGACGATGAACATGCAGATCACGACCACGCCGACCATGACCACGCGGATCATGAAGGTCACGAAACGCACGAAGAGGACCACGCCGGCCACGGGCACGATCATGGGCACCAAGACCCGCACGCGTGGCTGTCGCCCGACAACGCGGAGACCTGGTTGAACGCGATTGCCGCGGCGCTGTCGTCGGCCGATCCGGACAATGCCGGCGCCTACTTCGCCAATGCCGCGGAGGGACGCGAGGAGATTGCCAGCCTCAGGGCCGAGATCGACGGCATTCTCGAGCCGGCGCGGGACGGCAACTTTATCGTCTTCCACGATGCCTACCAATATTTCGAGTTGGCGTTCGATTTTCCGGCCTCGGGGGCAATCTCGGTCTCTGACGCGTCCGATCCCAGCCCGGCACGCGTTGCGGAAATCCAGGAGCGGGTGAGCGCGCAAGGGGTGACCTGCGTGATGTCTGAGCCCCAGTTCGATCCGGGTATCGTGGCCGCCGTTACGGACGGGGCCGATGTCAAAACCGGCGTGATGGACCCGATGGGGTCGGATCTGGAGCCCGGCGCCGGGCTTTATCCTCAGCTTTTGCGCAACCTTGCGACGGCCCTGGCGGAGTGCCTTTAGCCCGGATCAGGTGCCTGTCAGAAGCTGGTAGCCGGGGGTGGTGATCGCCTTGACCGTGGTGATCGGGGCCTCGTCGACCCAGGTGGTGCGTTCGATGACCAGGAGCGCCGCGCCGGGCTCGGTGTCCAGCAGGTCGGCCTGGCGGGGATTGGCTGAGATGGCGTAGAATCGCAGGTCGAGGCGGGTGTAGGGCTTGTTCAGAACGAGCCATTCATTCGCGCTTTGCCCGGTGAAATCGAGGTCGCGCACCTCGGGCGAGGTTTCGGGGCAGATCCAGCGGTCTTCGAAGATGTAGGGGCGTCCGTCGGAAAGGTGCAGCGCCTCGACGCGAAGCATCGGGCGGGACGTGCTGAGCCCGAAGGCGGCGAGAACGCCGCGTGGTGCCGGGGCGGTGCGGCGGCTGATCAGCTGATAGTCATAGCGCGCGCCACGTTGTTCCACCTCGCGCCTTGTGATGGGAATGTCGAGCGTGGCGCGGGTTACGGGTTCGGCCCTGACCCGCGTACCGCCCTTGCGGCGGCGCTCCACGAGGCCGCTGTCTGAAAGATCCTGCATGGCACGCTGGACCGTGGAGCGGGCGCAGCTGAGGTCTTCGGCGATGTCGGCGTCGCGGGGCAGGCGGTCTCCGGGGCCGTAGCGACCGGTGAGGATCTGTTCGTGGATACGGTCGCGCACATCCTTCCACGACAGGCGGGAGTCGGAGGTCATATGTCCTGTCCCAGCGTGGTGACGACGTCGAGGAAAGCCCGCGTGATGCGGTCGCGGTCGGCGTGGCGGCCGTCCTTGACCATGTGACGGCCCGCGCTCCAGACATCTGTGACGCAAGCCCGCCCGCGCCCGGAGAAGATCAGGCTGTCGAGAACCACGTCGCCGGTACGGTTGCAGAGGAACTCGTTGTCGGTGGAGACCGCGATGAGATCGGCCAGCTGGCGCTCGGCGACCTGGCCCGAGGCGCGGCCGGCCGCCTGTGCCCCGGCGCGGGTGGCCGCGTCGAAAAGCACGCGGCCGGTGGAGTGGTCCGCCGTGGCCATCGCCGCGCGGCTGCGGTCGCGCAGGCGTTGTGAATAGTCGAGCGTCGCCAGTTCCTCCCACAGGGCGATGTGGATGTTGGAATCCGAGCCGATGCCGAACCTTCCGCCAGCGTCGCGATATGCGGTGCCGTTGAAGATACCGTCGCCGAGACTGGATTCGGTGATGGGGCAGAGCCCGGCCACGGCGCCGGTTTGCGCAAGGGCGCGGGTTTCAGCGTCGGTCATCTGGGTGCAGTGGATCAGGCACCATCTGTCGTCGATCGGGGCTGTGTCGAGCAGCCATTCGACCGGGCGGGCGCCGTGATGGGCCTCGACCTCCTCGACCTCGGCCACCTGTTCGGCAAGATGCATGTGGATCGGGCCATCGGGGCAGATGGACTGCGCCTGGGCCAGCGCCTCGGGGGGGACGGCGCGCAGGGAATGGGGCGCGACGCCGATGGCGAAATCGTCCGGCCCGTTGGCCACCAATGCGGCACTGTCGGCGTGCAACCGCGCGAAAAGGTCGAGGTCGCTGCCGAAGCGGCGCTGGCCGCCTTCGAGCGCGCGCCCGTCGCAGCCGCCTTGCATGTAGTGCACGGGCAGGAGGGTGAGGCCGATGCCGGTATCCTGCGCCGCCTGGGTGATACGCCCGGCCATTTCGGCCAGGTCGGTATAGGGGGCGCCGCCGATATCGTGGTGCAGGTAGTGGAATTCGGCCACCGCGCCGTAACCGGCCTCGAGCATTTCCATGAAGACAAGTTCCGCGATGGCCTGCACGTGGTCGGGCGTGAGGCGGTCGAGGAAACGGTACATCAGTTTCCGCCATGTCCAGAAACTGTCGCGCGGGTCGGGGCCGCGGGTTTCGGTCAGTCCGGCCATGGCGCGTTGAAAGGCGTGGCTGTGCAGGTTGACCGGGGCAGGCAGCAGCAGGTCGACGCACTGTGCGTCCGGCGAAGGCGTGCGGGAGATTCGCGTGATGCGTCCCTGCTCGATGGTGAGGCAAAGGTCGCTGACCCAGCCATCCGGAGTAAGGGTCTGGCGAGACTGGATTTCCTGCACGGGCGATCTCCATTGACAAAATATGTACATACATATTAACGTTATGTCGGCCACATTGCAAGGAAAGTACGAATGCCCGATCACCTGACGATCACCAACGCCACGATTGCCTGCATGGATGCGTCGGAGGACGGCTATGGCCTGCGGCGTGATGCGGCGCTGCGGGTGCAGGGTGAGCGGATCGACTGGGTCGGCCCGATGGCCGACTTGGAAGAGCTTCCGAAGGATGCACAGGTGATCGACGCCGAAGGTCGGTTGCTGACGCCGGGTCTGATCGACTGTCACACGCATATCGTGCATGGCGGCAACCGCGCGCGGGAATTCGAGATGCGGCTCGAGGGGGCGAGCTATGAAGAGGTGGCGCGCGCCGGGGGCGGGATCGTTTCGACCGTGACGGCGACGCGGGAGGCGGACGAAAGCCTGCTGCTTGCGCAGGCGCTGCGCCGCGCGGATGCGCTGATCGCGGAAGGGGTGACGACGATCGAGATCAAGTCGGGTTATGGCCTTGATATCGAAACGGAACTCAAGATGCTGCGCGTGGCGCGCGCGGTGGGCGAGGCACGTCCGGTGCGGGTGGTGACCTCGTTCCTGGGCGCGCACGCGGTGCCCAAGGGCGCGGATGCGGACAGTTATATCGACGAGGTTTGCCTGCCCGCGCTGGAGGCGGCCCATGCCCAGGGGCTGGTCGATGCCGTGGACGGGTTTTGCGAGGGGATCGCCTTTGACACCGCCCAGATTGCGCGGGTGTTCGACAAGGCCGCGGCGCTGGGCCTGCCGGTCAAGCTTCATGCCGAGCAGTTGAGCAATATCGGCGGGACGAAGCTGGCGGCGGAGCGTGGCGCGCTGTCGGCGGATCATGTGGAATATGCGAGCGGGGCCGACGCCAAGGCGTTGGCCGAAGGGGGCAGCGTGGCGGTCTTGCTGCCCGGGGCATTCTACACGCTGCACGAGACGCAAAAGCCGCCGGTTGCGGCGTTCCGCGCGCAGGGCGTGCCGATGGCGGTGGCGACGGATTGGAACCCCGGGTCGTCGCCGATGGGCTCGGTCCTGCTGGCGATGAACATGGCCTGCACGCTGTTCGGCCTGACCCCGGCCGAGGCGCTGGCGGGCACGACGCACCATGCCGCGCAGGCGCTGGGGCTGTATGACCGGGGCGAGATCGCGCCGGGGATGCGGGCGGACCTGGCCATCTGGGATGTCGAGGAACCGGCGGAGCTGAGCTATCGCATCGGGGTGAATCCACTGCACAAACGAATATTCGGAGGCCGAGCATGACCCTGACGCTGGTGCCGGGAGAGACCCGGCTGGAGACGCTGGAGCGGGTGTGGCGCGAGGGTGTGGCGGCGACGCTGATGCCGGACGCGCGGGCGGCAATCGAGGCGGCGGCGGAAAAGGTCGCCGAGGCGGCGCGGGGTGACGTGCCGGTTTACGGGGTGAACACCGGCTTTGGCAAGCTGGCCTCGGTGCGCATTCCGCCCGAGGACGTGGAAACGTTGCAGCGCAACCTGATCCTCAGCCATTGCTGCGGTGTAGGCGAGGTTATGGAAGCCGAGACCACGCGCCTGATGATGGCGCTGAAGCTCTTGTCGCTGGGGCGTGGCGCCTCGGGCGTGCGGTGGGAGATCTGTGCGCTGATCGAGGGAATGCTGGCGAACGGCGTGGTTCCGGTGATCCCGTCGCAAGGATCGGTTGGCGCGTCAGGCGACCTTGCGCCGCTGGCGCATATGGCCGCCACGATGATCGGTGAAGGCGAGGCGTTGCTGGACGGTGTGCGGATGCCCGCCGGCGAGGCGCTGAAGACGGCCGGGCTGAAGCCCGTGGTGCTGGGGGCCAAGGAGGGGCTGGCCCTGATCAACGGCACTCAGTTTTCGACCGCCTGCGCATTGGCGGCGTTGTTCGACGGCGTCCGCGCACTCAGGGCGTCGATCGTGACGTCGGCACTTTCGACGGATGCCATCATGGGCTCGACCCAGCCATTGCAGCCAGAGATCCACACCCTGCGCGGCCATGCGGGGCAGATCGACGTGGCCACGGCCATGTCGGCCCTGATGGCGGGCAGCGAGATCCGCGAAAGCCACCGCGAAGGCGACAGCCGCGTGCAGGATCCGTATTGCATCCGTTGCCAGCCGCAGGTGGCTGGCGCGGCGCTGGACCTGTTGCGCTTTGCCGCGAAAACGCTGGAGATCGAGGCGAATGCCGTCACGGATAATCCGCTGGTGATCGAGGCCGGGATCGTCTCGGGCGGGAATTTCCATGCCGAGCCGGTGGCCTTTGCCGCCGACCAGATCGCGCTGGCGCTGTCGGAAATCGGGGCCATCGCGCAGCGGCGCGTGGCGCTGATGGTGGACCCGGCCTTGAGCCATGACCTGCCGCCCTTCCTGACGCCGGTGCCGGGTCTGAACTCGGGCTTCATGATCGCCGAGGTGACGACGGCGGCGCTGATGAGCGAGAACAAGCACCTGGCGAACCCGTGTTCGACCGATAGCACGCCGACCTCTGCCAACCAGGAGGATCATGTGAGCATGGCCGCCCACGGCGCGCGGCGGCTGCGCCGGATGAACGCGAACCTGTCGATGATCCTTGGTGTCGAGGCGCTGTGCGCCGCGCAAGGGATCGAGGCGCGCGCGCCGCTGGTGACATCGGACGCGTTGCGGCGTGCAATTGCGACGATCCGGGCGGAGGTGCCGCGGCTGGAAGAAGATCGGATGATGGCGCCAGATATGGAAAAAGCCGCAGCGCTGGTGCGCGAGGACGCGCTGGCACGCGAGACGGGCGTGGAGGTCGGGCTGTGAGTTTTGTCGAGGTGACGCGCGGGCAGAGCCCGCTGGTTCTGGGCCTGCCCCATACGGGCACGGATGTTCCCGGTGATATCGCGGAAGGATTGAACGAGACCGGGCGCGAGCTGGCCGATACGGACTGGCATATTCACGAGCTTTACGCCGGGCTGGTGGGCGACGTGACCACGGTGCGCACGACCATCCACCGCTATGTCATCGACGTGAACCGCGACCCGGAGGGTGCGAGTCTCTATCCCGGTCAGAACACCACGTCGCTGTGTCCGGTGACCGACTTTGATGGACAGCCTATCTGGCGCAAGGGGGCGGAACCCGACGCGGCCGAGATCGCGCGGAGGCGAGCGGCGTATCATGCGCCTTATCACGCGGCGCTTTCGGCGGAGCTGGAGCGCGTGCGCGGGATTCACGGGTTCGCGGTGCTCTATGACTGCCACTCGATCCGCTCGGAAATTCCGTTCCTGTTCGAGGGTGTCTTACCTGACTTCAACGTGGGCACGGATGAAAGCCGGACCTGCGCGGCGTCGATCAAAGACAGCGTTTACGGCACGTGCGAGGCCGCCGAGGGGTACAGCGCCATCCTGAACGGACGCTTCAAGGGGGGCTGGACAACGCGGCACTACGGCCGGCCGGACGAGGGGCTGCACGCGATCCAGATGGAACTGGCGCAGTCCACCTACATGCTCGAAAGCCCGCCATGGGATTATGCGCCTGAGCGTGCGGACCTGTTGCGCGCTCACCTGAAAACCATTCTAGACGACCTGATCCGTTGGAGGCCCGAATGACCAATCCCCGCCATAACCTGCGCGACATTTACCCGCCGACCGGCACCGAGATCAGCGCGAAAAGCTGGCAGACCGAGGCGGCGATGCGGATGCTGATGAACAATCTGCACCCTGACGTGGCCGAGAACCCGCATGAACTGGTGGTTTATGGCGGCATCGGGCGTGCCGCGCGGACATGGGATGATTTCGACCGGATCGTTGCCGGGCTGAAGGACCTGGAGGCGGACGAGACGCTGGTGGTGCAGTCCGGCAAGCCCGTCGCCATCGTGAAAACCCATGCGGACGCGCCGCGCGTTCTGATCGCCAATTCCAATATCGTGCCGCATTGGGCCAACTGGGACCATTTCAACGCGCTCGATAAAAAGGGCCTGATGATGTACGGCCAGATGACGGCCGGGTCGTGGATCTATATCGGGTCGCAGGGCATCGTGCAGGGCACCTACGAGACCTTTGCCGAAGCCGGGCGTCAGCATTACGACGGAGACTTGACCGGCAAGTGGATCCTGACGGGAGGCCTGGGTGGCATGGGCGGGGCACAGCCCTTGGCCGCGGTGATGGCGGGGGCGTGCTGTCTGGCGGTGGAGTGCAACCCGGACAGCATAGATTTCCGTCTGCGCACGCGGTATGTCGATGAAAAGACGGACAGCCTGGATGAGGCGCTGGAGATGATCGAGCGCTGGACCAAGGCCGGCGAGGCGAAGTCGGTGGCGCTCTTGGGCAATGCGGCGGACATCTTTCCCGAGATCCACAAGCGGGGCGTGCGGCCCGATATCGTGACCGACCAGACCAGCGCGCATGACCCGGTGAACGGCTACCTGCCGCAGGGGTGGAGCATGGCCGAGTGGCGCGACAAGCGGGAGAGCGACCCCAAGGCGGTCGAAAAGGCCTCGCGCGCGTCGATGAAGGTGCATGTGAAAGCGATGGTGGATTTCTGGAACGATGGTGTTCCGACGCTGGATTACGGAAACAACATCCGGCAGGTGGCGCAAGAGGAAGGGCTGGAGAACGCCTTTGCCTTTCCCGGCTTCGTGCCGGCCTATATCCGGCCTTTGTTCTGCAAGGGGATCGGGCCGTTCCGCTGGTGTGCGTTGTCGGGCGATCCCGAGGATATCTACAAGACCGACCAGGCGATGAAGGAACTGTTTCCCGAGAACGAGAAGCTGCACACGTGGCTGGACATGGCGCGCGAGAGGATTTCCTTTCAGGGGTTGCCCGCGCGGATCTGCTGGATCGGGCTGGGCGACCGGCATCGCGCCGGGCTGAAGTTCAACGAGATGGTGGCCAGTGGCGAGTTGAAGGCGCCCGTGGTGATCGGGCGGGACCACCTCGACAGCGGCTCGGTGGCCAGCCCGAACCGCGAGACGGAAGCGATGAAGGACGGATCGGACGCGGTGAGCGACTGGCCCTTGCTGAACGCGCTGGTCAATACCGCGAGCGGCGCGACCTGGGTCAGCCTGCATCACGGCGGCGGCGTCGGTATGGGGTTCAGCCAGCACGCGGGCGTTGTGATCGTGGCCGATGGCACCGACGAGGCCGCGAAACGGTTGGAGCGGGTTCTGTGGAATGACCCGGCCTCGGGTGTGTGGCGGCATGCGGATGCGGGGTACGAGACCGCGATCGACTGCGCCAAGGATCATGGCTTGCGCTTGCCCGGCATCCTGGGGAACTGAGTCATGGACAGGGCCGCCAGCGTTGTGGAGGCAGCTTGCCAAGTTTGGCCACGTGCGTGCCGAGGCCTGAAATTTAGTCAGACGGGTTCCGGATCGGACTGCCGAGCGGGGCCGCTTGCTGCAAACCGCTTTGCAGCCTTGAAAAACCGCAGCTTCGGCGCGACTGCTAAGACAACGTGCGCGGCGCCGCGATGAAACAATACGAAACACCACCAACCAACAAGGAGAGACTCATGGACAGACGCAAATTTTTGACGACCGCCGCCATTGGCACTGCAGCCGCGCCGCTGGCCACCCCGGCCATCGCGCAGGACGTGCAGCAGTGGAAGATGGTCACCGCATGGCCCAAGAACCTGCCTGGCCCCGGTGTGGCCGCGCAAATGCTGGCCGACCGGATCACCACGCTGTCGGGCGGGCGGATCGAGGTGAAGCTGTTCGCCGCCGGCGAACTGGTACCCGGGCGCGGCGTGTTCGATGCCGTCAGCGAAGGCACGGCGGAACTTTACCACGCGGTGCCGGCCTATTGGGGCTCGAAATCCAAGGGTATCCTTCTGTTCGGCTCGCAACCCTTCGGATTGCGCGCGGACGAGCAGGTGGGTTGGCTTTACCACGGCGGCGGCCAGGCGCTTTATGACGAGATGTACGGCCAGTTCGGCATCAAACCGTTCCTGTGCGGCAACTCGGGCCCGCAATGGGGCGGCTGGTTCCGCAACGAGATCAACTCGGTCGAGGACCTGAAGGGGTTGAAGTTCCGCACCACGGGCCTTGCGTCCGAGATGTGCGCCAAGCTGGGCATGGCGGCCGAGGCCATGGGCGGGCCGGACATGTTCCAGGCGTTGCAGACCGGCGCATTGGACGCGGGCGAGTTCATCGGGCCGTGGACCGACAGCGCGCTGGGCTATCAGCAGGTGGCCAAGAACTATTACTGGCCCGGCGTGGGCGAGCCGTCCTCTGCCGAGGAATGCGGTGTGAATGCCGAGGTTTTCGGCGCGTTGCCTGACGACCTGAAAGAGGTCGTTTCGGTGGCTTGCGAAAGCCTCTACAACCCGGTCTGGACGGAATACACCACCAAGCACGCGGCGTCGCTGAAGAAGCTGGTCGAGGAAGACGGCGTGCAGGTCAAGAAGTTCCCGCAGGAGGTGATCGACGCCATGGGCGAGGCGGCCAAGGAAGTGATCGACGAGCTGCGCCAGGACAGCGACGACCTGGTCAAGCGGATCACCGAAAGCTTTGTCGCCTATCGCGACAGCGTCGGGGCCTACATGACCTATGCCGACAACGGGCAGATGAATGCTCGCGCGGCAGTGATGGGCTACTGAGAAAGCGGGCGCGCGGGGGTGGCCTCGCGCGCCATGACCAAAGGGGCAGGGAAGGCCGGAAAATGCTGGCACTCGCAGGGATCATCGACGCGATCAATCGCGGTATCGCGTCGGCCGTGCGCTGGTTTGCGCTGGTGATGGTGCTGGTTCAGTTCGGCATCGTGATCGGGCGCTATGTGTTCGGCGTCAATTCGATCTGGGTGCAGGAAAGCGTGCTGTACCTGCATGCCACTTTGTTCATGCTGGCCGCCGGCTACACCCTGCTGGTGGACAAGCATGTGCGGGTCGACATTTTCTATGCCAAGGCCGCGCCCGCCACGCGGCGGTGGATCGACATGGCCGGGCACCTTTTTCTGCTGTTGCCCGCGATGGTGGCGCTGGTCTGGTGGTCGTGGCCCTCGGTGCGCAATTCTTGGAAAATTCTTGAAGGGCCGATCTCGGTCGGAGGCATCGAGGCGGTTTTCCTGCTGAAATCGCTGATCCCGGTGTTCTGCGTGCTGGTGGCGTTGCAATCCATCGCGATCCTGCTGCGGCTCTTCGCAGGTGAGGAGCCGGCGTGACGGACTATCTTGACCTTCTGATGTTCGTGGCCCTCGTGGTGGCGATACTGTCGGGCTTTCCAGTGGCGTTCAGCATCGCCGGGATCGCGGTGCTGTTCGCCTACCTGGGCTGGGCCGTGGGGGCGATGGACATCTCGCTTTTGGGGGCGTTCGGGCAACGGGTGTACGGGCTGATCTCGAACCAGGTGCTGATCGCGATACCGCTGTTCGTGCTGATGGGCGCATTGCTGGAAAAGAGCCGCATCGCCGAGGAGTTGCTGGACACAATGGGCCGGGCCTGCGGGTCATTGCGCGGCGGACTTGGCATTTCCGTGATCCTGGTGGGGGCGCTGTTGGCGGCGTCGACCGGGATCGTGGGTGCGACGGTGGTGGCGATGGGGATGATCGCGCTGCCGACGATGCTACGCTCGGGGTACAATCCGAGCGTGTCGGCCGGGATCGTATGCACGGCGGGCACGCTGGGGCAGATCATTCCGCCGTCGACCCTGCTGATCATCCTCGCCGACGTGATGTCGAATGCCTATCAGCAGGCGCAGTACGAGCAGGGCAAGTTCTCGGTCGAGGCGCTTTCGGTGGGGCAGTTCTTTGCCGCTGCATTGATCCCAGGGTTGGTGCTTGTGTCGCTCTACCTGATCTACGTGCTGGTGCGCGGCGCGTTGCGCCCGCAAGACATGCCGCCCGCCGACGCGACGATGCCCCGCCCGAGCGGGCGTGAAGTGCTGGGGGCCATCGTGCCGCCCGTCCTGCTGATTTTCGCGGTGCTGGGCTCGATCCTGGGTGGGTTGGCCACACCGACCGAGGCCGCCGCCGTGGGGGCGGTGGGGGCGCTTTTGATGTCAGGTGCGCGGCTGGGCAGGTCCCGGGGCCTTATCCTGATCGCCGCCGCCGCGCTGATCGTGCTGGCCATCGCGGCGGGGGTCTTTCCGGTTCGGCTTCAGCGGGGGGATCTTGGCGTCGGATCCTACATTGCCGGTGGGATTTACATCGCGCTGGCGGTTCTCGGGCTGATCGGCGTTCTGGCCGCGCTGCGCAACGTGCTGGCCGAGCGCGTCGCGCATGATGCGGTCACGTCCACCATGACCATGACGGCGATGATCTTTGCCACGATCCTGGCTGCCGGTATGTTCTCGCTCGTCTTCATCGGATTGGGTGGAGAAGATCGCGTGGCCTATTGGCTGGCGAACCTGCCGGGCGGGGCGACCGGGGCGCTGATCGTCACGATGATCATCGTCTTCTTCATGGGGTTCTTCCTTGATTTCGTGGAAATCTCGGTGATCGTGCTGCCACTGGTGACGCCGTCGCTGATCCTGCTGGGGCATGATCCGATCTGGCTGGGGATCATCCTGGCGATCAACCTGCAAACCTCGTTCCTGACGCCGCCCTTCGGGTTCTCGTTGTTCTACCTGCGGGGCGCTGCGCCGCCGGAGATCACGACCGGCCATATCTATCGCGGCGTCATGCCCTTTATCGGCTTGCAAGCCGTGGGCGTGGCCGTGGTGTGGTTCTGGCCGTCGCTGGCGACATGGCTGCCGCGCGTGATGTTCTGAGACGCGGTGCCGCCCGGGGCAGCGCGGATCTCTGCCATGGCTGGCGGTGGTGGTGGCCTCAGGGTCTGCAGAAGGCATCGTTGGAAGGTCACGAAGCGATACTTGCAGGCCGCGCGCAGCAAAAAGCCCGGGTGGCAGGGATGTGCCATCCGGGCTGAAAGCAAAGTTTAACGACCGACCGGCCGGCCAGCGCGCCGGGCTTTGACGGCGCGCAGCCTATTATTTCAAGTGAGCGCGCAGCATCCAAGCGAATTTCTCGTGGGTCTGACCGCGGGCGATGCACAGGTCCTCGGTCAGCGTGTCACCATGCTTGGCGGCCAGTTCCCCGGCGCCCGCGATGGTTTCGGCCAGGGTTTCCTGCGCCTCTTTCAGAAGGCGGATCATCTCTTCGGCGGCGGGCGTGCCTTCGGCCTCGGGAACCTTGGAGCGCTTGATCATACCGGCAAGCACACCTTCGGCGTGTCCGTCGAGCGCCTTGATCCGCTCGGCCAAGTCATCCTGGGCCACGAAGTGATCTTCGTAGATGGTCTGGAACAGCTCGTGCAGCGGGCCGAAGGCCATGCCGGTGACGTTCCAGTGAAAATTCTGCGCCAGCATCGTGGTCACGGCGGTCTCGGCAACGCATTGGTTGAGAGCCTCGGAAATCTGGGCGTTGGCGTCGGTGGAAAGAGATTGTGCCGTTTCGGTCATACTCGCCTCCTTGGTTGTGTGGAAATGTCTGTTCGGAGCTATGCTGGCTGGCGATTGGCTGGCTTGCAGGCTCAAAATAGGGCCTGCACCAGCGTTCGGCAAGACAATTTAGAATCTTTCTAAATCTGAGGGAAATTGTCAGCCACGTTGCCCAGAAGAAAGACGAGATTGCGGTGTGCGTGTTTGGGAACGCGGGAATGCAGCAGGAAGGTGCAACTGGCCGTGTCTTCTCTCCGTATGCTGCGGGCAAGGGCCAGGAGCCAGTCCTCGTCGAATGAGATTTCGGGTTCGCCGGCGCGGAACAGGATCGGCCGACGGCCGAGCGCCTGCGACAGGCAGCGCATCAGCACGTCCGAGGCCGCTTGCCTGGCGATATCGCGATTTACAGACAGCGAGGCGCAGGCGCCGAAGAGGTCGACATAGCTTTTGCACCGCGCGTCACGCGCGGCGTGGCGCAGGTGGTCGAGCAGGGGCGTGTGGCCTGTCTCGGTCCGGTTGTCATGCAGGCCGTCATAGTGTGGGAGGCGCAGTGCTGAGGTCATGAGGGGTCGGTTGTCCTACGATCTGGTCTAGTGTCTTTCGCGGTGTTGGGCGTGGGGTGATCCCGCATCAGGCAGCCTTGCCGCCCTCGATCGCGGTGAGCGTCACTTTCTTCTTGCGGCATTTCTTTGCATAGGCGGCGTCCCAGTGCTTGTAGCGGCCCATCATGGCCTGCTGCGCCACCAGAAGTTCGACGAAGGCTTCGCGCTGCTTGTCCTTTTTCAGTTGCTTGAACAGGCTTTTCTGGGCCTTTGTCATCGAGCAGCCGATACAGTGACCCTCGCGCTTGAACTTGCAGACGTCGATGCAGGGACTTGGAACTTTCGGCATGGGGCCTCGCTGGAGTGCGGCTGGGACTGGCTTGGGATTGGATCGGGGGTCACTTGGTCAGGATCAGGTTGCCGGCTTGGGTGATGCGCAAGGTGTACACCTGGCCATCGAGCGCGATGTTGGCCGTGACACCGTTCGGAACCAGATCGCGGGCATCGTGGGTGGCAATGCCCTCCGTGTCCGGGGCGGGGCGTGAGGCGGGTTCAGATGTTGTCATTCAGCAACCTTTCCGGTGGCCTTGGCAGTACCGCGGGCGGTGTGCGGCTGCGCAGAGTTGGGCCAGAAGAAACCCGACTTTTCGAGTCGGGATTAAGGTTGTGATACCTTATTCCGATTGTTTCAGTCAAGAAATGTTCGCGGCAGGGTGGGCCCGGTCACGATGCGATTAAGTGCCTTCCGCTTGATCCAGGAACCGAAGGCGGTTTCCGAACGGGTCGGTCACTTCCATCTGAAGCCCCCAGGGCAGCGGCTCCAGGCCGGGGCGCATGTACGGCTTTGCGGGCAGGGTGGCGTGCCAGTCGCGCAGGTTTTCGACATGGACCATGGCGGTCGAACCTGGCGTGGCGTCGCCGTGGTGTTCGGTCAGATGAAGGTGGAATGCTCCCAATCGCAGGAACGCATAGAGCGGAGCGCCGTCGAACACGCGGACCTGACCCGTCCAGTCGAAGCCCAGCCAGTCGACGTAGAACGCACGCGCGCGGGCCTCGTCGAAGCTGCGGAACACGGGTGCGGTGCGCGTGACCTGCGGGGTCATGCCGGGGCGTCGGCGTCGATTTTCTGGATCGCGCGAAACCCTTCGAAACGCGGCGTGCCTTCGTGCAGTTTGCGGCTTTGGCCGGCACGGGCGTGGGAGGCGCGGAACTCCTCGCTGGTCGTCCAGGCGCGGAAATGCGCCTCGCTTTCCCAGACGGTGTGCGAAGCATAGAGCACGCGGCCGTCTTCCTCGGGGCCCTTGAGCATGTGGAACGACACGAAGCCGGCCATGTCCTTGAGGCGGCTTTCGCGGCTGAGCCACAGATCCTCGAACTCGGCGGCGTTCTCAAGGGGCACGGTGAAGCGGTTCATGGCAAGATACATCCTGGGGTCCTTACTGGTTGGTGAGCGAAGCACAGGGGTCGTCCCGCTGGGCCGTGGGCACGGTGCGGGTTTCATCGAAGGGCGTGTCGGTCCCGGCCTCGACAAAGCCGATGGAGTGCGTGCTGACGTCGGGTGCGGCCCGGGCGATCATCGCGGGGATGCCCCAGTCGGTGCGGGCGTGGCCGTTTCCGGCGATCACGACGATAGGCGCGCCGTGGGTGTCGAGCGCGTCGAGTGCTGCGCGGGCGAACACCGCGTCGCGGTAGCGTTGCACGGCGACCATCCCGGCCATCATGTCGCGTGGCATGGCCTCGCAATGGGCGGAGAATTGCATCTCTTCGCGCAAGGCCTGTTGATCGTCGGGCAGGGGCGTGTCCAGGCCAAAACGCGCGGCGTCGGTGCCGAAGATCTTGGCGGCACCCTCGGTATAGACCGTGCGCACGCTGTCGCGCGGGGCGGCGGCGCCGATGATCGTTACGCCCTCCAGAGCATCGAAGATGGGGGCGTAGAGGTCGAAATCGCTCCAGCCGCTGGCTGTCCATGCCTCTTCGGCCAAAGACCGGTCGGTATTGACGCGGGCACCCTCGCCAGCGGTCAGCATCTCGAAGACGACCGCGCTGGGCTGCAATTCGGAGATCGCAGCGGCCTGACCCAGATGGGCGTCGGGGTTGTCATGCACCTCGCCCAGGATGACGATATCCGCAGGGGCTTGCGCCAGCGCGGGCGCAGCAAGGCAGAACAAGAGCGTGGCAAGGCGCACAAGGTATCCTTTCAGGCAGAGGCCGCGTGCGGCAGTATATAGGGCACCCCGGCGGGCGGTGGAGAGCAAACACGCAGCTCGCAGCCATACGCCAGCGAGAGGGTTTCATCGGTCAGCACCTCGGCGGGCGTGCCGAAGGCCAGGCGCCGCCCTTCGGACAGGACGGCGACGCGGTCGGCAAAAAGGGCCGTCAGGTTCAGGTCGTGCATGACGGCAATCACGCCGCCGCCGGCGCGGGCGAAGGTACGGGCGATCTCCATCACCTGCAACTGGTGCGCGATATCGAGGCTGCTGACGGGTTCGTCCAGCAACAGCCAGCGGGGGCGACCATGCTCGACCGGGCTCCAGACCTGGGCCAGAACGCGGGCCAGCATGACGCGCTGCGCCTCGCCGCCGGACAGCTCTTGAAAGGTGCGGTTGGCGTAATGAGCGAGGCCGACGCGGGAGAGGGCCTGCATGGGCACCTCGGGGCGGTCGCCGGCGGTGCCCGATTGCAGGCCGAGGCGCACCACCTCGATTACCGTGAACGGGAAGGCCAGGCGCGCCGCTTGAGGCAGGACCGCACGTTCGGAGGCCAGTTCCCACGGTTTCATCGCCGCTATGTCGCGGCCGTTCAAGCGGACCGCGCCGGTATGGGGCAGGGAGGCCGTCATCGCCCCCAGCAGCGTGGACTTGCCCGAGCCGTTGGGGCCGACGATGGCAGTGAACGCGCCGGGATCGGCGTTGAAGGAAACGCCGCGCAGGGCCTCGCGTGCGCCATAGGAGACGCGGATATTCTCGGCGATGAAGCTCATAGATCGGCAAGCCCCCGGCGTGTCAGCAGGATCCACAGGAAGACCGGCGCCCCGAGCACCGCCGTGACGATCCCGATGGGCAGTTCGGCAGGGGCGATCACGACCCGTGCGATGACATCCGCGAGGATCAGCAGGATGGCGCCAAGCAGCGCTGAGTTCAGAAGCAGCGTGCGGTGGTCCGGGCCGGAGGCGAGCCGCAGAAGGTGCGGTACGACGATGCCGACGAAGCCGATGCCGCCAGAGACGGCGACGGCGGCACCGGTGGCCGCCGCGACAGCGAGGATCGCGATGGATTTCAGGCGCTGGACGCTGACGCCGATATGGGCCGCCGTCGCCTCGCCCAGGGCCAGCCCGTTCAGGCCGCGCCCCAGCGTCAGCGCGGCGCCTAGCGCCAGCAGGATCATCGGCCCCGCCGTCAGCACCTTGGCCCAGCTGGCCCCTGCCAGAGAGCCCAAGCCCCAGAAGGTCAGGTCGCGCAATTGCGTGTCGTCGGCGATATAGACCAGAATGCCCGACACCGCGCCGGCCAGCGCCCCGAGCGCGATGCCCGCCAGCAGCATCGTGGCCACAGACGTGTGTCCGTGGCTCGTGGCGACGCGGTAGAGCAGGAGGGTCGAGCCCCATCCACCGAGAAACGCGGCGAAGGGCGTCAACTGGTTGCCGGTGAGGGTATTGACCCACGGCGGCAGGAGCCCGCCCAGCACGATGGCGAGGATGGCCCCCAGCCCGGCGCCGGCACCCACGCCGACGATACCGGGATCGGCCAACGGGTTGCGAAAGAGCCCCTGCATCGCGGCCCCCGACACCGCAAGTGCCGCACCGACAAGGCCGCCCATGGCAAGGCGCGGCAGGCGGATATCCCACAGCACGACGCGATCCATCCGGGTCAGCGCCTCGCCCTGCGCCAGCTTGGCCGCGAGGTTCGAGAGGCTCACGTCGGTCGCGCCGACCTGAAGGCTGGCGAGGGACACGAGGATCAGCGCGGCCGCCAGCGCCCAATGCAGGGCGCGCGCGCGGGATGCGCGGTCACGTGGGGCGGCGTCGATATCGGTGACGGCGGCCATGGTCTAGCTGTCCGTGCCGTAAAGCGCGGCGTTGAGCTGGCGGATACCAGTCGCGGTGCGGGGGCCGAAGCCCAGCAGCAGAAGGCCGTCCATGCGCACCACTGTACGGTCCTGTGCCGCGGGCGTCAGGCGGATCGCGGGCATGGCAAAGAGCGTATCATCGTCGGCTGCATGATCGCCGGTGCGGTCCATCATCAGGATCACGTCAGGTGCGGCCGTGCCTATCGCCTCGTCGGTGACCTGCTTGTAGCCTTCGAATTCAGAGATCGCATTCACGCCGCCGGCCATGCGGATGATCGCGTCGGCGGCGGTGCCGGTGCCCGAGGTGTTGATCCGGCCGCCTTGGGTCGACAGCACGAAAAGCACGCGCTTCTTGTCGGCCTCGGGGCGGCGGGCGTCCTCGATGGCCGCCTGCATCTCGGCCTCGACCTCGGCGGCGAGCGCATCGGCCTGCTCGGGCACGCCAAGCGCGTCGCCCACGATGTCGATCTTGCGCAGGATGCCGTCGGTGGTCAGGGCGTCGGGCACCTCGACGAACTCGACATCGGCGGCACGGATCACGTCCAGCGCCTCGGGCGGGCCGGCGCCTTCGCCTGCGATGATGAGGGAGGGGCCAACCGACAGAACGCCCTCGGGCGAGAGCGCGCGCATGTAGCCCACGTCGGGCAGGTCCTGCACCGAGGGCGGGTAGGTCGAGGTGGTGTCGCGCGCCTTCAGCCGGTGGTCCTGCCCCAGCGCGACGACGATCTCGGTCACCGCGCTGCCGATGGACAGGATCTCGGCATGTGGATTGGCGGGGGTCTCGGCCTGCTGCGCGCTGACGGCCAGCGCAACGAAGGCACCGACCATCGACGTGCAGAGCGTGGCGATCGCGACGCTTTTCGACTTTCCGCACATCATGCCGGCACCTCCTCGAGCGAAGGCAGGTCCGCGACGATCCGGCCCCATTCGGGCCGCGAATCGCGTCCTTCCTTGCCCAGCCCGAAGGTCTGGAAGATCAGGCCGCCTTCGGCATCGAAAGCCTCGACCGAGATGGCGGGGCCGCGTTGGGTGGGTTTTTCGACCGCCCAGACCTCGGCCACCTTGTCACGCCGCAGGTGCAGGTTGAATCCGGGATCTATCACGTTCTGCCACGGTCCCATCGGGCGCAGGTTGCGGATCGGGCCGGAATGGATCTGGATGCAGCCGCGGTTGCCGACGAAAAGCATGATCTCGATCCCGGAATCGCGTACGGCGTGCAGCATCGCATCGACCGCGGTGGGATCGAGCTGTCGCACGAAGGGCGCGCCCGCGATGCGATAAGCGCCCAGCCGGTTCATCTTCAGCTTCGAGCACAGGCGCAGGAATTGGTGCGTGTCGGTCAGGCGCGCCCATTCCTCGCGCAGGATGTCGAGCTTGTCGGGCCGCGATTTTGGTGCTTCGACGGGTTGTCGCTGCGCGACTGTCTGACCTTCGGCCTGAGTCTCGTGCGCGAGGCCGCCCGTGATGCCTGCCCAGGCATCATGATGCGAGGTGTCACGCAGGTGGATCTTGTGCACGGCGTCGCCGGCGGCGTCGAACACCTGGAGCGACCGGCGCGGGCCTTCATCCGACGGGGTTTCCACGGCGAAGGCGTGAACCCAGTGCGACTGGAAAATCCGCAGGTCGATATCCTCGGTCAGGGTCATCGCGGCATGTTCGCCGGGATGGTAGTTGCCGTATTCGCCCACCTTTTCGTGCACGCAGGCCTCGACCCGGGTCAGGGCCATGACCTCGCCCAGCTTCTCGGCGGCGGGGATGATCCGGTCGGGATGCGCGGCAATCCGCACCGTGCCGCGACCGACATGGGCGGCGACAAGCTCGGCCTCGGAAATCCCGAGGGCGTCGGCCTGATCTCGGGTGCGCATCTTGGGGTTCTCGGCCTGGAAGGCGCGTATCGAAGCGGGGGTGGGGGCAGATCGCTCGCTCATTGGGCATCCTCGGAGTGAAGGTGGGTCCGATGGCTTGGCTCGCGATGCATTGGAGCGTGGCTGTCGATAAATTACTTGACTGTTTTACTTGGTTATGAGTAACGGTGCAACCCATCGTGGTGACCTTCACCGCAAACCAATCAATCTACCGCGCCAGCCCTTCGCAAGCACCGGTTACAAACGTGCAACAAGGATGGCGTTCATGCTTACCACATTCATGCGTGGGACGACCGCGCTCGTCTGCCTGTCCCTGGCCGGAACGGCCATGGCGCAGGACGAGCCCGGCTTTCTGGGGACCCTGGTCCTGACACCCGGCAAACGGGACCTGACATTCGGCACGGCGCTGCCGCGGACCGTTGTCGACGAAGAGGAAATCAAGGACCGGCAGGCCAGCACCGTCGCGCAGCTGATCGACTCGGTTCCCGGCGTGACGTTGGTGAACGGCACCACGCCGCAGGGGTCGGGGATCAACATCCGCGGGTTCGGGGCCAACACCACTTACGGTTCGGACCAGAAGATCGCGGTGCAGATCGACGGCGCCTCGGTCGGGTCGGAAGAGATCTATCGGCTGGGCACGCAGCTTTTCACCGATCCGCTGCTCTACAAGGAAGTCGAGGTGATCCGCGGCACGATCGGCAGTTTCGCCTATGGCTCGGGTATCGTGGGGGGCGTCGTGAAGCTGGAGACAAAGGACGCGTCGGATTTCACCGGCGGGGTGCCCGGGTTTGGCGGGTCGCAGACGCTGGAGTTCAGCTCGAACGGACATGGGTTCACCAGTTCGACGAACCTTGCGTGGATGCCCGCCGAGGGGGCCGAGTTCCTGTTGAACTACACCTGGCGCGAGCAGGGCACGCTGGAGGCCGGGGACGGTACGAAGATCGGCAACAGTTCGTTCGAGACGCCGTCCTTCCTGGCCAAGGCCCGGTTCACCTTTGGTCAGGACGATGCGCATTCGCTGATGTTCAGCCATTCACGGACCGAGGCCGACGACAAGGACGTGCCCTATGACCAGTTCCAGACGACATCGGGCGACTTTGGCCGGGTCGACCGCATCACCGACACGAAACAGACGACCGTCGAATACCGCTTCAACCCGGTCAACGACCTGATCGACCTGCGGGCGAACCTGTCCTATGCCGACCAGAAGATCGACACGACCTATATCGACGGAAGCTCGCCCTTCCAGGGCGGACAGCCCGTGGCGGTGTTCTGCGCCAATCCGTTCTTTGGCGTGATCTGTGCCGACAACCGTTACGAGACGACCAAGCTGACCCTCTCGAACCGGGCGCTGTTCACGACGGGGCAGGTCGAGCATGACATGCTGGCCGGGATCGAAGGCATCCACAAGAAGCGCCTTGACGCGGCTGCGGCACCAGGCGGCACGGATGACCGGTTTGCCGCCTTCGTGGTGAACGAGATGACGATCGGCCCGGTGACGGTAACGCCGGCGCTGCGCTATGAAAGCTCAAGGATCGAAAGTTCGGCGCCGCTGGCCGGGGTGCCCGACAGCTACAGCAACGATGCGCTGATGGGGGGGCTGGCGCTGGCCTATGATTTCGGCAACGGGATCTCGGTGTTCGGCAGCGCCGCTTATACCGAAGGCCTGCCGCTGATCGATGACCTTGATTCCACGCCCACCTCGCAGCGCCGGCTGGCCATGACGGAAAAGTCGCACACGTTCGAGATCGGGGCCGCCTATACCGGCACCGACGTGTTCGCAGGAGGCGACTCGTTCACCGTGCGCGGCAACCTTTACCAGACGAAGCTGTGGGACATCACCACCTATACGGTGGCCGGAGCGACCGGGACCGACCTTGACGGCGTGACGACCGAGGGGCTGGAGCTTGAGGCGTCCTATGGCACGGCGGGCGGTTTCTATGTCGATTTCGCCGGGCATGTCGGCGAGGGGCGGGAATACAACCCCGACGGCACCTCCGATACCTGGCGCAATAGTGCGGCGGACCGGCTGCAACTGACGGTCGGCCAGCGGGTCGGTGACGACCTCGACCTCAGCTGGGAGATTGTGCATGTCGCCGACCGTTTCGACGCGCTGGGCGCGGATCTGGGCGACACGACGGTGCATAACCTTCGCGCCACATGGAAGCCCGAGACAAACTGGCTGGAAGACACCGAGGTGCGGTTCGGGATCGAGAATGCGTTCGACAAGAATTATGTCGGGCATCTGTCCTCACCCACGCGCAAGGCGCCGGGGCGGACGTTCAGGGTCTCGCTTACGCAGGCGTTCTGAGGCGGCGCTTGGTGCTTTGCCTCCGACACCTATCGAAAAGGGCCGGTTCGCGCAGGATCGGCCCATAGTGGCAAACAACCATTCGCAAGAGGGGCCACTGTTCGCTGTCCTTCCCAAGCGTCACTCACGGCCCAAGCTGGACTATGCAAAGTCTTCCGAACTCCTTTGAGCGTCTTGCCGGGACTGACGTCTCAGTCCGCGCAGCCGCTCCAATCCACAAGTGCGCCGGGGTTCATGATGTTTTTCGGGTCGATGGCCTGCTTGATCTGTCGGAGGAGGACCATCTTGCTGGCACTTGCATGCCGCTTCAGATCATTCCGTTTCAGGCGACCGATCCCGTGTTCGGCACTGATCGATCCGCCCAGTGCCAAAGTCGCTTCGTTGATCGCCTCCCGTACGCGGTTGGCGATGGCGGGGTGAGCTTGCAAAAAGTCGGCCTTGGCGATGCCCTCCGGCGGAAAGACGTTGTGGTGAATGTTCCCGTCGCCGATGTGACCATAGCTGTTCGTCCGCAGCCCTTCGTGAACGCCGGTGATCGCCGCATGCGTCCCCGACACGAACGCCTCGATCTGGCCGATCGGCACCGCGGTATCGCTGCTGCAAAACGCGCCGGTCTTGCGGTTGGCGTCGGGCGTATGCTCGCGCAGCGACCAGAGTGCGCTGCGCTGAGCTTCGGATTCGGCCATCACGACGTCGAGCATGAACCCCTTCTCGATACAGTCCGCCAGCGCCGCCTCGGTCTCATCCCGCACGCCCGGGTTCCCCGCGGCATCGATCAGCAGGTACCAATGATGATCCTCGGCAAAGGGTTTCCTCAGCGTCGGGAAATGCGCGCAAACGAGGTCCACGCCGAAACCGCTCATCAATTCCATCCCGTTCATGCGATTGCCGATGGCCGTGCGCAGGGTCCGCAGGGTCCGCAACGCATCCGCCGGTGACGAGATGGCGCAAAAGGCGGTCACGGCCTCCGGGTCGAGCGGTTTCAAGGTCAGGCTGGCGGCGGTGATGATGCCAAGGGTGCCTTCGCTGCCGATCAAGAGGTGCCGCAGGTCATAGCCTGTGTTGTTCTTGCGCAGGGGGCTCAACTCCTCCAACACGTCGCCCGACGGCATTACCGCCTCGATCCCCAGGCAAAGGTCGCGGGCATTGCCATGGCGCAGCACCTGGATGCCGCCCGCGTTGGTGGCCAGGTTTCCGCCGATTGTGCAACTGCCCTTCGACGCCATACTGAGCGGGAACATCAGGTCGTGTCGTGCGGCCTCGGCGTGGATGTTTTCCAGCACGCAGCCGGCCTCGGCGACCATCACGAAATCATCCGGCGACACGCTGCGCACCCGGTTCATCCGCTCCAGCGACAGGATGATGGCCGCGTCGCTGTCCAGCGAAAGCTGTCCTGCGACCACGCCTGTGCCTCCGCCATAGGGAATGATCGCGATGCCGGCGGCGTTGCACAGCCGCACGATCTGTGACACCTGGTCGGTGGTTTCGGGCAGGACGACAACACAATCCTTGCCGGTGAAGCTGCCGCGTGGGTCTTCGTAATAGCGCGCGGCATCCTGACCGGACTTGCAGGCGGTCTCCCCGACGATCGCCCTGATATCATTCAGTGTTCTGTCATCCACGGTCTTGAACGCCACCAACTGCCCGGTGCTCCTGTCGTCTGATCCTCGTTCGGGCTCATTCTGTGGCAAAAGCGGCCTTTAGCAAGGCAAGATAATTTGCGATTATCTAAGCCATCTCTTTAGAAACCGTCCGCCCGCCATGGGCCTCGACAGTCTCGATGAGTTCGTCGAGGAACCGCTCGACCAGCCGGTATTTCGAGCAATCCGCCCGGCTCAGAATGCCTAATGTCCGAGACGGCGCCGTGGGCCCCAGCGACAGCTTGCGAAGGCTGCCGAAGATCGGGTCCGGAACGCAGAAATCCGGGCCGATCGACACGCCCAGATCATGCGCCACCATGCTCGCGATCGTGTCGAGAGAGCTCATCTCCATCATGTCGCGCACCTTCAGCCTGCGTCGCGCCAGCCAATCCTCGGCCATCACCCCGATGGCCGACAGCGCGCTGTGCCGGATGAAGGGTTTGGCGGACAGGATGCGCTCGGGGTCGGTTTCGGTTACTTCCACCGAGGTAAGCAGCACAAGCTTTTCCACCGCGAACGGCATCCAGGTCATCGTGGCCGGCGTCCGGCTTGGCTCGCTGACCAGCGCGGCGTCGACGGTGCCGGTCTCGACCATCTCCTGCAAGGTCGGGCTCAGCCCCGGCACCAACCGGATGCGCAGGTCCGGATACTGTCCAATCAGCCCCTTCATCGCCTTGGGCACAAGCCCGCGCAGTGTCGACGGCACCGCCCCCAGCACGATATCCCCGATCAGGCGCGGATCGCCGGTCAGGTCGTCGAGGATCGTCTCGTAGGAGGCGACGACCTCCTTGGCCTTGGGCACCATGGCGCGCCCCAGCTGGTTCAGGCGCGGGGACTTCTGCGAGCGGTCGAAGAGCGCCACGCCCAGCGTCTCTTCCAGTCGCTTCATCTGCTGGCCCACCGCCGCATGGGTGACGCAGACGCGGTCTGCCGCGGCATTGAAGCTGCCTTCCTCGGCGACGGCGATAAGGGTCTTGAATAGCGTGATCGACATGGCAGAACGCTTTCATAGCAGGACCAAAGGCGCGCTTTACTAAAGCAGAGATTTACAAATGAGAAAAGAATGTTGGTTTGTTAAAGCTTCTCTTATCGCGCAAGATCGTGGAACATGAACGCATCGAGGGGGAGGCCTGCGCGTGAGCATCGACGCAAAGATCGTCGCGGATCTGGTCAAGAACGACGTCAAACTGGTCACGACGGTCCCGTGCAAACAGCTTGCCGGTGTAATTGCCGAAATTGACCAATGCGAGGACATCCATCACATCCCCGCGAACAAGGAAGACGAAGGCATCGGCATCTGCGCCGGCGCCTTCATGGGCGGCAAGCGGTCCGCGATCATCATGCAGAACACCGCCCTGGGGGTGACGATCAACACGCTGGTGACGCTGACACAGTTCTACCGCATGCCGCTGCCCATGCTGATCTCCTATCGCGGAGAGTTGGGCGAGCCGGTGGCCTGCCAGGTGGAAATGGCGGTGCACACCAAGGCGCTGCTGAATCAGCTTCACATCCCGACCTATCACTTCCATCATGAATCCGACGCCGAAGAACTGGACCGGATCCTGGAATATACCTTCATGTGCAACAAACCGGTCGCGATCCTGACGGATGCCACCTTTTGGAAAGGGTACTGACATGATCCGATCTGACGTCCTGCGCACGCTGGTCCCGCTGATCTCGGATCATTTCGTGGTCTGCAATATCGGCCTGCCCAGCCAGGAATTGCACATGCTGGATGACCAGCCGACGAATTTCTACATGTTGGGCACCATGGGTCTCGCCTCGTCCATCGGGCTGGGCGTGGCCCTGGCCCAGTCGAAAAAGGTGATCTCGATCGACGGTGACGGCTCGGTCCTGACCAATTTCGGCACGCTGCCCACCATCGCCAACAACGTGGCCGACAATTTCATCCTGCTGATCATCGACAATGGCAGTTATGGCTCCACCGGCGACCAGCCGACTTATGCCGGCATGAAGACGTCGCTGGCCAGGGTGGCGGAGGCCTGCGGGTGCGAAAACGTCATCGAGTGCCAGGCCGAAGACTGCGCAGCCGTCATGAAAGACGCGCTGGACGGTGACAAGATGACCATAATCGTGTGCAAATGCGAAAGCGGGAACATCCCGGTTTCGGTCATCACGACCGATCCGGTGGTGATCCGCGACCGGTTCATGAACGCGTTGAAGGAGGCCAACGCATAATCAAGACGGCGAAAACGCCGATAGTAGGCAACTCTGGGAGGAATACATGCTGAAGAGAACATTTCTGAAGATGAGCGCGGCGCTGGCCGTGACCGCATCGCTGGCAACTGGTGCCGCTGCCGCCGAACTCAACGGGCCGGTCAACTATATCATCCCGTTCGGACCCGGGGGAGAGTCCGACATTTCCGCACGCTTTCAGCAACCGTTCTTCAAGGACACGTTCGGCCAGGACATGGTGATCTCGTACCAGCCCGGCGGCGGTGGCGCGGTCGCCTGGGCCACGCTTAACGGCCTCAGCGATGACGGTCAGACAATCATGGGCGTCAACCTGCCCCATATCATCATCAAGCCGGCGCAGAAGGATGTGGGGTTCAAGACCGAAGACCTGAACGTCTTCCACATGTTCCACTTCACGCCGGATGCGATCATCGTGCGGGCCGACAGCCCCTACCAGACGCTTGAAGACCTGGTCGAGGACGCCAAGGCGAATCCGGCGCAGGTCACCATGTCGGGCTCGGGCAAGGCCACAGCGAACCACCTTGCGCATATCAAGTTCGACAAGATGGCCGAAATCCAGACCACCTACGTTCCCTTCAAGGGCACCGGCGCGGCCGTGACGGCTCTGCTTGGCAACCAGGTCAAGGCGGAGTGGGGCTATTCCACCGTCGCCGCGACGCAGGGCGAAGAAGTTCGCATGCTGGCCGTCGCGATGGAAGAACGTCATCCGCTTTTCCCGGATGTTCCGACTTTCAAGGAGCTGGGCTATGACATGGTGGGCGGCGCCTATCGCGGGATCGCCTTGCCCAATTCCGCCAGCGACGAGGTCACCAAAATGTGGTCTGACATGATCGCCGAAATCAACAACGACCCCGAGTTCCGTCAGCAGATGCTGGATAACGGCTTTGCGATGCTGGATGTCGAGGCGGACGGCATGGACGATTTCATGGCCGCGCGCAGCGAGGAATATCTCAGCGATGCGCGCGAAGCGGGACTGATCGAATAAGCTGACCGCGCGCAAAGGCCCGACACATGGAATTCGGTCACTTCCTGTCCGCCCTGACACCCTTCAACCTGGTCCTGGCGTTGTTCGGTGTCGTGGCGGGCACGATCGTCGGCTCGATTCCGGGCCTTACCGCAACGATGGCGCTGGCCGTGCTGGTGCCGATCACGTTCAGCATGGATCCCGCCTCGGCGCTGATTCTGCTGGGGGCGATTTATACCGGGGCAATCTATGGCGGGGCCTACGCGGCGATCCTGCTGAACACGCCCGGCACGCCCTCGGCAATCGCCACCACGTTTGACGGCTACCCCATGGCGAAGCGCGGGGACGGCGACCTCGCGGTGGCACTCGCCTGCTTCGCCTCGGTTGTCGGTGGGCTTGTTGGGGCGTTCTCGCTCCTGCTGCTGGCGCCGCCCCTGTCGAAGGTGGCGCTGGCCTTCGGGCCGATCGAGTATTTCTGGCTGTCGATCTTCGGTCTCTCACTGATCGCGTCGCTGTCCACCGGGAACCTGATGAAGGGGCTGGCGGGTGGCGCCTTCGGCATGCTGCTTTCCACCGTCGGCGTGGCCGAGGTTTCGGCCGATATCCGGCTTACCTTCGGCAGCCAGATCCTGGTCGGCGGCTTCGGCGTTATCGGCGCGCTGATCGGGCTTTACTGTATCCCGGTGCTGATCGACCTTGTTGCGACGCCCGACCGCCACCTCAAGATGGAAGAGGACGTGCGCTCGGTCCGCATCGGCGAGGCGTTCCGCATCGCGACGCGCTCCAAGTTCAACCTGATCCGGTCGTCGGTCATCGGGACCCTGATCGGCATCCTGCCCGGCGCGGGCGGCTCGGTCGCTGGGCTCGTCGCCTATTCCGAGGCCAAGCGCACCGGCAAGCCCGACCAGAAATTCGGCGAGGGCGAACCCGACGGCATCCTCGCGACCGAATCCGCCAACAACGCCACCGTGGGCGGCGGCTTTATCCCGACGCTGGTTCTGGGCATTCCCGGCACGCCGCCCGATGCCATCGTGCTTGGTGCCCTGCTGGTGCAGGGTGTACGTACCGGCCCCACGATGTTCACCCAGAGCGGCTCTATCGTCTTTACCTTCATCTACGGCCTGCTGATCGCCACCGTCCTGATGCTGCCCGCGGGCCTTCTGATCGGGCGCTACGCTTACAAGTCGATCGTGAATATCCCCAAGGCCGTGCTCGTGCCGACGGTGGGTTTCATGACCATCATCGGCACCTTCTCGATCCGCAACAGCGTCACTGACGTGATCCTGATGCTGGGCCTCGGCGTCTTTGGCTGGGTCGTGGGACGCTTCGGCTTCGCCGCCTCGCCCATCGTGCTGGGCTTGATCCTGGGCCCCATTGCAGAACAGGGTTTCGTACAGGGCTGGACCATCGGTTCGGCCACGGGCAACCTCTTCGGCATGTTTTTCGGGCGTCCCATCTCGCAGGGGATTATCGCATTCACGCTGATCACCCTGTTTCTGCCGCTCTACACGGCCAGGCGGCGCCGCAAGAAAGCACGGGAGCAGACCTGATGCCAGACCAGCAACGCCACCGGGAAGGCCATATCGGATCGCTGGTGATTTCCGCGCTTTTCGTGATCATGGGGATCGTCGCGCTCTATGACACCACGGGGTATTCCGACCGTGACAGCCAGGTGTTTCCCCGCACCGTCGCGATCCTGATGATCCTGACGGCCGGGCTGTCGCTGGTCACGCGCTTCCTGCATCCGAGCGATAGCGGCGGCTTCGGAACCGGCACCTGGTGGCGCAGGGTCTTGTTGATGGTGGCCATGTTCGCGGGATGCCTCGCCATCCCTCATATCGGCTTTCTGGCCAGTGGCGCCATCGCCTTCGCGGGCGGCCTCGTCGCGGCGATGCATGACAAATGGACGCCGATGACTGCAATGCTCTACGCTGGCAGTGGCGCGGCGGTCATGATCGCGTTCTTCGCTCTTTTCCGCTACGTTCTGCACGTTCCGCTGCCGTGATATTAGGCCTCCGCTTACCAAGCGTACGTGCCAGAAACCAAGGCGACAGCAAGCCCGAACAAGGAACACGCCCATGAAAATCGTTGATATCCGTGAGGTGACCAAGCCGATCTCGTCACCCATCCGCAATGCCTATATCGACTTCAGCAAGATGACGGCGAGCCTGGTGGCCGTCGTGACGGACGTGGTCAGGGATGGACGCCGGGTGGTCGGCTATGGCTTCAACTCCAATGGCCGTTACGGCCAGGGCGGTCTCATCCGCGAGCGCTTCCGCGACCGCATCCTCGAGGCAGAACCCGCATCGCTCCTGAACGACGAGGGCAGCAATCTGGACGCGCACAAGGTCTGGGCGGCCATGATGCAGAACGAAAAGCCGGGCGGCCACGGCGAACGCTCGGTCGCGGTTGGCACCATCGACATGGCCGTCTGGGACGCAATTGCCAAGATCGAGGAAAAGCCCCTGTTCCGCCTGCTGGCCGACCGCAAGGGGCGCGAGGCGGACCCGCGCGTCTTCGTCTATGCCGCCGGTGGCTACTACTATCCGGGCAAGGACGACACCGCGCTTTGCAATGAGATGCGCGGCTACGTCAACCGCGGCTACAACGTCGTGAAGATGAAAATCGGGGGCGCGTCCATCGACGAAGACCAGCGCCGGATCGAAGCGGTGCTGACGGAGATCGGAACCGAGGCGCAACTGGCCGTGGATGCCAACGGGCGCTTCGATCTCGAGACCGCGATCTCCTATGCCAAGATGCTGCGGCAATACCCGCTCTTCTGGTTCGAGGAAATCGGTGATCCGCTTGACTATCAGCTTCAGGCCGCGATGGCTGAATTCTATCCCGGTCCCATGGCGACCGGTGAGAACCTGTTCTCGCATCAGGATGCGCGCAACCTGTTACGCCATGGCGGGATGCGGCCCGACCGGGACTGGCTGCAATTCGACTGTGCGCTGTCCTACGGGCTTGTCGAATACCTGCGTACGCTCGATGTTCTAAACGAACTCGGATGGTCGCCGTCGCGCTGCATCCCGCACGGCGGCCACCAGATGTCACTGAACATCGCGGCTGGGCTCGGTCTGGGCGGCAACGAAAGCTACCCGGATCTCTTCCAGCCCTACGGCGGCTTCCCAGACGGGGTGCAGGTCGAAAAGGGGCACATCCTCATGCCTGAACTGCCCGGTATCGGCTTTGAAGGCAAATCCGACCTGATAGAAGTGATGCGCGCGCTGGCAGAATGAATTCATTCAGGCGTTCAGCCAAATTAAGTTTAGACCGCATACCAATCGCACTCCCGTGAGTGCCGTGGCCACAGTGCCATAGCCTACATCGATGAGCGAAAGATTTAGCCGATGCCACTGCGCCATGTGAACCATCAGTATCCACGGGCGACGAAGATGAGGCCCATACCCATCCCGGCAACCCCAGGGGCAGGTTCGATGCTGTGCAGCACCCATAGAGCAAAACCGTATAGAGCGAGCGGGGCCGCGTAAGGCATCGCGGAATGGTGCCGTTCGCATGTTCCGCCCGGGCCCCCGAGCCGCGGCCTCTTGCCAAGAGACGTAAGAGGTCCCGGGTCTGGCCCGGGACGGGTGTTCGGAGAGGTATTCCCGGAACGCTGAAGGTTGGGTGCAGGTCGAGACGGGGATGTGCCGTCAGCGGTCGGCGGGTTCGAGGATTTCCGCGAGTTTCAGTCGCTGGATCTTGCCCGAGGGGCCTTTGGGCAGTTCGTCGAGGAAGTGGATCTCGTCGGGGGATTTGAACGCGCCGAGACGGTCGCGGCAGATATCGATCAGGTCGGCGCTCTTGAGGGTGGAGCCGTCGCGAACGCGCACCGCCGCCTCGACGGTTTCGCCATAGGTGGTGCAGGGCCTGGCGAAGGCGGCGGCCTCGATCACATCGGGATGGGTGTAAAGCGCCTCGTCCACTTCGCGGGGGGCGATGTTTTCGCCGCCCTTGATGATTAGTTCCTTGAGGCGCCCGGTGACGAAGACGTAGCCTTCGGCGTCCATGCGGGCGAGGTCGCCGGTGCGCAGCCAGCCGTTGCGGAACGTGTCGCGGGTGGCTTGCGCGTTTTTGAGATAGCCCTGCATCACGTTGGCGCCGCGCACGGTGATTTCGCCCTCCGTATCCGCGGGTACGGGGGCGCCGGTCGTGTCCTGGATCTGGATGTCGCAGCCATAGGCGATGCCCGAGGAGCCGATCTTGCGTGTGGCGGGGGGCAGTGGGTTGGAGAGGATCTGGGCGGCGGTTTCGGTGAGGCCCATGGTTTCAATGAGGGGCACGGAAAAGCGGCTCTCGAAGGCGGATTGCGTCTCGACCGCCAGCGCCGAGGAGGCGGAGCGACCGAAGCGAAGGCGGTTGCGGACCTCCGGGCTGGGCTCGTCAGTGCCGTGCAGCAGGTGCGAGATGATGGTTGGTACGGCGGAGAACCACGTGACCTGGGCCTGTGCCGCCTGATGCCAGAAGCGGGAGGCGGAGAACTTCGACGTGACGGCGAGGGAGCCGCCTGAGACAAGGCTGCCCATGACGGTCACGCAGAGGCCGTTGATGTGGTAGATCGGCAGAATGCAGAAGCCGCGGTCCGCCTGGGAGAGGTCGTGGGCGATGGCGGTGGTCCAGCCCCCGGCCAGAAGGCTGGCATGGGTGTGCAGCACACCCTTGGGGCGGCCCGTGGTGCCCGAGGTGTACATCAGGAGAGCATGGTTGTGGGGGGCGACATCGTGCAGGTCGGCGTCAGCCTGTTCGGAAAGGGCGACGGGAATGACGCTGGTGGCGTTGGCGGCGGCGAATTGATCGGCACAGGCGTCGTGAACGAAGCCGAAGCGGGCCTCGGAATGCTCGAGCGCGTAGGCTATGGCATCGCGGCCTGCCGCGAGGTTGATCATGGTGGCGCGGAAGCCCCCCGCAAGCGCGCCGTAAAGGGCGGTGAGCCCGTCGCGGCTGTTGGGGGCGACGATGGCGACGCTTTCGCCGCGGGCCGCGCCACGGGCTGTCAGTGCCCGGGCGAAGGCGAGGGCGGCGTCCCGCAGGGCAGGCCAGTCGAGGCGGGTTCCGTCCTCGGGGAAGACGATTGCGGTGCCGCCCCGATCCGCGCGGGCGGCAAGCCAGTCACGAACGGTGCCTTCGGGCGGTGTGTCGCAGCGCAGCTTCATTGGCCGGTGGCTTTCCAGTAGTCGGAGAAGATATCCTCGAGCGTGGGCTCGTTGGCTGGAATTTCGCGCACGATCTTGGTCGATTGCAGGAAATGCTTCCAATGGACGTTCTCGTCTATGGAGTTGCCGCCCCAGCTGCCACAGCCCATGGAGAGCGAGAAGGGCATGCCGTTGGTGAAGGCGCCTCCGGTGGCGAAGGTATGAGCCTGGTTGACGATGATGCGGCTGGTGGGGATGGCGCGGGCCAGCGTCATAGGGCGCGTGTCGTCCGTGCTGTGCAGGCCGACGGAGTGGCCCGCGCCCTGAAACAGCTGGATGTCGCGCGTGATGCGGAGGGCGTCGCCGAAATCCTTCGCTGAATAGAGCGCAAGCACGCGGCTGAGTTTCTCACCCGAGAGCGGGTTTTCCGGGCCGATGCGGGCGGTGGGCACGGCGATATACTCGGTGCCCTCGGGGACCTTGCCCGACAGTCCCAGCGCGTCGATCATCTTGTCGGCGTCCTGGGCGATGACCTCGCGGTTGAGATGCCCGTCGGGCCAGAGGGCGGCGAGGACGGCGGCCTCGTCCTCGACCGTAGCGCCGCCCGCGCGTGCCATGGCGGCGAGGAAGGCGTCGCGCACGGCCTCGACCACAACGACCGAGTTCTCGGACGAGCAGGACGTGGCGTTGTCGAAGGTCTTGGACGCGCGGATCTTTTCGGCGGCGGCGTCGAGATCGGCGGTTTCATCGACGATGACGGTGACGTTGCCCGCCCCCACGGCGACGGCGGGTGTGCCGGAGGTCTGGGCGCGGTGCACGTTGTTCTGGCTGCCGGTGGCGACGACCATGTCGCAGGTTTCCATGAGGCGCTGTGTTTTGTCCTTGGAGCCGGGCGCGGGGACCATGCCGACAAGGTCGGGATCCTCGCCGATCTTGGCGAACTCGGCGTGGATGAATTCGAGCAGTTTCTCGCAGCTGGGCACGCCCTTGGGCGAGGGGGCCACGACGATGGCGTTGCCGCATTTCAGCGCGTTGATGATGTTGTTGGCGGGCGTGGCGGCGGGGTTGGTCGAGGGCACGATAGCGGCAACCACGCCCTTGGGGCGGGCGATTTCTGTGATGCCGGTGGCGGCGTCGTCGCGGATGACGCCATAGGTGGTGACGCCCTTTATGTCGCGCATGAGACCCAGAGTCTTGCGGTGGTTCTTGGTGATCTTGTCGGGCACGTTCCCGAGCCCCGTGGTTTTCACGGCGAGTTCAGCCAGTTCCCGGTTGCGGTCCGGTTCCATGATTGCCCATGCGACGGCCTGTGCGGCGCGGTCGTAGCGCTGTTGGCTGCCTTCGGCCTCGTACCGGCCTTGGGCGGCGCGGGCGCGGGCGATGATGGCATCCAGGTCTGCGATGGGGTCAGGGGCGTTCATGATGCAAAACCTTTCTGGTGAGGAGCGCGCAATTGATGGCGCGCGCCCCGGTGGCATGGGTGGTCAGAGACCGGAGAGCAGTTCCTTGAGAGTTTCCTCGCGGGCGGCCCACATCTCGATCACCTCGTCGCGGGTCATGACGTGCATGGGCGAACCGCCCGCTTCCATCTTTCCCTTCACGCGATCGTTCTCGAACATGGTGGGGACGATCTCGGCCAGCTTGTCGATGATCGGCTGGGGCGTGCCCTTCGGCACCATCACGCCGCGGAAATTGACCGAGGCGTTGTCGATGTCATAGCCCTGTTCCTTCATCGTCGGAACATCGGGCAGGAAGTCGCTGCGCTCGTTGTCGAAGACGCCGAGGATCTTGACGTTGCCGGCCTTTTCGGCGCGAAACGCGTCGGACAGGTTGTTGACCCCGCCCAGCACGTCGCCGGCAATGACGGCCTTCATGGCGCCCGCACCACCCGCGTTGTTGGGGATGTAGGCCAGTTTGACGCCCGCGGCCTTTTCAAGCTGAAGCGCCGCGATGTGGTGGCCGACATAGAGCCCGGCGCCGGAAAAGGTGAGGCCGCCGGGGTTTTCCTTGGCGTAGTTCACCACATCTTCCATGGAGTTGAACTGGCTGTCCGCGCCCACGACGAAAACCGCCGGGTCGGCGCCCCAGTTGGCGATCGGCTCGAAGCTGTCGGTGCTGTACTCGACGCCGCCTTCGATGGACTGAGCGATGAAGTGGGGCACGTTGTAGGCGCCCAGGGTGTAGCCGTCGGCATCGACCTGCGTCGCGAGCCAGTTCCAGCCGACGCGGCCGCCCGCGCCGGGCTTGTTGACGATGGCGATGGGCATCCCCAGAGCGTCTTCGTTGCCGGCCGTCATTGTGACGATGCGGGCCTGGAAGTCGGTGGCGCCGCCGGCGCCGTAGCTGACCATCATCATGACGGGGCGCTCGGGGTAGTTGTCCTGTGCCGGAGCGGCGCCGGCCAGGCCCATGAGCGCAATGGATGCGGCTGCAATCAGTTTCTTCATTGGTGGTTCCTCCCTTGGAAAGTTGTCTTTCGCTTCTTGGTTTTCAGAATAGGATCTCTCGCGGGGTGAAGACCCCGAGCAACAGCGCGAAGAGACCGTACATCACGGCCAGGAAACCGGCCGTGATCAGCACCCGTTTGACCCATGTGCGGATCTCGCCGTGTGGGGCGGGGTCGTAGAGGGACAGCAGGATGAAAAAGGCGATGGTGGACGCAGTGTAAAAGCCCAGTGTCTGCGCTGCCCAGAACACGTAGATCAGCATGACCACGATTCCGGGCAGTATGTTCAGGGTCGCGATGCGGCTGAGGCCGGGGCCCACCTTGGTCTTGCCCAGGAGCGCCTTGCCGAAGGTCCAGACGGCCAGCGCCACGAAGACCACCGAGATGATGCGCGGAAACAGGAAGGCGCGGGCGGGCTCGCCGGTGAAGCTGAGCCAGGCAACCCAGATTCCGACAAGCGCGACCAGACCGCTGGCGAGGATGTGCTGGGTGCGGGGCAGGTTGGTCATGACGGCTGCTCCTCGCGTTCGAGTGTGTCTTCCTTGCTGAGGTAGCGCCGTTGGCGCAGCTCCATCCAGACCGAGTAGGCGATGGAGGCCAAGACGATGGTGATCAGCGTGAGGTTCAGCGCGCCGGTAAAGAAATAGCCGGCCATGCTGGAGGTGGCGTTGGCGATCATGGCGCCTTGCACGAAATTGGCCTCGGCGATGGGGCCGAGGATGAGGCCAAGCACTAGCGGCGCGGCCGAGAAGCCGAAGCGTTCGAGGAAGTACATCCCGGTGCCGAGGGCGGCCATGATGTAGACATCGCCCATGGAGTTCTGGACCGAGTAGCTGCCGAAGACGGCGAGGGCCAGCACCACGGCGGCCATAACCGCGTTGGGCACCTGGGCCACGCGGGCGGCCAGCCCGGCCACGTAAAGCCCGAATATGCACATCAGTATCTGGCCGATCAGCATCGAGTTAATGAAGGTCCAGGCGACATCGGGATAGTTCTCGAACAGGTCGCTGCCCGGGAAGATGCCGTGGATCAGCAGGCCGCCCAGCAGTACCGCCGCGGTCGGCGAGCCGGGGATCGACAAGGTCAGCAAAGGCACCAGAGAGGGACCGACCATAGCGTTGTTGGCGCTTTCGGCGGCGATCACGCCTTCGCTGTGGCCGGTGCCGAATTTCTTTTGCTCGCGACTGGTCTTGCGGGCCTGGTCATAGGCGACAAGCCCCGCGATCTGGCCACCGACGCCGGGGATCAGCCCGATGAACGAGCCGGTCATCGTGCCGATGCCGAGGGCGCGGGTGCGGCGGAAAACCTCGCGGATGGACCCCATGATGGGGCTTTTTTCGACTTTTATGACCTCGGCCCCATGCTGCTGCCGGCCTCTGGCGAACATGGTAATGACCTGCGGGATGGCGAAGAGGCCGATAAGAGCCGGGATGATGTTGATTCCTCCCGACACGCTGGAATGAAAGATGAAGCGCTGCGCACCCATCACGTCGTCAAAGCCGATGGTTGCGAGCCACAGCCCGATGCACCCCGACAGGAGACCCTTGACCACGGAGCTAGAATCGAGCGAGCCGATGACCGTGACGCCGAGGATGGCCAGCCAGAAGAGATGCGACGGTCCGAAGGCCAGCGCCCATTGGGCCAGCACTGGCGTCAGGAAAATCAACAGCAACACGCCGAAGACGCCGCCAATCGCCGAGGAGATGAAGGACAGTTGCAGCGCGCGGGCGCCTTGGCCGTTCTTGGCCATGGTATGCCCGTCGAGAGTGGTCGCGATGTTGGCCGGGGCGCCGGGAATCTTGAGCAGGATAGCACTGACCGCGCCGCCGGCGACCGTCGAGGTATAGGCCGCCCCCAGCAGGATCAGACCCTGCGTTGCGTCGAGCTTGAACGTGAAGGGGATCAGCAAGGCAACGGCCATGGTCGGCGACAGGCCCGGCGTGGCACCCAGGATCAGTCCGCCAATCGTGCCGATCAGCAGAAGCATGAAGTTGAATGGCGAGAATACGTCGCCGAAGTAGAGCAGGAACTCCAAGCCGTCACCTCCCAGTGGCTTGTCGCGTGAGGATTGAAAGGGTATGGAATGAAAATAATATTGCAAATGTTTTCATTTCTCCCTGCTGAAAACGACATATGTGTTTGAAAAAATGAAAAAAAAGACAGATATCATCGCCGTGGCAAGGGCCGCGCGGGTGTCGCCTTCGACAGTGTCTCGCAGCTTCAATCACCCTGATCTGGTGAAGGCGTCGACTCGGAAAAAGATCGATGCCGCGGTGCGGCAGTTGGGCTATATCCGCAACCGCGCCGCACAGACGATCCACGGCATTCGCAGCGGCACAATAGGGCTGATCGTGCCCACGGTGGACCAGGCGATCTTTGCCGAACTGATCCAGAGTTTTTCCGAGGCGGTGGAAAATCTGGGGTTTACCATCCTGCTAGCCTCGCACGGGTTCGACCTGGACCGGGAATATGCGCTGACGCGCAAGATGCTGGAGCATCGGGTTGACGGCGTGGCCCTGATCGGGATCGAGCACGCGCAGGACACGCTGGAACTGCTCGCGCAGCAGGACATGCCGACGCTGTTACTTTGGAGCTTCTCGCCGGACGCGGCGTTTCCCTGTGTGGGGGCGGACAATTACCAGGCTGGATACCTGATCGGGACGCATGTTGCTGCCCTGGGGCACAAGCGGGTTGCGGCGATTTTTCCGCCGCTTGGCGGCAATGACCGTGCGTCGCTGCGGTTTGCGGGCGTGACTGACGCGCTGGAGGCTGTGGGCTGTACCATACCCGAGGCGTGGCGGCTGGTGGCGCCCTACAGCGTGGCGACAGCGAAAAGCGCGGTGGAGGCGCTGATTGCAGAAGGCGACCTGCCGACGGCGATCGTCTGCGGCAATGACGTGTTGGCCTGGGGCGCACTGCACGCGCTGATGCGCGGCGGGATTCCGGTGCCGGGGCAGATGACGGTCACGGGGATTGGGGATTTCAACGGCTCGAAGGAGTTTGAACCGTCGCTGACCACGGTGCGCATCCCGGCGCGCACCATCGGCGCGAAGGCGGCAGAGGCCATCGTGCGGCTCACGACCTCGGAAGAGGAGGTCGACACGGGCGCGCTTATCCCGACGGAGATAATGGTTCGAGGGACCAGCGGCCCACCGGGCAAGGCCTGAGGCGCGCGGGCGTCGCGCGTCATGCGTGCGCCGAGAGGAACGTGTTGGTCACGACAAAGGCATCTTTGGCGGCCAGCGAAATGAGCATGAAGGCCATGTTGTACTTGCGCAGCATCGGGACGGTTCAATTTATGAGCCTCCATCTATCCGACTCGTGCACGGTTATAGGTAAATTGCGCAAACTCATGGGGACCGCGCATGTTTGTGCGCGATCCTCCTTGTGTGGTGAAATGAGTACGCCGGTCCAATGGTCGCCGTTCCGGCAAAGAAGCGCATTCCATGTGGATGGAAACATTGCTGGTCGGCTTGGTAGGGCACAGTTCGGCTGAACCCATGCTATCTGGTCCGGATTTTCGATTTACAGCTTCTACGCGGAACGGAGCAGGGGCGGTGCCTACGCTGCCCGTTTGCGGCTTGCCTCTTGTTTGCCTTGTCGCAATCCGAGTGAGCTTGCAGGGAATGCTTGCGAGCTATTGATCCCGACACTCGACCGTATTTGACGGCCCGGATACGTTTGCAAGGCAACTGGAAGACTGTATTTGACATAAACATATTTCTAATATATCACACATCGAGAAATGGTATATCGGAGGCTGACCATGGAACTTCAAGACACCAACATGACCGAACGCCAGCGCCAGTACCGGGCCAACTACCGGCAGCGCGTGGCGGGCTGGTACAACGGTTTCCTGCATATCGTGATCATCTACACGATCGGGCTGACCGCGCTTTACATCTATACCGCGAACCTCAACCAGGTGACGCCGCTGGAATGGCTTACGGTGCCGCTGGTCTTCCTGTTCTGCAACTTCTTCGAGTGGTGGCTGCACCGCTACGTGATGCATCGGCCGTCGAAGAACCCGGTCGCACGCGCGGTCTACAATCGGCACACCCTGCAACATCACCAGTTCTTTACCGAAGTGGAGATGCGGTTCGCGGACCAGAAAGACTACCGCGTGACCTTTTTCCCGCCCTATGCGCTGGCGGCCTTCACGTTGATCTCGATCCCCGGTGCCATCGTGATGGGCTGGCTGTTCACGGCCAATGTGGGCTGGTTGTTCATCGCCACCACGACCTCGATCTACATGATCTACGAATTCATGCATTTCTGCTGTCACGTCGAGGAAAACTGGTTCGTGCGCAACATGCCCTTCATCAACACCAATCGCCGTCACCACACGGCGCATCACGACCAGTCGCTGATGATGGAGCGCAACATGAACCTCACGTTCCCGATCATGGACTGGCTGTTCGGCACGTCGGACCTGAATCGTGGCCTGATCGGGCACCTGTTCAACGGCTATGACACCAAGCACCTCCGCCAGGACATGCGCAAGGTGTCCCGCACGCCGGTGCGCGGCAAGGATGAGACGACGAACGCGACCCCCGCCGAGTAAGTGACTTCCGCCCGGGCCCGCGTGACGGGCCCGGGCACGACCAAGACATCCCGGAGCAAACGGAGCGACCTCATGGCCAATATCGAGCCGAATATCACCGCAGCCTTCATCTTTGCGCTGTTCGCCTGCGTGGCCAGCCTGGCCGCCATCGTGTTGACCGGCGTCTTCCCGCTGTCGACACGGCCCGAACTGAAGCGGCCGCTGGGCTTTGCGCTGGTGGTGGCGAACTGCGTACTGCTGGGCGCGGTGCTGTACCTGACCTTTGGCTTTGGCCTGGCCGAACTGCGTTGGACCAGCGTGGTTATCATCGCCGGGTTCGCCCTGCTGTTCATGCCTGGCCTGTTCAACCTGTGGCCGAGCCGTTGGCGCGACGGGACCGTGGGCCTGACCGTGGTTCTGGCCGGGCTTGGCGCATCGGCCTGGACGCTGGTCGGCATGGCCTGAGCCAAGATCGCGGGTCCCGATTGACCCCGCAAACACTATCAGAAGGAGGAGGCTGAGATGCCAGTCATGATCAAAATCGCGCTGTCCACGATGGTGGCGCTCGCGGCCATCGGGGGATGGTTCTACATGGGACACCTGGGGCAGACCGGACCGCAATGGGCCATTGTCTTTCTCGGTCCGTTCAGCGTCGGATCGCTGTGGATTTTCCCGGAAGTGATGCGCTCGAAAGCCGATGCACGGGGGAAATCATGAAGACGTATCTTGGAGACAGGACGATCGACGGTGTTGTCGTGACCGTCGACGGAAAGGATCTGCCGGACTATGCGGAGGTCTGCAAGTTCACCAACGCGGGCTTTGAATGGAGCTTCGAGGGCGTGGCGGCGACACAGCTGGCCTTTGCGCTGATCTATGACGTGACCGGCGATGCGGGCCTTGCCAAGCGCCTGGCCGAGCCGTTCATGCGCGAAGTCACCGCGAATTTCGGCAACGACTGGGAAATGACCGAGGCGGATGTCCGTGCCGCCGTGGTCCAGGTTCAGCCAGAGCAGGCATGACGGCCCCACTCGACGACACGAAGACGGCACCCGCGGCGGAGGGCCCCGGGATGCCGAAGACGTTCCGGGCCGCCGTGCTGCGCGCCCCGGGCGAGGCGATGACGATCGAGGATGTCGAGCCTGGCGCGCTCGGGTCGCGCGATGTGATGGTCAAGATCCGCGCCGCGGGGCTTTGTCATACGGACCTGGAGGTGATCGACGGCTCGCTGCGGCTGGGAATGCCAGCCGTGCTGGGCCACGAGGCGGCCGGTGTGGTCACGGCCTGCGGTCCCGAAGCGAAGGGCGTGGCGGTGGGAGATCATGTGATCCTGTCGTGGAACCCCAAGTGCGGCGACTGTTTCTACTGCGACCAGAGCCTGCCGATCCTGTGCGAGACCTTCGTGGCCAATGGCCCTGCGGGGTTTGCCTTTGACGGGCGCCCGCGGGCGCGGCTGGCCGGTGGACAGGACCTGCACCAGTTGATGTATCTCGGGGCGTTCGGGGAATATTGCGTGGTCGAGGACCAGCAGGCGATCCCGGTGCCCAAGGAAATGCCATTCGACCGGGCCGCGTTGATCGGCTGCGGTGTGATGACCGGCGTCGGTGCTGCGCTGAACGTTGCCGATATCCGCGCTGGAAGTACCGCGATGGTGATCGGCTGTGGCGCGGTAGGTCTTGCGGCCGTGCAGGGGGCGGTGATGGGCGGGGCGCAGAACGTCGTTGCCGTAGACCTGAACGAGGCGCGTCTGGATGCGGCCTGCGGGATGGGGGCGACGCACCGGGTCAACCCGAAGACCGATAGCGTGGAGGAACTCGCCCGCTCCCTGACAGGCGGGCGGGGCGCGGACGTCGTTCTGGAAAGCGCCGGCAACGAGCCGGCTTTTCGCCTGAGCGTCGAGGCGGTGCGCCCTGGCGGCGAGGTGATCTGGCTGGGCAAGGTGGATGTCGAGAAGGATGTCGGTTTCCGCTGGGGCTCGCTTATGCAGGAGAAGCGTATCCGCCGGTCGAGCTATGGCGACACGCGGCCGCGAAGGGATTTCCCGATGCTGTGCCGGAAATATCTGGACAGTCAACTGGACCTCGACGGGCTGATCACCGACCGGATCACCCTGAACGAGATCAATGCCGGTTTCGAGAAGCTGCGCCGGGGCGAGAGCATCCGCAGCGTGATCGAATTCGGACCATGAGCGGCATTCGCAAAGAGTGGGTGGTGACGCCGCACGGTCCGATCGAGGTGTCTGTCGCGGGACGCGTTGTCGCCGACCGGCCCACCCTGGTGCTGGTGCACGGGATACAGGGCACGAAAGCAATATGGGATGCCGTGATCCCGGTGCTTGCGCAGGACTGGCACGTGATCGCGCCGAACCTGCGGGGCCGGGGCGGATCTTTCGTGTTAAAAGAAGCCGGGCGTTATCGCATGACGGATTTCGCAGACGATTTGGCCGCAGTGATGGACGGTGTCGCGGGCGACGTCGTGCTCGTTGGCTGGAGCATGGGCGGGCTTGTTGCGCTGGAACATTTTCAGAGGCGTGGGCCGGACCGGATGGCAGGGCTTGCGCTGGTCAGCACCAGCGCCTGCCTGCACGCCGAGGGGCTTGAGCCGGCGGTCTGGTTCCGCGGGGACACGCCCGTTAAACTCGTCGAGGAGGCGCGGGGCCGGGCGCAGCGGTTAAAGCTGACAGACACGGCGGCGGATATCGCGGTGGCCGGGGCGTGGTTGAGCGCCGCACAGGTCGATTATCGTCCTGTTCTGGACAGCATCGACGTGCCGGTGCTGGTTCTGCACGGCACTGCCGATCCCGAGTGCCCGCCAGATCATGGCAAGGCGCTAGCGGCTGGTCTGGCCACGTCGAGGCTGGAGTTGTGGCAGGGGTGCGGGCATGTGCCGATGGCAGAGCGGCCCGGAGTCCTCGCCGAGACGCTGGCAGTCTTCGCCTCCGGATGCTGCGCCGCCGTCGCGTCGTGACCCGCCGGCAACGCGTCCAAGCCTTGCGGCATGGAGCGAAGCACCGTAGATTTCCACATGGCGAGAAAGTATCCACCTCCGACGGCCGCACTAAAGGTCACAAACAGGCAGAATATGAACAAAGACACAGAGAACGTGTTGGATAATGCTTCTCCGCGCGCGCGAAAGATCGACAATATGACTCTGACCGACCGTGCCTACGAGATGATCGAGACACGGATTGTGGCGCTGGACCTGGAGCCGGGGCAGGTGCTGTCTGAATCGCAACTGGTCGAGGAACTGGGCATAGGCCGCACCCCCGTGCGCGAGGCGTTGCAGCGGCTGGCGGCCGAGGGTCTGGTGGTGGTGATGCCCCGACGCGGGGTCATGGTGTCCGAGATCAACATAGCCAAGCAATTGCAGTTGCTGGAACTGCGGCGCGAAGTGGAGCGGTTATGTGCCTGCAAGGCAGCGCAGCGGGCCACCGAGGCAGAACGAGAGCATTTCACGGAACTGGCCGCCAAGCTGGCCGCCTCGGCGGACGCAAGGGATTATGACGCGTTCATGCAGCTTGACCTAGAGTTCAACCGGGCTGTCCTGGTCGCTTGCCGCAACGAGTTCATCGAACGGTCGATGCGGCGGATGCAGGGCCTGTCGCGACGGTTCTGGTTCCAGAATTACCGCGTGGCGCTCGACCTGGAACGCTGTGCAAACCTTCACGCCGATGTTGCACGCAAGATCGCCGAGGGCGACCCGGCGGCAGCGGGCGAGGCGTCGGACAAGCTGATCGACTATATCTCCGAGTTCACCCGCGCGACCCTTTGAGGCGCTGCGCGCCGAGCTGGCGGCGGTATTTCCCAACAAAGAGGTCGCGGCCCTTGGCAAGGCGTGTCAGCCTGTCGCCGGGGCAGCGCATGGTGCCGGCCAGCGCCAACGGGCCCGGCAGGGGCAGGTGGCTGGCGCCGAGGCGTGGGCCGACAGGCACGAGCATGGGGGCGTCGCGCCAGGGCCGGTAAGGGGTCAGCACATCGACACGTTTGCCCCCGGCCGCCGCGCGCAGGATCTTCGAAAGGTACGGGCCTTGCCGCAGGATGCCGACGATGGTCATCGCGTCGCCGGTTGCGGCCATGTCACCCCCCGTGAACAGCCCCGGCAGTGCGCCCGGCGCGGGCCGCAGGTATGGGTCGGTCATCACCCGGCCCGCGCTGTCGAGGCGCACCGAGGGCAGGGCGGAGAGAAGATCGGTGCAGGGCATCGCGCCGAGCGCGGGGAGCACGAGGTCTGCCGCGACGTCCTGCCCGTCCGAAAGACCCAGAGGGACGTCCTGCGCATCCATGCCGGCAGCAATGCCGGGCGCGGAGCGATGCGTGATGACTTTGACTCCCAGCCTGTGCAGCCGGTTCATGAGTGCGCGACCCAGCCTGGCCGGCTGGTCGGGCATCGGAAGCGGGGCGGCGGCGATCAGGGTGACGTGCGCGTCGGGCCGGGCCGTCGCGATTTCGCCCGCGAGTTCGGTGCCGACCGGACCCGCACCGACAATGGCGATATGTCGGGCCTGTGCGATGCGCTCCGCGAGCGTTCTGTGCGCATCGAGGAAAACTTCGAGGTCTTCCGCTGAGGATTTGAAGGGCAGGTTGTAGGAGGAGCCAGTGGCGACAAGGGTGAAGTCGCTCGATATCTCCGTGCCATCCTCGAGGGTTGCGCCTTCGGAATGAAGGGCGGCGACGCGGCCCCGAACAACCCGCCCTTCGCGCAGCAGGCCGTCATAGGGGATCGTCGCGGCCGCCAGAAGGTCGGGTTCGACCAATGCGCGGATCATGGCGGGAGCGTGGAGGAAGGCCGGTTTCGGCTCGACCAGGGTGACGTCCATCACCCGGTCGAGCCGGCGGGCCACGTCGCAGCCGACGTAACCGCCGCCGACGACAAGGAGCTTTTGTCTAGAAGCCAAGGACTTTCTCCGGCAGCCAGAGCACCATCTGCGGGAAGGCCATCACCAACGCCAGCGTGAAGAGCTGAAGGATGATGAAGGGCACGACCCCCTTGAACATGTCGGGCATGGTGATCTCCGGCGGTGCGATGCCTCGCAGGTAGAAGATGGCCGGGGCCATCGGCGGCGACAGGTAGCTGGTTTGTATCACGATCAGGAAGAGGATGCAGAACCAGACCGGGTCGAAGCCGAGCTGCGTGACGATCGGAATGAAGACCGGAAGGAAAATCAAAAGGATCGAGATCCATTCCAGTGCGAAGCCGGCGATGAAGACGATGATCAGGAACACCGCCAGCGTGGCCCAGGGGCTGAGATCGGACGCGGCGATCAGTTCGGTCGTGACGCGTGTGCCGCCGGCACCGACGAAGACGCCCGAGAACATCGAGCCCGCCAGCAGGATCATCAGGATCATCGACGTGACCTTGACCGTGTTCAGCAGGGCAAGGCGCAGTGTTTTCCAGTTGAGCGTGCGGTAGACCGCCGCCAGGATCACGGCCCCGAAGGCGCCCATCGCCGCCGCCTCGGTCGGAGAGGCGAGGCCGAGCATGATCGAGCCCAGCACCGCGAAGATCATCAGCGCCGCCGGCAGGAAGGCCGTCAGCGTGATCCAGAGGCGCTCGCCCAGCGTCGGCAGATACTCGTCATCCGAAACCAGCGAGCCGTCCTGCGGACGCAGGTAGCAGCGGCCCATGATGTAGACGACGTAGAGCGTCGCCATGGTCAGGCCGGGGATGATCATGCCGATGAAGAGATCGCCGACCGAGACGTCCGCGATCGGCCCCATGATGATGACCACAACCGAGGGCGGGATGATGGTGCCCAGCGAGCCGCCGGCGCAGATCGTGCCCGAGATGAGCCCCTTGTTGTAGCTGTGTTTCATCATGACCGGGATGGCCAGAAGTCCCACCACGGTTTCCGTCGCGCCGATCACGCCGGTCGAGGCGGCGAAGATCACGCACATGAAGATCGTGCCGACCCCCAGCCCGCCGGGCAAGCGGCGGGTCCAGATGTGGACCGCATCGAACAGGCGTTCGGCGATGCCGGATTTTTCCAGCATGGTGCCCATGAAGACGAAGAGCGGTACGGCGGCGAGCACGAAATTGCCCGCGACCTCGTCGATCTTGTCGATGAATTGGTAAATGACAGTGTCGCCGAAGGTGATGTAGCCGAAAATGGTGGCCACGCCCATCAGCGAAAAGGCGATCGGAAACCCGGTCAGCAGGATCAGCAGCAGAACCGGAAACATCCAGAGTGCGAGATATTCCATGGCTCAGACCTCCTTCGCGTCGGGAGCAAACAGGACCTGGAGGCAGCCGAGCACCTCGGAGATGGCCTGTAGGACCATCGCCACAAAGGCCGTGAAGAACACCAGGTGATAGGGCCAGACGACAGGGTTCCAGGCGCTTTCGCCGGAGCGTTCACCCCATTCGTAGGCCTCGATCGTGTAGTGGTAGAGAGCGAAGCTCAGCCAGATGCCGATCGGCAGGAACAAAAGCAGGTATCCCGCGAGATCGAGAATGGCCTTGAGACGCGGCGAGAAGCGGCAGGCGAGGACGTCGATGCGCACATGCTGGCCGTCGCGCAGGGCGTAGGCAGAGCCCAGCAGGAAGGATGCGCCCATTGCCATGTAGCCGATCTCGTAGGCCCAGATGGTTGGCTGGTTGAAGACGTAGCGCGAGACGACCTCGTAGACCGAGGCGAGGATCAGGGGGACGAGGATGAGGGCCGAGAAATAGCCCAGGACACCACTGATCGCTCCGATGAAGCGGCGAATGGATGTAATCATGTCAGAGTTTCCTGTGGACGGCGTGGCAGCCCCAGACCTCGGCGGGTCGGGGCTGCGGCTGTCCGGTCGGGCGTTCAGTTGGATGAGCCGTCTTGCGGCGGCAGGGCCATCTTGCGATAGCTGTCGGCCTCCGACCAGGTGGACTCGAACTCGCGTTGGGAGGCAAGTACGCGCTCGAACCATTCATTGCCCTCGGCCTGGCGGTCGGCCCATTCCATGCCAAGACGCTTGGCGGCTTCCTTGACTTCATCTTCCAGGACGATGATCTCGTTGCCGTTGTCGCGGTAGAATTCCAACGCCTTGGCGTCCTCGTTTCCAAGGCGCATCCAGCTTTCGAACGTCACCAGTTCCGCGGCCAACCGGACCATTTCCTGGTCCTGTTCCGAGAGCGCTTCCCAAGCGGCGTCGTTGATCACCAGCTCATAAGGCGCGACGGGCTGGTGCACGCCGGGAACCACCACGTACTTGGCGATCTGGTAGAAGCCGGGCGATACGTTTTCATAGAGCGACCCCCACTCGGTGGCGTCGATGGTGCCGCGTTCAAGCGAAGTATAGACCTCGCCACCGGCCATGGTGACGGGCGAGGCGCCCAGCTCGCTGGAAATCTCCAGCCACGCCCCGGCGGTGCGCATCTTGAGGCCTTGCAGGTCCTCGAGCGTCGAGACGGGTTTCTTGGAATGCAGGAAAACCTCGGCGGGACGCATGAAGAGCGGCATGGAGACGATGCCAAAGCGATCCTGGCGGAATTCGGTCCAGAGTTCCTGGCCGCCACCCTGATAGAGCCAGTGCAGCATGCGCTCGCTGTCCATCGACCCGGCAAAACCGCCGAAGAGCACGGTGGTCTTGTCCTTGCCCCAGTCGTACCCCATCCATGTGTGGCCGACCTCGGCCACGCCCCGTTTCACGGTGGTGGACACATCGAGCGCCTTGCCCAGCGTGCCGGCGGGGAACACCTCGATCTCTACGCGGCCTTCGGTCATTTGAGACACGCGCTCGGCGAAGGCTTCGGCGCCCAGTTCCATCAGCGGACCGCCGGTGACAGTGGTGGCCATTTTCCATTCGTGTTCGGCGGCGAGCGCGGCGCTGCTCATCAGAGCGCCGGTCATGCTGGCGGCCAGCGCAACGGTCGCGATGCCTTTCTTTAACGGTGACATTTGATCTCCTCCCTAGCTGGTTTGTTGCAGGCTCTTCCCTTCCAAACCGTCATTCTCCTTAGGAATAGTTGACGGAGATGGACGCTTGTCTGCGCCGGGGAGCTGCATCGAAGACTCGTAAACGACTTTTGATCGACGGTCAATATTCATGTAATAGGCGACTAATATGTCAGTTTAGGGATCACGTTGAAAGCGTCGCAAACTTGGCGAGGATCAAGCTTTTGTCAGTGTTGGCTCAAAACGCCAAGCGAAGCGACGGTTTTCGCTACCAATGTGACGGGGCATTGCGATTCCAACGTGAGGCCTTGCTTCCGATCGGTAATCAAGCCGTGACTGGACTTGTCGCCGAGATCGTATGCTTTGTTTGTCAGCTGAAGAGAAGAGTTCGAAGCGCCTTCGAGACAATTGGAGAAAGAGTAGCTCAGTGCTTCTGAGTTACCTGTAACGGGTCGTTGTTTGCACAACGCAAATCGACGCGTTGACCGCCGTCAATGAAGCTGTGTCCGGCTGTGTTGAACTGGGTGTCCATAGGAGGATTGGACATGACAAAGACATCTAAAACACCCGGCGCGAACGAGGCGCTAGAACGTATGGCCGAAATGGAAATGACTTTCATCAGGCCACTGGGCGCATTTGGGGCGGCGATGGCCGACGCGTGGCTGGATCTTTGCGATGAATGGACAGGGTTCGTGACCGGCCGCATGCGGCAGGATCTGCGCACGGCGAACGATATGCTTCAATGCCGGAACCCGGCGGATTTGCCCAAGATCCAGTCCGCCTTTTTCCAGAAGGCGCTGGACGAATACCAGGAAGAGGCGAACCGCATGAATACCGTGATTCAGAAAGCCAGCCGCGACATTGCCAGCGGGAACGCGCAAGACGCGGCATGAAACCCGAACAGTTGCCTCAGCTGCATCGCGGCGCGCATGACGTGACGCCCGTCGATGCGCTGGACCGTGCGATGAGTGTCTCTATCGGACGTTTGACCATGGGGGTGTCGCCCATTGCACTCTGGTTGGCGTGGTTCGATTGGGTGGCTCACCTGGCGGCCTCTCCCGGTCGGCAGGTCGAATTGTGGGGAAAGGGCTTACGCAAGGCGCTGCGCCTTCAGTCTTTTCTTATGAACTGCGTCCGGTCGGAGGAGACCGAAGGCTGTATCGACCCGCTGCCGCAGGACCGACGTTTTGTCGGTGAGGCGTGGAAGCAATGGCCGTTCAACCTGTGGTCCCAATCTTTTCTGCTGAGCCAGCAATGGTGGCATGCCGCCACGACCGGACCGCTGGGCGTGACGCCTGAAAACGAACGGCAGGTGCAATTCTTCGGTCGGCAGATCCTCGATATGATGGCGCCGACGAATTTCGCGTGGACCAACCCCGAAGTGCTGGAGCGTACCTGGGCGGAGGGGGGCGCGAACCTGTTGCGCGGGGCGACATACCTGGCCGACGATCTGCTTCGGAGCGCAACCGATGCCCCGCCTGCGGGCACAGAAGCCTTTCGACCGGGCCACGAGGTCGCGATCACCGAGGGGGATGTGGTCTATCGCAATCACCTGATCGAATTGATCCGCTATCGCCCCAGTACCGGCGAGGTTCGGCCCGAACCCGTGCTGGTCGTGCCGGCCTGGATCATGAAATACTATATTCTGGACCTGTCGCCAAAAAACTCGTTGATCCGGTGGCTGGTGGCGCAGGGATTCTCGGTGTTCGTCATTTCCTGGCGCAACCCGACGGAGCGGGACCGAGACCTGGCGCTTGACGACTACCGGACGCAGGGCGTGATGGCGGCGATGGATGTGGTCGCGCGGTGGTCCGGGCAGAAGGTGCACGCGACCGGCTATTGCCTGGGCGGGACGCTGCTGGCCATCGCGGCGGCGGCGATGGCGCGGGACGGGGATGACCGGCTGGCGACGCTGTCCTTTTTTGCCGCGCAGACCGATTTCACCGAAGCCGGCGAGATCCAGTTGTACCTGTCGGAGGCGCAGGTGGCCTTTCTGGAGGAAATCATGGCGGAGCGTGGCGTTCTGGAGGCCCGCCAGATGGCGGGGGCGTTCCGGATGTTGCGGTCGAACGACCTGTTGTGGTCGCGAATGGTGACGCATTACTTGCTGGGTCAGCCCGACCCGGTGACCGACTTGATGGCGTGGAATGCCGATGCGACGCGACTTCCCGCGCGGATGCATTCGGAGTATCTTCGCAAGCTCTACCTGAACAACGATCTTTCGGAGGGGCGCCTTAAGGTGGAGGGGCATCCGGTCGTTCTGTCGGACATCCGGGTTCCGATCTGCCTGGTGGGCACAGAGAGGGATCACGTCGCGCCCTGGCGCTCGGTCTACAAGGCGACGCTGGCGGCAGACAGCGAGACGACGTTTATCCTGACGAATGGCGGGCATAATGCCGGGATCATTTCCGAGCCGAACCACCCGAACCGGCATTACCGCTGTGCCACGCGTCCTTCGATGGCCCGGTGGCGCGACCCCGAGAGGTGGTTCGCGGAAACACCGGTCGAGGACGGATCGTGGCGGCCGGCCTGGGCAAGATGGCTGGCAGCCCGTTCAGGCGCGCCCGTCGCCGTGTCGGCGGCGTCACGGGATCTGCCGGTGCTGGCGCCTGCGCCCGGTCGTTATGTTCTGGAAAGGTAAAGTCGCGGACGATTGATTGCCGTCATTGTGAGAAACTGGCTCCGGGCGAGACTGCACCAAGGCGCACGTTCATTCGGGAGGATCGACAAATGCCTGTGCTCTTGAGACCGATCTTTTCGATAGTTCTTGGCGGCGCGTTGTGCGCGGCGTCTCCGGTGATGCCGGAGGTTAGGTTGAGCGCCGACGAGATGGCTGTGACGCCATCGCTGGCGCCAATCGTCGAGAGCGTCGCGCCCGGGGTGGTTTCCATATCCGTGTCATCGCAGGAGAGTCTGGAGAGTCCTGTCTTTACCGATCCTTTCTTCCGGCAGTTCTTCGACTTTCTGCCGCACGACGTGCCGCTGGAACGCTTCGTCGAGGCCAGCGGCTCGGGTGTGATCGTGGACGCCGAGGCGGGACTGGTGCTGACAAATGCGCATGTGCTGGAATACGCCAAGAGTATCACGGTTCACCTGTCCGATGGGCGCGACCTGCGTGCCGAGATCCGCGGGATAGATGAAGAGACGGATATCGCCGCGCTGAGCATCGACGCAGAGAACTTGGAGGGCCTGGTGATAGGGCGGTCGAGGGGTCTGCGCGTGGGCGATTATGTCCTGGCGGTGGGAAACCCGTTTGGTCTGGAAGGGACCGTTACGCTGGGGATCGTGAGCGCATTGGGTCGCACGGGACTTGGAATAGAGGGATACGAGGATTTCATCCAGGTCGATGCAGCAATCAACCCGGGCAATTCGGGCGGTGCGCTGGTGAACCTGCGTGGCGAGCTGGTGGGGATCAACACTGCCATCGCGGGGCCGACCGGGGGGAATGTCGGAATCGGATTTGCCATTCCCATCGACATGGCGATGCAGGTTGCGCTGCAACTGGTGGAGAACGGCCGCGTCGAGCGAGGCCAGATCGGGATCATGATACAGGATCTGGACCCTGACTTGGCGGAGGCCTTCGGGGTTGCGGACACGGGCGGCGTTCTGATCGCCGATATCGTTCCCGGATCACCGGCAGAGGTTGCCGGGCTGAAACCCGGGGACATCGTCGTGGCTGTCGATAATGATCAAGTTGCCGATGCGGCGGAGTTGCGGCTGGCGGTGAGCTTCAAACAACCGGGCGCTACAGTGCGGCTTGGACTGATCCGCGAGGGTAGGCCGCAGAGCATGCGTGTTACGCTTGGGCGCGCGGGCGGTTCCCAAGTCGAAGCGAACAGGGGCGGGCCTTCCGTGCCGGCGACCGGGCGTCTTGATGGCGCGACCCTGAGGTCCGTGCCAGTGGACGAGGGGTCGGGCGGCAGGCGGAGTGGCGTGCTGGTCGAGGATCTCGATGCCGCCAGCCCACTGAGCGCGGCGGGGGTGCGGCCCGGGGATGTCATTGTTGAGGCCGGGGGCAAACCGGTTCACAGCCCGCAAGAGCTGGACAGGCGGGCGCGTCAATCGGACGGGCCGCTGATCTTGCGGATCTATCGCGCGGGGCGCGCGTATTTCACCACTATTGGTTAGGGTTGTCCCGTCGAGCCGTGATTGGTGAGCATTGGACCGGCTTTGCGGGAGACGCTCGTACCGGTGGCGAGGCCTTCGTCGCCGTTGCCGGGCGCAGGGGCGGATGCCGACGTTCGGGAGATCGCCGGAAAATCCTGTGGCGTGATCGTCTCTTTCTCGCAGAGCAGGTCAGCGCCGGACAAGAGGTCTGCGCGGGCTTTTTCAAGCGCGGCGGTCGCCTTTTGGAACGCCGCATCGAGGGCCGCGCGAACGTCGAGGTCCACCTCCCGTGCCGTGGCCTGGGAAAAGTCGCGCGGGCCGGTATCGGCGTCCGGTAACCATCGCAGGCGTTTCTCTTCGAGCGTCACGGGGCCGATCGTCTGTCCCATGCCGAACCGCATGACCATCGAGCGCGCGATGTCGGTGGCCTTGGCCAGGTCGTCTTCCGCGCCGCTGGAAACCTGCCCGAGCACCAGCGCCTCGGCCGCGCGCCCGGCCAGCAGCACTGCCATCCGGTCGCGCAGTTCCCTTTCGGTGATCAGGAACCTGTCTTCTGTCGGGCGCTGCATGGTGTAGCCCAAAGCGCCGATGCTGCGGGGAATGATCGAAACCTTGTGCACCGGGTCGGCCCCCGGCAGGGCCGCGGCGACCAGCGCGTGACCCATTTCGTGAATCGCGACGCGCCATCGCTCGTCGGGGGTGAGCAGCCGGGAATGGCGTTCCGCCCCGGCCACGACCCTTTCAACGGCCTCGGTCATGTCCTGAAGGGTCACGGCCTGCCCGCCGCGCCGGGTGGCGACAATGGCGGCCTCGTTGACGAGGTTTGCGAGATCGGCACCGGTGAAGCCGGGCGTGAGGGCCGCGACGTCATCGAGGCTCAGAGCTGGGTCGACTGTGATCTTGCGAATATGCACCGCGAGGATGTCGCGCCGTCCCTTGCGCTCGGGGCGGTCGACGATGATCTGCCGGTCGAAGCGCCCGGCCCGGGTGAGGGCCGGATCGAGAATTTCCGGTCGGTTGGTCGCCGCCAGCAGGACGATGCCCACGGTCGGATCGAAACCATCCAGTTCGGACAGTAGCTGGTTTAACGTCTGTTCCTTTTCGTCGGCGCCGCCGAAGCCCGAGATCGCGCCGCGCGCCCGGCCAAGCGCGTCGAGCTCGTCTATGAAGATGATGCAGGGAGCGGCCTTGCGGGCCTGTTCGAACAGGTCGCGCACCCGGGCGGCGCCGACGCCGACGAACATTTCCACGAACTCGGAGCCAGAGATCGAGAAGAAAGGCACGCCTGCCTCTCCGGCCACGGCGCGGGCCAGCAGGGTCTTGCCCGTACCAGGCGGCCCGGTCAGCAGGATGCCGCGGGGCACGCGGGCGCCGAGGCGCGCGAAGCGGTCGCGATCGGTCAGGAACGAAACGATCTCCTGTAGCTCGGTTCTGGCCTCGTCAACGCCCGCCACGTCGGCGAAGGTCACGCCGGTGTTGCGCTCGACCCAGACCTTGGCCTTGGACTTACCAACATTGACCAGTCCACCCATGCCCTGCCGTTCGGCAAAACGGCGGAATACGAAGGCCCAGAAGAATACGAGGATCACGGCCGGAGCGATCCAGGACGCAAGCGTCGTCAGCCAATTGGAATCGGATGCGCCGGCGATCTCTACCCCGTATGAGGCGAGCATTGAGGCGAAATCCGGATCGACGCGTGTTGTCACGAAGAGCGTCTTGCCACCCATGCTCTCGGTGAATGCGCCTTCGATCCGGGTTTCGGTCACGGTCACGCGGGCGATGCGGCCCTCTTCGAGGTAGGAAATGAATTGCGAGTAATCCAGTACAATTGTCTGGCTGACGGCGATCCAGGCCTGGAACGCGAAGACCGCGAAGAAGGCGAACAGGATGTAGCCAAGGTTCAGGGCGCGTTCAGACTTCACGGCTTCGTTCCTCCTGTCTTGTTCGCTCGAGGCCGTCGCGCAGGTCTGTCACGCGACTGTATGGGGATGCTGGATACTGTGCGGACGGTCATTTTCGAAGCCTAAGGTGCTTGCCACACAGACGGCGTGTCGTGGACGAAGCGCCGGGCCGCCGAGAGGCATTGCCTGGCTTGTCGGGGCCATTTCTCGGGGGTACGGATATGGCGGTCGAGCAGATGATCGATTGCGAGACGGGCGCGGGTGAGCAGACGGTTCAGGCTGTAGGCATTCATCAGCGCCGGGCTGGGACGGTCGAGCCCCGAGTCCGCGAGCCGGTGCAGCAGTGCGTTACGGATCCAGTGCGTTCCCAGCAGGGAGCAGCCGAGTCCAAGATAGTTGAGTTCCTCGTAGGGATCCGCAAGCCGAAGCCCTCGGTCGAATTCAAGTCGGTCGAAAACGATCGGCGGGTCGCCGAGGTTCACGTGTTCTGGCCGAAGGTCGCCGTGCCCTTCGACGATCAACCCGAGCGCCCCGCGTTTCATGATCTCGGCTCTGCAATTCTCGAGTGCCGAGATTGCCATCTCTGGTAGCGCGGGGTCGTAGGCCTCTCCAATCACGCTCTTTTGGTCAGCGAGGTGGCAGGCGTTGATGGAAGCCTCCCACAGCCATCGAGCCATATATTCTGTTCCGAATTCCGAGGATGGGCTGCTACGCAGGTAGAAGGCAGCCATGACATCGCAGACGCGATGAATCTCTTTCCTGGTTGGAGCCGGGCCGTGCAAAAGGCGATAGTCGAGCATCTGAGCCGCGGGAAGGCGGCGCATTTCCAACAGCCAGTCGACGATAGTGCCGCGTCCATCCAGGGCGAGCTTGCCGTCGACATGACGGGTGATTGGCCGCGTCCGGCGATACATGTCCCCGGCAAGTTCCTGGTTCAAGCGAAACTCCTCTTCGCACGAATGGTGGCGTGACGCGACAGACCGCAGATCGAGAGCGCCTATCCGGATCGATTTCTTCAGCTTCAGGACCGTGTCGCCGCCCATGAACACGAGCGAGGCGTGGGTTTCGATGCACTCTGGAACCGTGCCGGTCGGCCAGTTGGCAGGATCCTGAAGGAAGGCGCTCAAGTCGTTGATCCGCGAACGCACAGAACTGCGACGTGATGGGTGATGGGGCCGGGCAAAGGGCATGGCGTTCTGCATGAGAGCGTGATCAACCCCGAAAGACATGCGGGTCACCAGAGCGATGACCGGCCATTCGAGAATGTGAAACCAGGCAGGTGGTGGCATTGATGACGGTCAATGCTTTGCGATTGCGCATGGGAACCCTTGCGTCATGTTATTTTTCGCTCTCAACGGATCGCAAACCTTGGGCGCGCGGGTGGCCGCCGCCGGTGGCTATGCGGTTGCGGCGCACGAAGAACGCGACTTTCAGGGCGGCGAGCATAAGTCGAGGCCCCTTGTCAGTGTCCGGGGACGGGATGTGTTCGTGCTGCACTCGCTTCACGGCGATGGCGTCGCATCGGCGAACGACAAGCTGGTCCGCTTGTTGTTCTTCCTCGCAACCTGCCGGGAGCATGGGGCGGCGCGCATTACTGCAATCGTGCCGTACCTTGCCTATTCGCGGAAGGACCGGCAGACAAAGCCGCAGGACCCGGTAAGCAGCCGCTATGTTGCGCAGCTTCTGGAAGCGGTGGGTGTCGAACTGGTGATGAAGTTTGAGGTTCACAACCTCGCGGCGTTCCAGAACGCTTTTCGTTGCCGGACGGTTCACCTGGCCACGCAGGATTTCTTTGCGGCGCATATCGCAGCGCAGAATTCGGAGGCGCGCCTGGCGGTCGTGTCACCCGATGCCGGTGGGGTAAAGCGTGCCCAGCTTTTGCGTGAGGCGCTCGAGGCGCGCATCGGCGGGGAGGTATCGTTCGGACTCATGGAAAAGCGCCGCTCGGCCGGAATTGTGTCGGGATCGCTCTTTGCCGGAGAGGTCAAAGACCGCGTCGTACACATTGTCGACGACATGATTTGCGGCGGCGGAACCGTTTTGCGCGCGGCAAGGGCCGTGCGGGATCACGGCGGCCGCAGTATTCATGTCCTTGCCCCTCACGGGCTGCTGGAGGCGCAGACATTTCAGGATTTCTGCGCCTCGGGCGTGATCGACAGCGTGACGGTGACTGACAGCGTGGCGCCGCTTGCCCATCTTCCTGCAGAGCCGCCGGACTGGTTCAGGATTCTGGGCTGCGCGCCCCTGATCGCCGATGCCATTGATGCCGTGCACCGGGGGCAAGAGATCTCTCTGTCCGTCGCCTGCGCGCCGGAGCTTGTTGATAACCGTCAATGACCGGAAAACCGCAAGATGCGAAACAGGAAAGCGCACGAGAAACGTAGTCATTTGGAGGTTCAACGCATGGAGCGCAATTTGAAGACGCTTTTGTTCCTCGCGGGATTTGCGCTGCTGATCGGATGCGAAAACCTGACGGAGCAACAACGGACCGTTGTCGGCGTGACCGCCGGGGCTGCGGCAGGTCTGATCACGGCGGACGCGCTTGGAGCCGATGACGACTGGCGGCTCATCTCGGCGCTGGCCGGAGCTGCGGCGGGCACTCTGGTGGCGCAGAACACGGAAACCGGTAACTGCGCCTACGCACATGGAGATGGCACCTATTACAGGGCGCCCTGCCCATAGGGAGGTCGAAGAGCCAGAAGGTCAGAGGTCTATGCAGATTGACCCGATCATCAGTTATCGCAATCTCGATCCATCGCCGGCTGTGTCCGAGTTGGTGGGTCGCCGTATCACGGTGCTGGAGCGGATCAGCGACCGGGTCACCGGATGCGAGGTCACGCTGGATGCGCCGCAAAAGCGCAAGCCGCACGGGCGGGTGGTCAGGGTCCGTCTGAACCTGCACCTGCCCGGGCTCGATTTCGCGGTGTCGCGGCAAGTTGCGCAGGGCAGCGCGCGCGATGATCTTCTGCTGGCCGTGAACCGGGCTTTCTCGGCAGCCGAAAAGCACCTCAAGCGTCAGAAGAAAAAAATGGGTGGTGTCGACGTCAAGCATCATGCGCCGGTCTTGCACGGCGAGATCACGTCGATAGAGCCGAAGCTGGGCTATGGCTATCTGCGCGCCGATGACGGGCGCGAGGTCTATTTTCAACGTGATGGTTTCACGTCGGATGTTTGGGATGACCTTGGGACAGGCGACCGCCTGCGGTTTCGTGAAGAGCAGGGTGACAAGGGTCTCTTCGCGGTCTCCCTCACAAGGTTGGAAGGAGCGTACAATGACGCATCGGGACTATTATTCCGAACAGATACGCCACGGTGGTATACTGTTATGGGGCAGGGTCAATGACGTGGAACGGGAAACTCTTGCCCGCAAAATCCTGGAGGCACATTCGGGACGGGACGTGCATGTTCACGACTGGAGCACGTGATTCTGGGCCCTCGCGCGGAGTGCGGCTATCGGCATTGCAACGAGCGGGAGGAAACTGGTCCCCAATGCCAGCACCAAGCCCGCACCGCCTGGCGAGGGCAATTCAAGAACGTCCGAGAAGACTGGCACCCAAAGGGCCGTTGCCACGAGACCGAGACAGAGCGTGATCGCGCCCCAGACGAACGGGTTTCGCATCGCGCCACTGTCTACCGGTCCGCGCCTTGGGTCGCCCGCATTGATGACATTCCACAGCTGCGCCAAGGACAGGGTCAGAAATGCGACTGTGGTGGCCTGCGCCGGAGCGAGTGCCAACCAGAAAAGCGCAAGGCCGAACGCGCCTAGCGTCGCCACAGTGATGAGTGTCCCCAGCCATGCCACGCGGCGCCATTGGTGCCGGCCCATGATCGATTCTTTGGCGTGGCGGGGGGGACGTTTCAGAATGTCGGGATCGCCGGGGCCGAGCCCGAGTGCGAAGGCTGGGAATACGTCCGTTACGAGGTTCAGGAAGAGGATCTGCAAAGGCGTCAGTGGGGCGGGCAAGCCTGCAGCCACGGCGATGCCGACGACGAGCACTTCGGAAAGGTTGCACGACATCAGGTAGACGACGAATTTCCGGATGTTGTCGAAGATCGCGCGGCCTTCGCGGACCGCGGTCACGATTGTGGCGAAAGAATCGTCGCGCAGGACCATCTCGGCGGCTTCACGGGCGACCTGGGTACCGCGATGGCCCATGGCGATGCCGATATCGGCCTTGCGCAGGGCCGGTGCATCGTTGACGCCATCCCCGGTCATAGCGACGATCTGGCCCGATTTCTGGAGGAACGTGGCGAGCGCCAGCTTGCCGGACGGTGAAACGCGGGCGAAGACGTTGGTCTGTAACAGACGTTGGGCAGTGGTCGGATCGACACGCGCAGGGTCGAGCGTGGCGAGGTCGAGGTCATCCGGCATCGCGGCACGGCCCGGATCGATCCCGGCGTCGCGCGCAATGCGCAGGGCCGTGGCGGCGTGGTCGCCGGTGACCATGACGACGCGGATACCGGCCGTTTTGCAGGCCGCGATGGCGGCGGGCACCTCATGCCGCATCGGATCGGCAAACGCCACAGTCGCGATCAGCATTAGATCGGCATAGGGGTGTTCGTTCGATGCGTCGCGGCTTTTCATGGCCAGGGCGAGGCAGCGCAGACCTTCGGCGGCGGCGGCGCTGCTCTTGTTCTGCCAGGCATGTCGCGCGGCGGCGTCCAGTGGAAGTGTCACAGAGTCTGACAGAACATGTGTGCATCTGGCGAGTACGGCTTCTGGGGCACCCTTGACCGAGAAAAGAAATCGCCCTTCGAATTCGTGAATCTGCGCCATCATGCGATGGTCAGGATCGAACGCGTGCTCCGCGACGACGCGATAACCTGCGAGGTCCAAATTGGCCCGGGCCGCAACGTCGAGAAGAGCTAGTTCCATCGGGTCTCCGGTGCCTTCGCTTTGCAGCGGGCCGCCGCGATCCGCGCTATTGCACAAGGCGCCAATCCGCAGGGCCCATAGAAGAGCTGGCGACTGGCCGGTGTCGAGCGGACCTTCGGCTGTGACTTCCTGCGTTTCGCCCGAGAGCAGGTAGCGGGTGACGCTCATGCGATTTTCGGTCAGTGTGCCGGTCTTGTCGGTCAGGATCACCGTTGTCGCGCCAAGGGTTTCCACGGACGACAGGCGCCGGATCAGGGCGTTGTGGGTCGCCATCCGCCACATGCCGCGCGCAAGGCAGAGGGTCGCGACAACAGGCAAGCCCTCGGGTATCGCGGCGACCGCGAGCGCGATGCCGGTCTGGATGAGTTCTGTTACCGGATATCCGCGTACGTAGCCGGCCCCGACGGTGACACCGCAGAGCGCGATCATCAGCCCGACAAGTTTCTGCCCGAGGCGGTTGAGCTGGCTTTCAAGCGGCGTAGATTCCGGTTCGGCCGCTTGAACCAAGGCGCTGATATGCCCTACCTCGGTCTGCATGCCGGTGCCGGTGACCACGGCCTCGGCCAGGCCGCGGGTGACGGCACTGCCCTTGAAGAGCATACCGATGCGCTCGCCGAGAATGCTGTCGATTTCGACAGCCTCGGTGGATTTGGCGACTGCGATCGATTCACCCGTCAGGACGGATTCATCGCATTCCAGCCCAGTGGCTTTGATCACGCGCAGATCGGCAGTGATGACGTCGCCCGCCTCGATGATGACGATGTCGCCGGGGACGAGATCGCGGGCATCGGCCATGAAGACGTGGCCGTCGCGGTGGATGCGGGTGTGGGTGTCGGCGATATGTCTAAGCGCTTCCATCGATCGGGCGGCGCGCCGCTCGGTGAAGACGCCGATGAGGACGTTCAGAACCAGTACGATGAGGATCGCGGTAGCCTCGGCGGTGTCGCCGATCGAAAATGCGAAGGCGCTTGCGGCCACCAAAAGCCAGAAGATGAATCCGCGGACCTGGTGAAACAGGATGGAGAGCGTGCTGCGCGGTTTAATCTGGCGCAGGTGGTTAGGGCCGTAGCGAGCAAGCCGCTTTTGCGCCTCGTGGCAGCTTAGTCCCAGTTCGGCGTCGGTATCGAGCATTTGCAGGACTTCGGCGACCGAATGCGCATGCGGCACGTCGATGAACTCAGGCTTCAATTCCGGTCTCCTTCAGCAGCGGTCGGGAGCAGGTTAGGGGATTGGACTGGGCTGGTCTTGTTGACCGTCAATAGTGTGCCACGATGCCTGCCGCCCGTTGTCGGCGGTCAATGTGGCGGCATGGCGTGGACGTCATTCTTCTTCCATTGACACGGAATCAGTGTCGCATTCAGGAGAAAAGAAAATGAAGGACAAGGATCTCAGACAGGATGTCGTCGACGAACTGGAATTCGAGCCAAGCATTGACGCGGCCGACATCGGTGTTGCGGTGGAGGATGGAACGGTCACGCTGACCGGTCACGTGCCAAGCTATGCTCAAAAACGCATGGCGGAGAACATCGTGAAACGGGTCAAGGGCGTACGGGCCATCGCGCAAGAAATCGAGGTACGGCCAGTTGGGTCGCATATCACGGCCGACGACGAGATCGCGCATCGCGCGGCAAATTCGCTTCGCTGGAACAGTTCTGTCCCCAAGGATGCTGTGCAGGTGAAGGTCGAGAAAGGCCTCGTGACCCTGAGCGGCAAGGTGAAGTGGTATTTTGAAAAGCTTGCTGCGGAAAAGGCCGTTCGGGACCTGACCGGCGTCAAGAGCGTATCGAACCTGATACAGATTGCCCCGAGCGTCAGCCCGACCGACGTTCGTCAACGCATCGAGAACGCGTTGCGGCGAGATGCCGAGCTGGAGGCCAAGGGAATCAACGTGAAAGTCGATGACCGCAAGGTCACGCTGGACGGCAAGGTGCGCACTTGGTCGGAACGCGATGCGGCGGAAAGGGCGGCCTGGGCCGCACCGGGCGTGACCAGCGTAGTCGATCACATTTCAATCGGCGCCTGACAAGACCAGATGCCGGGCCGACGTTTCGGCCCGGTTCGCCAACCTTTTCTGAAAGGAGAACGAGATGCCGGAAGATATTCCGAAAACACAGAAAGCGACGGGCCTATCCTCCGAGGATCTGAGCGCTGATCTTCATGAATTTCGCGCCGCGGTACAGGATCTCGGGAAGTTGCTGAAGAAAGTCGGCAAGAAGCGGATGGGCGAGGTCGGTGAGGAGTTCGAACAGCAATCCGAGGAACTGATCCGCCAAGGACGGCAGGCGATACAGGTGCTGGAGCACCGTGTGGAGCAGCTGGAAAAAAGCGTCGAGCGCAGCGTGCGGGATCACCCGGGAGCGTGGGCCGGGGGTATCCTTGGCGTGATCGGTTTCGGTCTCATTCTCGGATTGCTGGCGCGTCGGCATAGTTGAGCGGCGCGTCGAATGCTGCCTCGCGACCGCATAGCAGCCGGCGCGCGTAGGGCCGCTCTGGCCGTTGTCATCGGTATTCTGGGCCTGACTTGCTGGGCCTGTCTGATCGCGGGCATCGTGATAATGGCAAGCCCCGCCCTTGGCTTGGGCGGGGCTTTCCTGGTGATGTCGGGGGCGCTGGCTGCGACGGCGCTGTTGATCGGCCTTGTTCTTCGTCTTGCGGTAGCCTCTGAAAAACAGCGGTCGAAGTCTTCCGATCCCTTGGCCGGGATCGCACTGGGCGTTCTCAAGGGCGGGGTGGCCGGGCTGTCGGAGCGGCAGACCTTGCGGCTCGCGCTACTGGCGGCGGCCGCAATATCGGCGGGCATCGCGTTGCTGTTGCCGCGCCGGAAATCCGAGGATCAGGAGTGAGGTCTATCGCGACAGGAGAACCGGAAGATTTGCCTTCTCAAGAAGGTGCCCCGTAACGGCGCCGATCATGAAATCGTAGAATTGCGAGTGCCCGAAGGCGCCCGCGACGAGAAGCGTGGCCTCGCAATCGTGCGCGGCGTTCAGCAGTTCCTGACCGCGATGATCGACCGTCGCCATCCTGTCGGTCGTCGTCGCCTTGAATCCACGGCGGTCGAGCGCAATTGCAAACTCATCCCGGCTGTCGAAGCCTGGTTTTTCATCGCTTGCGCGGGCGACCAGTGCGATTAGGTCTATCTGCGCGCCGGGCTTGGCAAGGTCGAGCGCATCATGCGCGGCGCGGGTGGCTTCGCGGGTTTCGCTCCAGCCGATGGCAATGGTGTCGAAGGGGGCTTTCACGTCTGCTTCGGGCGACAGAACCAGCACCGGACGACCGAGGTTCCGGATCAGCCGTTCTGCCGTGACCCGATCATCAGGCGCGCGTGTGCCTGAACCATTGCTTCCCATGACCACCAGATCGGCGGCGCGGGCGCCCGCCAGGAAAAATCTTTCGCTGCCGAAGAGCGCGTCCTGCCGGCGAAATTCAGTCCTCAGGTCGTTTTTGCGCGACGCCTCGTCGAACAGGTCGCGGATCTTGTCGGATTCCTTGATCTGCCAGTCCTGAAAGGTTGCATACACCATTGGTGCCGAACTCAGTCCATCGAAGAAGACGACCTGAGAGAAAGAATGCAGGCCAATCACGTGCGCATCGAGCGATAGGGCAAGTGTGAAGCATTTGTTGATAAGCCATTCTGCTTCGGCGGAGTCGAAAATGACCAATGCGATGGTTTTGACGGGCATTGGAATTATTCCTTTGAAATTCGTGAACTTAAAAATGGCCGTCCCGAAGGTTTCGGGGCGGCCTTTGCATTACTTGGACCCGGCCTGTTGTTGGGGCGCGGGTTTTGCCGGTTTCGCGGTCGACGGAGCAGGCTTGCTGCTCTGCTTGGCCGGTTTCGGCTTCGACTTCGGATCTGCCATTGGTACCTCCATGGTTGCGGGTGATTACCCGCGATCAGGAATCCATAGCTTTGGCTGATCATCATTGACGGCTGTCATCAGCCTGACTTTTCCGTGGCGTCTTTCCATTTCGGACCGGCTGGACTGCGCTGGTATCGGTTGTGTGCGAGCGGGTGTCTGCTGTCGGGCAATACAGAAGGGCTTTTGACTGTCCATTCTGGTGTCAGGAGCGTTCAGAACCTCGTGCACGCGGTCTTCACCACACCGCCCGAATAGCCGGAGCTTGGTCATGTCGACCACATCTATCTCTTCCGGGGTCAGCAAGCATATGGCGTTTCGATCGGCAAGCTGGTGCAGGCCTCGGCATAGGGTTTCTACGGTCATGTCCAGCAGCGAAGCCAGATCGCGTCGGGTCAGCGGTATCCGGACGGTTGCCTTGGCGCCGTCGCGCGCGTCAGGCAATTGTTGTACGATCCAGAACGCTATGCGCTGAAGGGTATTGCGGCCACGCATGGAAGCAGCCCACAGCCGATGCTCTTCCAGCTGTTGTGCGGTGATAGCAAGATATGCCCGGTAAATCTGCGGCTCATCCCGGATCAAAGCGTTCAGCGTCGCGCGGTTGACCCAGCAGATACGGGCCGATGTCGCGGCTTCCCAGGAAAACGCGTTCTCTGCCTTGCATGGATCCCCGACGATATGGCCGGGCTTGAGGAGCTGAAGGATGTGATGTTCGCCGTCCGCGGTCATCAGGACGACCTTCACCAGACCCGATGAGATGATCCCGATCCGGTCTGTAAGTTCTCCTTGTAAAGCCAGTTCGTCGCCTCTTTTGTATCGGGTCTGATGGCATCGTGGTGACAGCAAGCTTGAGCATGCGTCGCCCAGCATGCCACAAAGGCCGAAGTCGTGTGCCGCGCAAGATGCACAGATTTGGGCCGGCGCAATTTGCGTCGTCGTCGTCGAAGTATGCATTGGTCCCCCCAGTGTCCGGGCCATGACAGACGGCCGCATTGGTCCTTGCAACTTTCACATGGGGTCTTTCTATCGAATTGCAGCGGCGACGTGTGTGCGAGAATTGTGTAGAATTGTACGCGCAGGTTCCGCCTTTATTGCTTTAAGTATATGAAAATAGACCATGACAGACACGCCAAAGAGTGTTGAACCGACGGGGCCGGATGGGCTCGACACCCGTCTTGCAATGTTCGTGGAAGATGCCCCGGCGGCCGTGGCGATGTTTGATCGCAACATGCGATACGTCGCGTGGTCGCGGTTTTGGGCTGAGCGTTACGGACTTGTGGACAAAGACCTCAGGCGCGTGTGCCACTACGACATTTTTCCCAATCTGCCCGATCACATAAAACAGGCCCATCAGCGCGGTTTGGCCGGAGAAGGCCTGACGTCGCATGAGGATCGCCTGGTGCTGAATGACGGATGCGTCCGTTGGGAGCGCTGGCGCACAAAGCCGGTCCGCGATGCCCAGGACGTTGTTGTCGGGATCGCGGTTTTTACCGAGGACATTACCAAGCAGAAAGAAGCGGAGTTTCAGCTGCAAGAAAGCGAAACAAGGTTGCGGCTGTTGGTCGATGCGCTGGGGATCGGGACGATCGATTTGGACATCAGTACAGGAAAAATCGAAGTCAGCGACGCCTTTCTCGAGATGACAGATCTTGAAGACAAGGATCTGCCGGCCGATTTCGACGGCTGGATCGTGGCATTGAACCCGTTGGACGAAGAGGCGTTTCGCGAGTCGCGGGGACGCGCGTTTGATCCGGAGGGTGATGGGCTGTTTCGGGCTGAAGTCAGGCCCGGCACACCGAAGAAAGGTCGCGAGTTGCAGCTTGTCGGGCGTGTCTTGTTCGAAGGCACCGACAACAAAAAGAAGGCGGCGCGGTTCGTCGGGATACTGATTGATCAGACCGAGAGGAACGAGTTGCAGATGTCGGCGGCCAGATCGCAACGCCTGGAGGCGATCGGACGAATAGCCGGGATCATCGCGCATGATTCCAACAACCTGCTTTCCGTCATACTCGCGAATCTTGAGCTTGCTGCAATGCGTGTCTCCGACCCCGCGACTTACGAATACCTCCAGGTCGCAATGGACGCCGCTGAAATGGGGGGCGGATTCAACAAGAAGCTGCTGTCACTTTCCGGGGCGCGGAATTCGCAACCCACACTGATCCGTCTGGACGAACACATCCTGAAAACCTGGGCCATGTTGGAACGCCTGCTGAATGAGCACATTTCCTTGCGTTTCTCGGCTGGAGCGGATGACTATTGCGTCCGTATCGACCCAGCCGAACTGGACGGTGCAATCCTGAACCTTGTTGTGAATGCGCGAGATGCGCAGCCAAATAGTGGAGAGATCATTATCACCACGAAGGATGTCGAAATCGATGCGCAAGCCGCCAAGTCCTATGACAACGGCAAGCCCGGGCACTACCTGGAACTCAGCGTGTCGGACAATGGCGTCGGCATGACCCCAATAGAGGTCAAGCGCGCGAAAGAACCGTTTATCACCAGCAAATCGCCGGAGATGGGTACGGGTCTTGGACTGACCAGTGTGTTTGCTTCGGTCGAACGGGTGAACGGGTTCGTTTCGATCGTGTCCGAAAAAGGAGAAGGAACGACGGTGTCGATCTTTCTTCCGGTCGCGGATGGCATTGCTCATCGAGAGGAGCGGGAGGCTGAGATACCTATGGGCAATGGCGAGATGATCCTCGTCGTGGAGGACGATGCGCTGGTGCGGGAGGCGACCCTGAAGCGTCTTGAAGCATTAGGATATGCCGTGATCGAAGCGGCGGATGGAGAGACCGCCTTGCAGCTTTTGAGCGAGGGGGAAGTGGTCGACCTGGTTTTTTCCGATGTCATCTTGCCGGGTACGATCTCGGGATATGACATTGCGGAAACGGTTCGGGAGCAATACTCGCAAATTGCCGTTCTTTTGACCTCGGGACACGTGTCCGGCCGGCGACTGCCACGCCATCCGCGCGGCCGTCTGCCGGAACTCCTCAAGAAACCATATCCGCTGACGGTGCTGGCGCAGGCGGTTGAAAGGGCGCTCAGTCCTCGCGGGAAGGCTTGACGTCCCCGCTAAATACGTAGCCAACACCGCGAACCGATCGGATCAAAAGAGGAGACTCTCCCGGCGTTTCGATCTTTCTTCGAAGGCGCGCGACGTGACCATCGATGCTGCGGTCATAGGGCGACCATCCCCGTCCGTGCAGGGCGTGCGAAATCTCGTCTCGGCTGAGCACGCGGCCGGGGTGCCGCACGAACAGCTCCAGCAGTTTCAGTTCCATTTCCGTAAGATCAAGCGGCGACCCGTCGAGGTGCCGGGCAATATGGTTTTTCAGATCGAGTTCGCTGTGATCGAACAGAAGCTTGCCCGAAGGTTGAACGGTGTCTTGATATCTCTCCAATGTCTTTTGGACCCGCATTACGACTTCCTTGATATGGAAGGGTTTGACGATGTAATCGTCCGCGCCGCACTCCAGCCCCCGGACGCGGTCGTAGGGGTCGGTTCGGCCAGATATCATCACGACGGGGATATTGCGCTTTGCCCTCAGTTCCCGCGCAAGGTCCAGGCCGTCGTCGCCGCCGAGATTGAGATCCAGGGTGATGAGGGATACGTGGTTTTCACGCAAGTTGCTGAGCATCGTTGCCCGGTCGCTGGCTTCGTGCACGTTGTAGCCTTCGGACGAAAGGCCGTGGTTCAAGGCTTTTCTGATCTCGGGGTCGTCATCGACGACAAGGACGGTTGCTTTCGTCATGGCTGTCACGGCGGAAATTTCTTCGATTATAGCGGGTGCTGCAGAAAGCGCCAAACCATGCTTCGTCCAAAGGCGGAAATTGTCATCGCTTTCAGGCCTGTTCGCGGCGGAGACAGGAAAGCATGTCTGTAACCTGCTGGTCAGTGACCTGAGGGAAATCCCGGTATGCGCCACTGATCGAGTAGAGCCTGTCGGATCGGTGAGGGCAAATGACCCGGACGCCACTCATGGACAGACGGTCAAGCGCGCCTTGCAGAGCGACGGGAACGGCCACGGCGATGGCGCGTGCGCCCTGACGCCGGACCATTGTCAGGGCCGCTTCAAGCGTTGTACCCGTCGCGGCGCCATCGTCCACGATCAGCACGTCGCGATCAATGAAAGGCAGGGGACTCCTGCCTTCCAGCCACATGCGCCGCCGTTTTTCCACCTCGCGGATCGGCTCCACGGCCAATGCCTGGATATCAACCTCCGACAAGTCGAGCATGTCCTGAAGGGTTCGGTTGATCGCAAGTTCGTCAGGGTCGGGCCCGGTGACGGCGGCGACGGCCAGTTCCGGATTATTCGGCAGACCCACCTTGCGCACGATCAATATATCGAAAGCGCCACCCAAGTGGCGTGCGATGTCCGCGGCAATGGGGACGCCGCCGCGCGGCAGTCCCAGAACCAGCCAGCGGCGGTCGATATCGGGCGGAAGTGCTGCGATCAGCTGGCGCGCCGCGTCCGCCCGATCCTTGAAAAAAGGGCCAGACACCCGGCTATGCCGCCTTGACAGCGATCGTCTTCTCGGACGCCAGGGCCGCCTTGGATTTCGGCAGTTGGATGGTCAGCACGCCCTTGGAGAACTCTGCCTCGATCTTGTCGTGCTCGATGTTTTCGGGCATCCGGATCGTGCGCTGAAAACTGCCCCAGCGACGTTCACTGAGATGATGGCTTTCATCCCCTTCTTTCTTCTCGTCGGATTTCTCGCCGCTTATTGTCAGCGTTCCGTTACTGATCTTCACGTGGATTCCGTCGGGGTCCAGTCCCGGCAACTCGGCGGTGACGGCATACCCTTTTTCGGTCTCGGTCAGGTCGACTGCCGGACAGAGGGGAAACCCGCGTGACGTCTCTGGAAGCGCGCGGTCGAACCACAGGCGCGGTTCAAAACTGTCGAACAGGCGCTCCATCTCGTCGCGCAAACTGCCAAAGCCGGTCCATGGGTTGATCGGCCGGTTGGTTGCGCGTGCTTCGCGTGTGACAGGGATATCGGTAGACTTATCAGCCATGTATCGCTCCTTTTGAGTTAATGCCGTTGGCCGAACTCACGGGATGCATCGCCCAGCCAACGGCAATTTCCGCGATTTCCGGGGACAGGCGGAAGTTCCACGCCTGCTTGGACAAAGGCGTAGTCGCGAATTTCTCCAAGATGTCCGAGTCGTTCCCCACTCTCATTGATGGTCATCAATACCACGTGCGCGGTGCAAACCCGGGCGTTGACGGTCGTCAATGATATCGAGCCGAACAGGCGCGACGCTCGGGCAGCAACTGGAGGATCAAGATATGAAAAAGTTCTTTTTGATGATGCCTTTCATTCTCGGGAGCGCGGCAATGGCCCAAGAGCATGATTGGGGCGCTCGTTTCTATGCAGAGAATTGCGCGGGGTGCCACGGTGAAACCGCCAAGGGCGACGGGGTCCTGGCTGACTACCTGACGGTCGATGTGCCGGACCTGACCTCGCTCAGCGCGGCAAACGATGGTGTTTTTCCGATGCTGCGCGTCATCCAGATCATTGACGGACGTAGCGGGTTGCGCACACATGAAAAACCCATGCCGCTCTACGGCGCTATCTTTCGCGAAGATCTTCAACCACCCATGGGAATGCCAGGTGCGTCGGAGCCGTTGGTTCGCGGACGCGTCCTCAGCATCGCGGAATACCTGCAATCAATCCAGGAATAGCGCGACTTGTGAACGCTGCGGGCAGGTCTTTTGTCCTAAGTCGGAAGGGCCTGGCCAAAGCCTACGCGTGACTTTGTAGCCGCACTCAAGCATTCGCCTGACCGGGCCAAGCATTGCGGTGCCTATTCGTGTGAGACGAGGGCGCGAATGGCGGCGACGAGTTCGCGACCGGAAAACCGCACCAGGTTCTTGACGATCTCGCGACGCACGCAGTTCGCCAGACCTTCGGGTGCCTGAGCCCGCCATAGGCCGATGGTTTCGGCTGGAGCAATCAGAACCAGTTCCTCGAACGCCCCGATTTGCGCCTCTTTTTCGAGGAAAGCTTGAACATCGCGCATGAAGTTGCGTGCGTCTTCTTCTAGAGGGTCCGAACCGGGCGCGACCGCGGATCGCCGGCGCCCGCCCGCCGAAGCGAAGCTGCGGGTCGGGCGGTCACGTTTGACCTCGCCCACGGAGCGTCTGCGGCCCTGCATCGTGATTTCGGTTGGCAATGGATCACGTATGCCGGGCAATTCGCGCAGGATACGCGCCCGGTGCGCGTTCATGACGATGTACCATATCCGCGGGCGTTTCATCGCCACGGACCTATTTGTGATGATCGGCCACGGCGCGTGTCAGTTCGCCTGCCAACTGAAGTCCCGCTGCATGGGCGACATCACCGAGGCTGAGCATGCCTACCATTCTTTTGCCATCATCGAGCACGGGCAGCCGACGGATCTTCTTCTGATCCATGAGGTGGATGGCGTCTTCGACCGTTTCCTCGGTGCGGCAGTAAACGATGCCCTTGGTCATGACCTCTTCGGCGGTAGTTTTATGCGCATCGAGCCCTTTGGCTATGACTCGGATCGCCAGATCACGGTCCGTGATCATGCCGATCAGTTTGTCGTCCTTGCCGATGGGAACGGCACCGATGTCGTCCTTTGCCATGCGCGACGCGATTTCGCTGACAGGGGTGTCGGCTGTAACCCATTCGGCCGGTGCATGCATTGCCTCACTGACTTTCATGATGTCCTCCGTGGAATAACATTGATCGACAGTCGTGCTTTCCTGCAAGCCGGTCATTGACCACCGTCAAGCCCCCGCTGTGACGGTGATCAATGCGATTTGACCCGGACCCTTCAGAGTTCTGGACGGCAAGAACGGAGGATGGACATGAAACCCACCGGACATACCGCGATCGACCAGGCGCCACAGGTCGTCGCCGAATGGATCAACCTGCTATGCGACGATCTGGAGTGGCACGAGAAGGGACGGGCATACCTGCTGTTGTCCGAGACGTTGCAGGCCATCCGCGATTACCTGGGCGTAGACGAGGCCGCTGACTTGGCGGCGCAACTGCCGCTGATCGTGCGGGGTATCTATTACACCGGATGGAACCCGTCCAAGACACCGGTGCAGCCGCGCGGCAAGTCGGAGTTCCTGGGCAGGGTGGCCGGGAAGTTCAGCAAGCAGCCGCTGGAGAACCCCGAACGCGCTGTTGCCGCGGTGTTCGATCTGTTGCGGCGCAAGATTTCGATGGGCGAGATCGACCAGGTCAGCAATGCCATGCCCGGTCCGCTGCGGGAGCTTTGGCAATGACGGAGGTTCGGCGAAGCGGTCGTTTTGATGACGCTGGGGCCCAGGCTGGAACGCCGGAGCGGAAGCGCAAGCCGGGCGCTGCCCCGATTGCGACCTACGACCCGGTTCTGGAAGCGGGGCTGGAGTCCTTTCCTTGTTCGGACCCGCCTGCGTGGGCCGGTTTCAAGGAACCTGCGTCCAGAAAGGCGACGCGGTCCGGGTCGCGCCGCAAGATACGCGGGCTCGATCCAGAGAGCCCGAACGGTGAAGACCTGCAGGTCCCGGTGCGCACCGTTTGCTATATTGCCGAGCGGGCCCATGACCTGATGGGAAAATCGGCGAGCACGGAGGCGGAGGACGCGCCGGACGAGGAGGACGCGGTGGCCGATATCCTGGAGGCTCGTGGCCATGATGCCGTGGAAGAGGAACTGCGGTCGGTGATCGACGATCTGGATGAAATCGCCCAACGCGACCTGGTCGCACTTTTGTGGCTGGGCCGGGACGACGATGAATGGAATGTATTGCGGGACCTTGCGTGGCAGGAGCGCACGTCTTCGCCTGCGAGCTACCTGCTGGGGACGCCGTTTTTGGCGGATTATCTTTTTGCGGGGCTTGAAAAGTTGGGGCTGGAGTGCCCGACTTCGTGAAAAGCCCCGCTTCATTGACGGGCATCAATGGCCGCCAGAGGGGAATCGCGTAGTTTGAATTTATCGACGGGAGGAGTGGAACCGGAGCAAAATCTTGGCACGACGTCGCGAGACGCGAACCGAAAGATGGTGCAATGGCGAAGCATTGAGACCTGTTGATCGGGGGGCTGCCGGATGATGGCGATAGCGCCAGAGGCGACTTTGGAACCTAAGTCAGATTCCGGCGGCCCTTTGAATACTTGAAGTGATTTCGATATGTCCAAGCCCGGGCGGAGATAATCCGTCCGGGACATTACGTCTTCCAGACGGCCTTTTTCCGCGTGCCGACTGGCCGGCACCGACGCCATTGATCGCGATCAATGGCGAAGTGACGAGAGCCGGGCATGCTGTTTTCATCGACGGGAGGAGCGGAACCGGAGAGGGATCGTTGGAAAACGTTGCAAGGCGCGGACCGCGAGACATTATACCGGGAAAGCCATGAGACCTGTCGATCCTGGATCGTCGGGCAAGGGTTAGCGCACTTGGGGTAACCTTGGATGTGGAAGCCGGGCCTGACGGTCCCGCGGCGGACCGCCGGCCGCTTTGGAGCGGGATGCGAACCGGGGCGAAAGCGTTCGTCCCGGTTTCTTTTTTTGCAGGTTACTTCTTCAGAAGATGTCTTTCATCCGCGGCTGGAGCAGTGCTGCAAGGGCCATCACGGCGATGACCGCACCGCACAGTATCGCCAGCCAGGTCAGAACGAGTATCTCTTTGAAGCCCAAGACCCAGGGTGAAACCACCATCCAGAGACCGAGCACCAGCGTGAGCCATTCTTCCCATGCCTGGTGGTCATAGAGGGCTGCCGTCGCTATCGCGACGACGGCGATGCCTACGACCACGAAATTCAGCGTTACGGGGCGAAAGTTCATGCCCTCGGGTGGCGTGATTTTCAGGACAAAGAGGGCCGCGACGAGCACGAGGCCCGTCAGGAGCGTCACTGTGTCCTGCCAGTGTATCCGTTTCATGTTTTCCTCCATTGGCAAAAGGCGCGGTTTCGCGCCACGGACAGCCACAGGATGCCAATGTCGGACCGTGATGCATTGATGGCTATCAAGCACGTTTTCTGGAGCGCTTGGCGGGGCGCTTCTCAAGCGCGTGTTCGAGAACATCATCGACCGTTTCCAGCCAGATGAATTCAAGCCTTGAGCGGGCGGCTTCGGGGATGTCTTCGAAATCGTGCCGGTTGCGTGCGGGCAACATAACGCGCTTGAGGCCCGCGGTGGCCGCCGCGACGACCTTTTCGCGAATTCCGCCGACCGGCAGCACGAGTCCGCGCAGGGATATTTCGCCGGTCATGGCGGTATCGCTGCGCAGCTTGCGATCCAGCAGAAGCGAGGCGAGGGCTGCGAAGATCGCAGTGCCGGCGCTGGGCCCGTCCTTGGGCGTGGCGCCTGCGGGCACGTGAATGTGGATGTCGGTGCTTTCAAATGTCTTGGGGTCGATGGACAGCGCCTTGGCGCGCGCCTTGACCAGGGTCAGGGCGGCCTGCGCGCTTTCGCGCATGACGTCACCCAGTTGGCCGGTCAGGGTGAGGCTCCCCTTGCCGGGGGTGCGACTGGCCTCGATGAAGAGGATATCACCTCCGACCGCCGTCCAGGCGAGGCCTGTGGCCACGCCGGGCAGGCTGGTGCGCATGGCGACCTCGTTCTCGTAGCGCGGCGGGCCGAGGATTTCGGACAAGTCGGTTGCCTTGACCTGGAAGGTTTTCGTCTTTCCCTCTACGATATCCACGGCTGCGTGCCGCAGGACCGCGCCGATCTTGCGTTCGAGGCTTCGGACGCCTGCCTCCCTGGTGTAGTTGCGGATGATGGCATGCAGGGCGTCGTCGTCGATACTGACCTGCTCCGGCTTGAGGCCCGTCGCTTGCATCTGGGATTTCACCAAGTGGCGCTTGGCGATCTCCAGCTTTTCGTCCTCGACGTAGCCGGGCAGGGTGATGATCTCCATCCGGTCGAGCAGCGGAAACGGAATGGTTTCGAGCACGTTCGCCGTGGTCAGGAACACCACGTGGCCGAGATCGAAATCAACGCCAAGGTAGTTATCGCGGAAGGCGGTGTTCTGCGCAGGATCGAGGACCTCGAGCAGGGCCGAGGACGGATCGCCGCCGATCCCGCGCCCCAACTTGTCGATCTCGTCGAGCATGAGCACGCAGTTGCGGGTGCCGGCGCGGCGAATGGACTGGATCACTGTGCCGGGCATGGCGCCGATATAGGTGCGGCGGTGGCCGCGGATCTCCGCTTCGTCATGCACGCCGCCCAAGCTGAGCCGTGCGAACTTGCGTTGCATGGCGCGGGCGATCGACTGGCCGAGGGAGGTCTTGCCAACACCGGGTGGCCCAACGAAACACAGGATCGGCGCCTTGCCGGTGGGGGCAAGCTGACGGACAGCCAGATGCTCGATGATCCGGGTCTTTATCTTGTCCAGGCCATAGTGATCGGCGTCGAGCACGCGGCGCGCTTCGGCGAGGTCGATCGGGGCCTCCTCGGGGAGTTGCCAGGGTAGGTCGACCATCCAGTCCAGCCAGGTACGCAACATTCCCGCCTCACCGGAGCTGTCGGACATGCGCGCGTAACGCCCCAGTTCCTTCAGGACGTATTTCCTGGTTTCTTCGGGCATTCCGGCCTCTGATATGGCCCTGGTCAGCTCGGCCACTTCCTCGGCGGTGCTGTCCGCGCCTTCGCCGAGTTCGCGTTGGATCGTTTCCAGCTGTTCGCGCAGCACGGCCTTTCGGTGCCTTTCATCGAAGGCCTCTCGGGTCTGTTCGCCGATTTCGCGGGTGATGCGCAGCACCTCGAGCCGGCGCGCCAGCAGGGTTGTCACCTTGGCGATGCGGGCGCCGATATCCAGCGTTTCCAGCAGTTCCTGGCGATCCTGCAATGGAAAATCGGAATAGGCGGTGGCGAGATCGGCAAGCAGGCCTGGCTCTGTCATCTGACCGACGGATTCGGCAAGGCCGACCGGCGCATCGGGTAGGGTTTCCAGGAGTTCGACCGCCAGTTCGCGTAGGTAAAGAAAGCGGGCCTCGGTTTCTGGCCGCTTGTCGGGGGCATCGGTCAACTGTGTGACACGTGCGATCGGGAAGGGCGTGTTTTTCAGCAACTCGGTCACGCGGAACCTCCCGGTGCCCCGGCATATGAGGTGGTTGCCGCTGTCGGGGGACGAGACGTAGCGCAGAATGGTGGCCGTGCACCCGATCTTGTGCAGGTCTTCGGCATCCGGTTCGTCCTGCGAGGGATCGCGTTGCAGGATGACGCCGATCGGGCGCTCGCCGCGGACCGCCTGTTCGACAGCCATGACGGAGCGGGGTCGACCGACGGCAAGGGGAAACACGGTGCCGGGGAAACCCACGAAGTTGCGAACCGGCAGGAGGATCAACCCGTCGTCGGGAATGGGTACGAGGTCTTGCGGCTGCTCGGGCGCCCGCATGGTGTTCTGCTTTGTCATCCCTGGGCCTCCGACGCGGGTTTCTTGAGGTGGATCACGAGATATCCGTGGAATGACTGCCGCTTGACCAGCTGGCACCCGGCGGGGATGCGCACCCGGCGCTGAAACGGACCCCAGGGCAGTTCGACGCGAAGCAGCCCAGCCTCGCGCCATTCCGGCGGCCGTTGCCGTTCGCCGCACAGGATCAGCATGTCGTCCTGGGCGGTGACGGTGACATCGGCCGCCTCGACCCCGGGCAGTGCGACATAGGCCACGATCTCTGTGCGCGTCTCGATCAGGTCGAGCGGCGGTTCCCATTGGGCAGCCGTGCCGATGTCGAAGCTCAGTCGTCTGAGATCATCGACCTGCGCCAGAAGGCGCAGTGCCTGGGACAACATGAGGTTTTCTGCGGTGTTGGATGGCATCGGGAACCTCCGGAAATGTTCTATCCATCGATGCGATGTGTAGGGCGGGGGCGCATTGACCGCGGGCAATGCGCGTTTGTTCCATGAGGTCATGCTGGTTCCAGCACACCGTTTCAGAGCCGCTGACATGGCAAATTCAGAGCGCACCCGTACCCCCGCCCGCGCGCACCTGCGCGAGAACGCGCAGATCGCCGCACGATTGCGGAGCTATGCGGACCTATTGGAAAAACAGGGCGACGACGGGTTTCGCGTGCGCGCCTATCATGCGGCGGCAGACCGGATCGAGGACATGAACCTGGCGTTGCGAGGAATCTACAATTCCGGCGGCATCAAGGCGCTCGTTGCCCTGCCGACGATTGGGGATGGCATTGCGGCCGCGATCGTGGAGATCCTGACGACGGGCCGGTGGGCCCAGCTTGAAAGGCTGCGGGGAGAGACCACGCCGGAGCGGGTGTTTCAGACTGTTCCCGGCATCGGGCCGGTCCTTGCCGAAAGGTTTGCAACGCATCTGGATGCGCAGACGCTGGAAGAACTGGAAGCCTTGTTGCACGATCCGAAAATGTCCGTGCCCGGGCTTGGCCGGCGGCGGCGCCGGGCCATCCTTGCGGCGCTGGCGGACCGTTTGGACCCGATCCGCCTGGCGCGGCGCGGAACGCAGGCGCAGGACAATGCGCCGTCGGTATCGCTGCTGCTGGACGCCGATGCGCTGTTTCGAAAACAGGCGGCTGCGGGCAGTTTGCGCAAGATCGCTCCGCGCCGTTTCAATCCAGAGGGCAAGGCCTGGCTGCCGATCCTGCACCTGAGGCGAGGCGACTGGCACCTGACGCTGCTATATTCCAACACCGCCCGGGCACATGATCTTGGTATGACGAAGGACTGGGTCGTAGCATTCTATCACCAAAAGGACGCGCCGGAAGCGCAGTGCACAATTGTCACCCAGAAACGAGGGCCGCTGGACGGCAAGCGCGTGGTGCGGGGACGCGAGAATGAGTGCATGAGCCACTACGCCAATGCGGGTGCAGCAGCGGATGCATCGGCGTAAAGTTTTTTTATCAAGGGCAGGTAGAGGGTCAGACGCCGGAGATTCGAATTCGGCGCTCCGTACGGCTTCGCGGCATTCTGGTTTCTACGGCGAAGACGGTCCGTGCGGCATGAAGTCCGAACGGGCCGTCGTTTGAGCGCAGGGCTCATTCAGGTTTTGCAAGCGTTCCGGCATCCATAGCCACGGTCATTTCATCCTCGTCCAGGCTGCCATCCGCATTGGTGTCCATGGCCGTGAACTGTTCCTCGGTCACGTCGGTGTAGACTGCGGTAAGTTCTTCGTAGCTTGCCATGCCGTCTTCGTCCGTATCGACTTCCATCATTTGTGCGAAGGCGGTTGAGGACAGAAAAACGCTTGCGACGAGCACGGGGGCAAAGTGTTTCATTTCAAAACTCCATCTAAAGGTCGGCGCGCCAACAGGGCGCGTCGATGGCGCCACGAAAACACGGGCCGGGCATACGGTCATTGTCGAAGATCAATGGCTGGTGCGTGACATGACAAGGCGGGGGAACATTGGCGGAGTCTTGCTTGGCCAGGACAGCCATTCCCCACTATTGACGTCCGTCAATGTAATACCGTCCGCGTCCGAGCATCTTGCCGCAATGCTGCAACGGAGGGAGAACAAATCATGCCGGCAGATCACCAAATCGAACACTCGCATCGTGATGAGTTTGTGCTGGCCCCCGAGAGTATCCCGTCGACCGTCTTCTGTGATCCAGGAAGCCTGCAGCAAAGCAATGCCGCGCATACCCCTGACCCGCTGGGACCTGACCCCAAGGCTTCGGTGGAAGTCTTTGCGGATCTCGGCTTGAGTTCGTCGGAGATCGCGCAGTATTTCGGTGTTCCGGAAGGTCGGATAACTCGATTGCGGAAAGTGTTGGGGCGCAAGGCAATGCCATGTTGACGAAGACTTTGCCTGGCCATTGCGCACAGACGACCGACCAGGAACAGTGAACAGAGCCGAATGTGCGAATTTGCAGTTTAAGGCACGTAGCGGGACGGCGGCGGTGACTGTATGCGTTCGAGATATTCGGCCACGGCGAGGAGCCGGGCGGGCGTGGGTTTGACGAGGCCGTTGCCGCTGTCGAAATCCACCATCGGTCCCTCGGTCAGTTCCGCGATGACCGGCATGTCCTCGCGCGGTTCTGTTCGCTTGGTATAGCCGTCGATGATCGACATCACCTCAAGCACTGGCCACACGCCGCCCCGGCGGCTGGCGATTTTCGTGAGGTCGGCCGGGCGCGTTGACAGACGCGCGGCCATCGGCCCGGTGCCGGTGCCGTCCACTCCGTGGCAGACAGCGCAGTTCCGGGCGAAAATCGCCTGTCCGTCCTCGCGGGACACTTCCGGTTCGGGTCCCGGCATGCAGCCCGCAAGGAGCAACCCCATGGGGATCAATACGTGTTTCATCATGACTCCTTTGATTGAAGCGGTCCGGGCTGGCCGGGCATTTCATACGCCATGGCCGTCGAGCGGCCCTGACAGCAGCAGGATCACCCGCCGGCGCTTTTCCATGCGCTCCTTGGCGCGCAGGAATTTCTGCCGGGCGGCCGCGAGCTGCACCAGTGCGCGTTGGCGCCGTTCGTAGATCTGGCGCAAGCGCGATTGCGGGCTGCCCATCGTCCAGCGATAGGGCTGGCTTTCCTCGGGGAACCATGCGCGTGCGGCGCGGCGTGCCCGGACCCAGCCGAGGTCGGCCTCGATGTAGCGCCGGTAGGTCATGGCGAGGAGCCGGCGGCTCTGGTCAAGATCCCTGTCCATGCGATCGTCCTTTCTTCCTGGCTCGTATCCTGTCCGTTCGGTCGTGGCGCTACTCCGGGTCTTCGTGAAGTGCGGCGTAGCGGGCAATGATCTGCTGCTGCACGGTGTCCGGCTGTCCTTCGAGGGCGCGCTGGAGGCATTGAAGCTCGCGGCGGGTCTGGTTCAGCCGGTCGATCAGCGACAAAACCAGCGGCAGGGCGTCGGCCGATATGGACATGTCGGTCTTGAGATCACGCAGAAGGCAGATGCGGGCGACATCGACCTCGTCGAAGAGTGGGCCTGCCATGCCTTCCATCGGTTTGACCCAGCCCTTGCGCACCCAGAGGCGCAGGTCCCGGAGCGTCAGCCGCTCGACACGCGTGACAACGGTGCGTTCGTCGTAGCTCATGTCGTCGTCCTACGTAGTTTCTGGCGCGGGTCGGTCTTGACGTGTTTGCGCCACTCCTTCGCGAGATCTTCCATCCGTGCGTCGATCTTGTCGGGCAGCACGATCCTGAGGCGCACGATCTGGTCGCCCTTGCCGCCCTTTGTGATCGGCAGGCCGCGTCCTTTAAGCCGTAGCCTGTCACCGGACGACGTGCCTTTGGGCACGGTCATCGCGACGGTGCCAGAGATCGTGGGCACATCGACCTTCGTGCCCAGCACGGCCTCGTCGAACGTGATCGGCAGTTCGATTTCCACGTTGTCGCCTGCGCGGGTGAACAGCGGATGGGGCAGGATGGTGACGGTCACCAGCGCGTCGCCGGGCGGGCCGTCTCCGAAGCCAGGCCCACCCTTGCCGCGCAGGCGCAACGTTTGGCCGTCGCGGATACCCGCAGGGATGGTCACCTCCAGCCGGTTGCCGTCGGGCATGGTGACGCGGCGCCCCGCGCCCTTGGCGGCGTCAAGGAAATCCACGTCGAGGTGATAGTGCGCATCGGACCCCCGGGCGTGGAATTCCTGCCGAAAGCCGCCTTGGCCGCCACGCGCCCTTTGGCCGAAAAGATCCGAGAACAGGTCGGAAAAGTCCTCGGCGCCACCCGTCCCCGCCCCGGGATCGTAGCGGCGAGCGCGCTGTTGGCCGGCATATTGGTGGTAGAAGTCGCGCTCGGGGCGCTCGTGACCCTTGGCGTCGATCTCCCCGGCGTCGAAGCGGCTGCGTTTCTCGGCGTTGCCGAGTATCTCGTAGGCCGCCGACACGGCCTGGAATTCGGCCTTCTTGTCGGCATCGCCCGGGTGCAGGTCCGGGTGCAGCTTTTTCGCGAGCTTGCGATAGGCCTTCTTGATCTCGTCCTGCGATGCCTTTTTGGCGACGCCAAGAACCTTATAGGGGTCGTCACTCATTTTGCGGTTTCACACTCATGCTAATCCAGTTCATCCCACGTTGCTTTTCCCGGCGATGCGCTTGACCCATTCCGTTATCTTCCCGGCGGGCATTGCGCCGGCCTGGCGTCCAGCCTCGCCACCGGCGCGAAAGGCGATCAGCAGGGGGATGCCGCGTATGCCGTAGGTGCCGCTCGCTTGCGGGTTGGCCTCGGTGTCCAGCTTGGCGAAACGGGCCTGCCCGGAAAGCGTGGCGGCGGCGCTGGCAAATTCCGGCGCCATGGATCGGCACGGGCTGCACCACGCCGCCCAGAAATCGACGATCAACGGCAGTTCATCCACGCGGGCGGCTTTGCGCAGCACTTCGAAAGAAATGTCTTTCGGTGCCTTGTCGATCAGCCTTGCGCCGCAGGTGCCGCATTTCGGTCCGGCGGAAAGCCGGTCTTCGGGAACGCGGTTGGTTTGCCCGCAGGCGAGACAGGCCAGTTTCACAGCCACTGTGCCACTCCTTTCGTTTTGACCGATTCTATGCCGCCTGTCGGGCCTTGTGATTGACACGCATCAATTGGCGGTACGCCTTCGCGGCGATCGGTTGGAGCACTTTGTGTCATTCGGCCTGCCGCGGGATGATCGAGACGCCGTCGCGGATGCTGTCGTTGGGGTGCAGGATCACGGTGTCGCCCGCCTGGAGCCCGGAGAGGACTTGTGCCTGGTCCGGGTTCATCTTTCCGGTTTCGATCATCCGCAGGCTGGCCGCGTCATTCACGGCCACGAATACCGCCCAGTCCGCGCCGCGCCGGAAGAGTGCGCTGAGTGGGACTTGCAGGATATCCTGACCTTCCCATTCCACAACGCGCAGGTAGACGGAAAAGCCGTGGCCAAGCGCCTGGCGGTCCTCTGCAGGGGTTGCGAGATCGAACACCACGTCGACGCGCTGTTCCTCGATCCCGAGGGCGGAGACCTTGGTGTAGGCGGAGGGCTCGATCCGGGAGATGGTGGCCTCGAGCGTCTTGTCTCCGCCCCAGCGCAGAACCTCGGCCCGGTCGCCGACCTTCAGCCGGACGGCGTCGGTCGACAGAACGTCGGCCACGATTTCGAGATCTTGCGGCTGCCCGATGGTCAGCAGGCGGGTTCCGGCGGCGACGGGGCGGGCGCTGATCGTGTCGATTTCCAGCACCTGTCCGTCCACGGGTGCCGTCAGGCTCATGCAGCAAGTCTCGGCGCTGGTGGCGTCTGCGGTTGCGTCGATGAGAGCGGCGCGGGCGCGGTCGAGCGCGCTTTGTGCGCGTTCGAGGTTCGACTCGGCTGCGCGCCGGGCGGCTTGACGCGCGGCGAGGGTTTGCTCGGCCGATTCCAGCCGGGCCAGAGAGGCGACGCCGCGATCCACCAGTTCGCGCGTGCGGTTGTGTTCACTGGTGGCGAGCTGCAGCTCCTCCTCGGCCTGGCGCAGCGTGCTTTGGGCCATGTGCAGACCGGCCTCTGCCTCGCGCGTGGCAGCTTCGGCCTGGACGCGACTGCGGGCATCGAGCGGATCGGATGCGGCCGGGTCGAGAATGGCAACCACGGTTTGGCCTGCAATGACCGGGTCGCCCACGCGCACCGGCGCGCGTCGCGCATTGCCGCGGATCGGCGCGGCAACTTCGTAAAGCTCGGCGATGCGGGTTTCTCCTTCGACATCCACGGTCACCTGCATCGGGCCGCGCCGCACCTCCGCCAAGTCGACCGGTACCGGGTCCGTCCGGAAGGCCAGCACGGCGAGGGCGCCAAGGGCCAGGGTGCCGACGGAAATTGCGATCGCGGTACTGGGTTTCATCGCTGTCCTCATTCACGTGTTTTCATGACCTGCACGAGGTCGAGAGTATCCAGGCGGCGGCGCACGACGAGTGCGGCCGCCAGCGCCGCGGCCAGCACCACGAGGCTGGCCTGCGCAAAACCTGCTGTCTCCAGCACCAGCGGGATTTCGTAGAGATCGCTCGAGGAGCCCCTTGCCAGCGCACCGGCAATCGCCGCCCCGAAGAGCCAGCCCAACGGCTGCGCCAGCGTGGCGATCAGCATGGTTTCCCCGATCAGGATGTAGGCGACCTCGCCCCGGCTGAAGCCGAGAATGCGCAGGCTGGCGAGTTCGCGGGCCCGTTCGGAAAGCTGGATGCGGGCCGAGTTGTAGCTGACGCCTGCGGTGATCAGCACGGCGACTGTCATGTAGATCGTGGTCATGATCATCAGGTTTTCGCGGATCGTCGCCTCGAAGCCGCGTTTCGCCTTGTCGAGCAGGACCAGCGCGGAGAGTTCCGGCGTTGCCTTGAGTACCTTGTGCAGGTCCGGCAGTGCGGCCGTGTCCAGTTGCAGGTTGGCGGCGGTGATACGGGGCGCTTGCCGCAAAAGCGTGTTGAGCGCGCCGAGATCCATGTAGGCGTTGAGGCCGATATACTGCGTGACGATCCCGGCGATGCGGATCTTGTGGGTCTCGTTGCGTCCACCGAGGAATTCCGCCTCGAGCACGTCTCCGGGCGCGGCCTCCAACTGCCGGGCCAGACGCTCCGACAGCAGGAGGCCCTGGCTCGGGGGTTCGATCACGCCGCCGTCCTGGGCGATGATGCGGGCAAGATCGGTTCCCGGGCGGCGGGATTCGATTGCGGTTTCCTTTTCGAGATGTCCGTGGCGCAGGACGACCGACTGGTAGTGCTGCCCCTCCGCGCGCAGCACTCCGGGAAGCCGGACCACGGCGGTCAGCGCGGTTTCGGGCACGTCCGGGTCGAACAGGAGCATGGCGTTCTGCCGGTTGGCGCGGTCGAACGTGGTGTCCATCAACGCGTCGAGCGCGGCGGAAAAGAAACCGGAGGCTACCAGCACGGCCACCGCGCAGGACATGCCCAAGAGCGTGATGCCTGAGCGCAGAGGCCAGCGCAGCAGGCTGCGGGCGATCATCATCGTGGGCTGCGACAGGCGCAGCGCGGCAATGGCGTGGTCCAGCAGGCCCTGTTTGAAGCGCGGCGGGGCGGGCGGCGCCATGGCGACCGCCGGTGGCAGGCGTGCCGCGCGCAGGGCGCTGCGGGCGGCACCGAGCGCCGCGCTTGCAATCGCGAGCAGGCCCGACAACGCATAAGCGTCCAGACTGACGTGGTAGATCAGGAAGGGGAAGTCGAAGAACCCGGCATAGAGCCGCGCGAGGCCGCGCGCCAGCCAAGTGCCCGCGCCCCAGCCGATCAGCGTGCCGCCAAGGGCGATGAGCCCTGCCAGCATGAGGTAATGCAGGCAGATGCGCACGTTCGAGTAGCCAATGGCTTTGAGAAGACCGATCTCGCTGCGTTCCAGCGCGATGATCCGACTGATGACGGCACCAACGAGAAAGGCCGATATGGCGTAGAAAATCGGCGGCAGGATCATCGCGGCGACGCGCTGTTGCTGAAGCTCGCTGTCGATGAAGCTGTTGGAGAGGTGCCGGTCGCGCCCGTAAGCACCCAGACCGCCATAGGGCTCCAGCAGGTCGTCCAGCCGGTCGATCACAGGGGCCTCCGGCGTGCCAGGAGCAAGCTTGAGAGTGACGTCGTTGAAGGCGCCGTCCATGTCGAACGCCGCCGCGACAGTGCGCTCGGGCATCCAGAGGATCGCGAAAGTCTCGTTGTCGGGCATCAGGGCGCCCGGGCCAATGGTGTAGATGAATTCGGGTGACAGCAATGTGCCGGTGACGGTGATTTCTCGTTTCTGGCCGTTCAGATTGGCATGAAACCTGTCGCCGGGTTCCAGCCCGTTGGCTGCCGCGAAAGGCGCGTTGACGGCGGCCTCGTCCGTCCTTTCGGGGCGGGGCAAACGGCCCGTGCGCAGGATCGGCATGTTGAGCTGCGCCTGAGTGCCGTCGGGGGGCAATGACAAAAGATAGGCGGATACGGTTTCCTGCCGTCCCGGCACGTCGAGTATGACATAATTGGACACGCGTGCCTCGGCGGAACGAACGCCGTCTATGGCCCGGATGTCCTGCATCAGAGCCCGCGGCGCACGCACCGCATGCGCAAAGACATCGGCAAAGCGGTTGCGCTCGTAATAGGCCCGGCGGGTCTCGTCCAGTGCGCCATAGGTGCCGAAGGTTGCCAGGAGGATGGCCACGCCGCAGGCCAGGACCAGCGCGATCGCCAGCGCCTGTTCCCAGAGCCGGACGAAATCGCGTAGGAGCTTGCGGTCGAGTGCGTTCATGCCGGCCTCACCACGAGATCTCTGCCGGCGCGACGCGGGTGGCGTTTTCTTCGACGCGGTCGATGCGGCCATCGAGGAACCAGATCACCCGGTGCGCCATTTTCCGTATCCCCACGTTGTGGGTGATGACCACCGTGGAGGTGCCGAGATCCTCGTTCACTTCGCGCAGGGCCTCCAGCACCTGCACCCCGGTCTGGCTGTCCAGTGCACCGGTGGGTTCGTCGCAAAGCAGCACCTCGGGGCGCTTCGCGATGGCGCGGGCGATGGCGACGCGCTGTTGCTCGCCGCCTGACATCTCGGCCGGGAAGTGATGCAGGCGGTGCGAGAGCCCGACGCGCTCCAGCGCCTCTTCGGCGCGCATGGGCGTGCGGGCGACGTCGGTGACAAGCTGGACATTCTCGCAGGCGGTCAGGCTGGCGACGAGGTTGTAGAACTGGAAAACGAATCCGACATGGGCGCGCCGGTAGAGCGTGAGCTGTTTGTCGTTCATGCCCGTAAGCTCGGTATCGCGGAACCAGACGCGGCCATCGGTGGCGTGGTCAAGCCCGCCCAGGATGTTCAGAAGCGTTGATTTGCCACTGCCCGACGGCCCCAGCAGAACGGCGAGCTGCCCGCGATAGAGTTCGAGGTCCACAACATCGAGGGCACGCACTTGCAGCGTGCCAGTGTCGTAGACCTTCGTCAGGCCTTCGGTCCGAAAAACGCTGTCCATCGCCATCCTTTCCGCGCCGCTTCCCAAACGGGCACTTGGGTTCTCAATGAAATGGACGAGGGCGAGTGATATGCATTGATCCTGATCAAGGCTCGTTCGAAGTAGCGCGGCAAATTTCCGGGTTGGCGAAGTCGAAGAGCGGCCGCGCTGTCGTCAAATACCAATCGAGTACTTCGTAGCCGCAATATTGGTCGTCTCACACGCTCAACATCATCGTTGAATACAGCCGAGAATGTCTGGCCATCCGCATAGATAGGAAGCTGAACTCAGGCAATGTCATCGATGCCCGGGTCCGCGATGAGTTCTTGAATGGTGAAGTCTTCTACAGCCTGCGAGAAGCCCAAATCCTGATCGAAGAATGGAGGAAACACTACAACACAAAACGCCCTCGCAGTGCTCTGGGCTAACGCCCACCGGCCCCGGAAACCATCGTCCAGATGGACCCAAGGCCAGTCATGCACTAACAATCAAATTGGATCACTCAAGTGAGGCTGATCAGTAAGGCATCACCATTGTTATCCGGAAACGACAGCTGATCCATGGTGCTGGCCAAAGCTCGCACCGGCTGTGTTTCTCCCCTTTCACAATTGATCCAGGCCGCGCGCCTCGAGACTGCGGGCCATATCGTCGGAAAGACGGATCGCTCTCACCCCGAGGGGCATCATGATGCGTCCGGGCGCATGAACGAAGTGGCGCGGTCGGACGTCGCGCAGGCGGGCGGGCCAAGTGCCGCTTAACCGGGCGACGAGGAGGATGTCCCTCATGTCACGCAATAGCAGTGGCCAAATCCGAAGGGCAAAAAGGAGGATGAGCCGAAGCCTGAACGGCAGTACGCGCTCAAACAGCGTCAAGAGGTGGGTCGGGGCCGTCAGCCGATGCAGCCAGAAGATCGGCATGGCCGTCAGCATGAACCGGACCGAGATCTCCAGCGCCAAGGCCCAGTCGACCCTGCCGTTCACGATCAGCATGCCGAGCAGCAGAACAGGCGCATGCCACGCCAAGGGCCGCGCGTCGCGAAGCGTGGCCCTTGGCCCCGCGGTTGCGATGAATAGTCCGGTTGCGAGCAAACTCAGCAGGGGCAGCCAGGTCGCCGGTGCCAGAACGCCGAACAGTGCGATGGCAAGCGCGACCATCCAGAGAAACAGTGTGCGAGTCCAGACAGTGGCAGGCCCGCGCGTATCAGACATCGATGAGTTTCCCGTTCGACATGCGAAGGTGTCGATCGGCAAAGTCCGGAACAGGACCTTGCGGATCGTGAGTAACCGCAATGACCGTCAACCCAGTACGGTGCACGATCCGTCGAAGAGCAGAGAGTATTGATGCCATAGCGCTGGCATCCAGCCCGCAAAAGGCCTCGTCCAGCAAAAGAAGGCGCGGCATCGATGCAACCGCGCAGGCTAGAACCAGCGCCTGTTTCTGGCCGTGTGACAGGGTAAGGGCAGCCTGCTCGGCGAACTGCGACAGACCGAAGATGCGAAGGCACGTCTCGGCGCCCGGTTTCGGAATGGCGCTGGCCACTTCGATCTCGCCGCGCACGGTGCGGCCGGTCAGGTGCAGTTCAGGATCTTGCAGAACAAGCGCGGTTTCTCGGGCCAGATTGCCCGCGCCTGCCATGTCTCGCCCCAGTATGCGCCGCGTGCCCGAGAGTGCCGGCATGTCGCCGGCGACCGCGCGCAGAAGTGTGGACTTGCCGCAGCCATTTGCACCGCTGACCACGGATATCGAGCCCGGCGGCAAGACAAGATCGATGTCGCGCAAAACCGCCGACGTATCTTCGTAGCCTGCCGTGAAGGACAGTAGCTCAACTGCAGACCCTGTTGGGGTGTCGGGGGCGTGATCGGGCCACTTTTCGCAAAAGCCGGCCACAAGATCCGGCTCGGGTCGAAGGCCTGTCTCGGCATGGAGCAGGCGGGTCCGGCCAGAAGGCAACCCGCCCACCGTTTCCAGGGCCTCTGCCGCGCTGACGACGACCGCACGGCCTTGGCCCAGCCATTCGGTGATCGCAGCGTCGAGCCGCCTCCGCCCGGTGTCGTCCAACTGTGCGTAAGGCTCGTCGAGAAAAAGCGCATCGGGTTCCAGCGCGTGCAGCGCGCCGAGAAGTGTCCGGCATTTCCAGCCCATAGAAAGAGCGTCGGTTCGGGCTTTGGCGCGGTCGTCCAGCCCGAAAGTCGCGAGAGCGCGGGCCGTGCGACGGGCGATTTCCGCATCCGGCATCTGGGCTGCGACCAATGCGAAGGCGACCTCTTCCTCTACGGTCTCGCCCACGAGCTGTGTCGCGGGATTCTGCCCAAGCAGAACAGCACCGGGCCAGCGTGCCGGGTGCGCCGCGCGCCAGTCGCGCAACGCTCTGGAAAGAAGCGTCGTCTTTCCGGTCCCGGTCGGTCCCGCGACCAAGGTCAACTCGCCCGGGACCGTCAGTTCGGCCGTCAATGGTTGCGCTTCGGCCAGGGCTTTGTCTCCCATCGTCCCGGCGCGGCCTCGTGGACCATCAGAACCGGGACGCCGCCGATCAGCACGGGGCGGAACTGATCCGGCACGATCACCCGGTCTTCATCCAGCGGCGGCGGCGCATCGCGCTCCATCACGGCCAGTCGCACGCCGCACTCGGCAAGGTCTGCGACCGAGTTGTCGAGCGGCCGCTCTTCCAGCGCCGTTACCTCGATGAAGCGTCCGCACCAGCCGTGCGCGGTAAGCCCGACCGCACCAAGCGCACCGATTATGCCACCATTGTCGCCGCCCAGGCCCTCGAGGATCAGGCCTTTGCCGGTGCGGATCGCGTCGGCCTGCGTCAGCACGCGGCGCCGGCAATCGACGCCATGTTCAATTACCCGGGGTGCAACGTCCCGCACGAGGCCAAGGCAGATGCCCGGATCGCTTCCGTTGGAGGCCAGGGCGCGGACATGGTCGCGGGTCGCCTTTGCGACCTCGGGCACGAGTGACGGATCGGACACGCGCACGATGGCGCAGGCCGGGCTGTTCCAGGAGGTGTAGGGAATCTCGGGAACCATCAGGAACTGATGCCGGACCACGCCGACCATCTCGGCGCCGGTCGGAAGGACGTCCTTCAGCCGCCGCGTGATCTTGCCGGTGCCAAGTTCGGCCCCTTCGACATCCGTATCCTCGACTCCGATCAGCAAAAGGCTCGGATCGAGAGGTGAGACGTGTTTCATGATACCCCCGGTGATAGTCCGCCACGTTCAAGCCGCCGTGCCACGAGAAAGGCCAGAACCCCGCCAAGCAAACCGAACATTGCCGCGGGGATCAGTTTCAGCCCCGCCGTGGTCAGTGCCAGATTCCAATCCATGCCAATCAGAAGGTTCTGTGCCAGTTGCGCAGGTCCGCGTCCCAGACCGGCGGCAAGCCCAAGCAGGGCCGCGCCCCAGAACTGCCTTGTCAACCCGAGGGCTGCCAGCGCGTCGACCATCAGTCCTGCCATGCCGGTCTGAAGCAGGACCAGCGGCCCGGTCTTGCCCAGCCCGAGTGCCATCATGGCCAGGCCACCCAAAACGCCCACGAACGTCGCCGAAAGCCCGCGCGGCACCAGCGTGCGTCCGAGGACAAGGCAGAACGCGAGAAAGATCGCGCTGTGTCCCGGAATGCCCAGCTTCAGGCGGAAAAAGATCTTCGTGCTTACCAGCAAAACCGTACATAGCGTGAGGAACATCGCCTCGCGCAGTCGAAAGCCGCCGATGTATCCCTTGTCCGAATGCCCTGTCATGGCCGTCACTTTCTCAGAAGCGGATGCGCCCGCCGACCTGAAAGGTCCGCCCGGCCTGCACGAACCCGTAGCTGTCTTGGTAATCCTCGTCGAAGAGGTTGCGGACACGTCCATAGATTTCGGCGTTCTGTCCTTCGAACGCGTGCGTGACTCCGAGGTCGACCAGGTGGAAGTCCCCCACGTTTCGAGATTGCGTTCCATTGCGGTTGAGCGTCAGGTTGTCCAGAACCGCGAGATATTGTGCATCAATGCGGGTCCCGCCGTTGAAGCGATAGCTGCCCGACAGCACGAACTTGTGCCGCGGCCGGTTCTGCAGATCTCTGGAAGGCGCGGCAATACTGCGGTTTTCGGCATCGAGAAATGTGTAGCCGAGACCCACCGTCAGGGGTTCAATCGGCGAGGCGCGATAGTCGATTTCCAGACCGCGCATCCGTAGCTTCTCGACGTTCTCGGACAGACCGCTCGGGCCGCGCTCGATATAGTCCTTGGCGTCGGTCTGAAAGAGGCTTGCGGACAGTGTCGCGTTCCAAAAGGCGAAGCTTCGGTCGATGCCGACCTCGTAATGCAGCGTCCGCTCCGGATCGAGGTTCGGGTTTCCGCGATCCGCGGCGAAAAGGTCCCGCAAAGTCGGGAATCGGATTTCTCGGGCATGCTGGGCGCGGAGCGTGGTTTGGCTGTCGAGATCGTAGGTCGCAGCGATGCGGTAATACGTGTCCCCATCTGTTTGGCCGTTCCTAGTTTGCTGAGCATAGCCGAGCCCGGCAACCAGGCCGAGCGGATCGACGGGGCGAAATTCGTATTCGATACCGGCGCTCAGTATTTCGGCAGAAGCATTTGTGTTAATGGGCTGCTGCGTT
>NZ_JASHIN010000016.1:0-103723 GCF_030733705.1 Roseovarius sp. MMSF_3298
GGCCCCGACGATGGGTTCAGCGGATCACTCGACGGCCAGCGCCTTGTCCAACAGTTCCTGACCTTCGGGCGAGCCTTCCAGGAACGCCTTGTAGGCCGTTTCCTGTGCGATCTCGCGCCAAGCGTCGAACTCTTCCTGGCTCATCTCGGCGATCTCGACACCGTTCTCGGCAAAGACGTCACGCGCATTGCCGTCCTGGCTCTTGGCCTCTTCGAGGTAGAACGCCTCGGCCTTCTCGGCGGCCTCCATCAGCGCGGTCTGCTGTTCCTCGCTCAGGCTTTCGAACTTGGATTTGTTCATCAGAAGCGGCTGGTACATGAACCACAGCGCATAGTCGCCCGCCGGGGTAAAGCACGACACCTGCTCGTAGATGCGGTAGCTGACAAAGGACGAGGACGAGGTGTTGGCGGCGTCCAGAACGCCGGTCTGCATCGCGTTATAGATCTCGGCCGAGCTCATCGACGCGATCGACGCACCGGCCCCCGCCAGCATCTGCTCGAACGCCTTGCCTGCGGCACGGGTCTGCAGGCCTTCCACGTCCTCGGGCGCGGTAATGCACTGCTCCTTGCCGGCAAAGCCACCGGCCAGGTAGCCGTGGACCAGCACCATGATGTCATCCTCGGCCATGATGGCCTCGATATCGCCCATGAACTCGGATTCGTTCAAACGCGCGGCGTGGTCGTGGTTCTTCACCAGCCCGGGCATCAGGGTCAGGTTGTAGGCGTTGCGCAGGCCGCCTGCATAGGACAGCGGAAAGACGATCATGTCGACCTGCCCACGGGCCAGCGGCTTGTATTGCTCGCGCGCCTTGAACAGCGATTGCGACGGGAAAATCTGGATATCCAGATCGACATCCGCCGCCGCGACCTCGTCGGCAACCATCTGCGCCACCTTGTGACGCACGTCGCTCGTGGACCATTGGTGCGACAGGCGCAGATCTTCGGCACTTGCCGTCAGGCTGCCTGCGAATAGCGCTGCTGCCGCGACTGCGGCTGTAAAATTCAGTTTCATATGTTCCTCCCAAAACGTCCTGATTCGTACTCGGACTGCCCCGCACCCTAACGAGATTGTGTCACCAGTCAAATTCTTTGTATACAAGAACGGATTTCTTGCGCTCTAGACTGCGGTGTGCTAGCGGATTGAAATGGAACGCAAGCGCGCAGATCTCATCGCGGACGCCATCGAGGAGTTGATCCTCGACGGAACCTTCGACGATGGGGACAGGCTTGACGAGGTCCAGCTGGCCGAACGCTTCAACGTCTCCAGAACCCCGATAAGAGAGGCGCTTCAAAGGCTTATCCTGTCCGGCCTGGTGGAACAGCTGCCACGCCGCGGGGTCTTCGTGCGCCAGCCAGGCCCCGTCGAACTGATCGAGATGTTCGAGGTCATGGCCGAACTTGAAGCGGTTTGCGCCCGGCTGGCCGCGTCACGCATTTCCGACGCGGCCCTTGCCCAGTTGCGCGCCATAAACGAGCGATGCCGCACCGCGACCGAGGCGCAGGACGCCGATGGCAACTACGACCAGAACGATCTTTTCCACGCCACGCTCTACGCCCAGACCGGCAACGCGTTCCTCGAACAGGAGTGTCTGCGGCTGCAGCGCCGCCTGCGCCCGTTCCGCCGCCTGCAACTGCGCTGGCGCGGACGCATGGCGCAATCGGTGGCCGAACATGACGCCATTCTGGCCGCGATCGAGGCCGGAGACGGCGATCAGGCCGGCAACCTGCTGCGCCAGCACGTCGCTGTCCAGGGCGAGAAATTCCACCGCCTGATGTCCAGCCTGAAGCCCGCCGCCGAGTGACCCCGGCGATCAGGCCAGCGCAGTCTCCACTGCCTGGCCCAGCTTGTCGACCAACTCGTCCAGCTGGTCTTCGGTCAGGATGAAGGGCGGCGCCAACAGCACGTGATCGCCGCGCTGCCCGTCCACGGTGCCGCCCATCGGATAACAGATCAGCCCCGCCTCGAACGCCGCTGCCTTGACCCTCGCGTGCAGCTTCCGGCCCGGATCGAACGGCGCTTTCGTCTCGCGATCCTCGACCAGTTCGATCCCCTGGAACAACCCGCGCCCGCGAATGTCGCCCACATGCGGGTGCTGCCCGAACCTGTCGACCAGCCGCTCCCGCAGCGCCTTGCTCAGCGGTGCCACCCGCGCTGCCACGCCATCGTCCAGCAAACGGTCCAGCACCGCCCCCGCCGCCGCGCAGGCGGTCGGATGGCCCAGATAGGTATGGCCGTGCTGGAAAAATCCGGACCCTTCGGCGATCGTGTCGTGGATCAAGGCCGTGCACATCATCGCGCCGATCGGCTGATACCCGGCCCCCAGCCCCTTGGCGATGGCGCAAATATCCGGCGCGATCCCGTCCTGTTCGCAGGCGAACAGCGTGCCGGTGCGTCCCATCCCGCACATCACCTCGTCGAGGATCAGCAGGATGCCATGCCGGTCGCAGACCTCTCGCACCGCACGGTAATACCCCTCGACCGGCGGCACCGCGCCCAGCGTCGCCCCCACCACGGGCTCGGCCACGAAGGCCATGATCGTCTCTGCACCGTGATGCTGGATCTCGGCCTCCAGCTCCGCCACCAGCCGCGCGGCATAGCCCTGCGCGGTCTCGCCCTCCTGCATGCCCCGATAGGCATAGCAGGGCGAAACATGGCTCACCTCCATCAAGAGCGGCGCGAACGGCGCGCGCCGCCACGCGTTGCCGCCCGTCGCCAGCGCCCCCAGCGTATTGCCGTGATAGCTTTGCCGCCGCGCGATCACCCGGCTGCGCTGTGGCTGTCCCGCCTCGATGAAATACTGCCGCGCCAGTTTCAGCGCCGCTTCCATGGCCTCGGACCCGCCGGACACGAAGTAAACCCGCTCCAGACCCTTGGGCGCCACGGCCACCAATCGATCCGCCAGGGCCTCCGCCGGCTCGGACGACAGGAACCCGGTATGCGCAAAGGCAACCTTGTCCAACTGCGCCTTGATCGCCGCCGTCACATGCGGGTCGCCATGCCCCAGGCACGACACCGCCGCACCGCCGGAACCATCGAGATACGCCTTGCCCGATGTGTCGTAGAGGTAGGCCCCTTCGCCCCGTGACACGGTCGGCGGCGCAGCGCGGCTGTTGCGGTGAAACACGCGGCTCATTCGGCTAACACCTTGAATTCAATAATTTGTCGCCCGATGGCCTTGCAAGCGAGGCAAGTTCTGGCTCTACTGTGCCCATCGACTCATCCCAGGATGATGTTCGCAACAGAGGGAGAACACCATGAAAAACTACCTTCTCGGCGCGTTTGCCGCCGCAGGAATCGCCATTTCCGCCCCCGCATCGGCGCAGGAGTTCATCTCCATTGGCACCGGTGGCGTGACGGGCGTCTATTATCCCACCGGCGGCGCGATCTGCCGTCTTGTCAACAAGTCCCGCAAGGATCACGGCATCCGCTGCGCCGTGGAATCCACCGGCGGCTCGGTCTACAACATCAACACGATCAAGGCCGGCGAGCTGGAATTCGGCGTCGCGCAGTCCGACTGGCAGTACCACGCCTATAACGGCACCTCGACCTTCTCGGACAACCCCTTTCCGGAAATCCGTTCGGTCTTCTCGGTCCACCCCGAACCCTTCACGTTGATCGCCCGGTCCGATGCCGGCATCGAAAGCTTCGAGGACCTCAAGGGCAAGCGCTTCAACGTGGGCAACGCCGGTTCCGGCCTGCGCGCCACGACCGAGGTGCTGATGGCCGAATACGGCATGACCATGGACGATTTCGCGCTGGCGACCGAGTACAAAGGTTCGGAAATGTCGCAACAGCTTTGCGACGGCAACATCGACGCCATGGTCTACGTCGTGGGTCACCCGGCCGCCGCCATCCAGGAAGCGGCGACCACCTGTGACGTCACGCTCGTGAACGTCACAGGCGACGTGATCGACAAGCTGATCGACGAAAACCCCTATTACCGTACCGCCACGGTTCCCGGCGGCATGTACGCCGGCAACGACGAGGACGTCACCACCTTCGGCGTAGGCGCAACCCTCGTGACCTCCGCCGACGTGTCGGAAGACACGGTCTACGTGCTTGCGAAGGGAGTGATGGAGAACATCGACGACTTCCGCCAGCTGCACCCGGCCTTCGCCAACCTCGAGCCTTCCGAGATGGTTCAGGACGCTCTGTCGGCCCCGCTGCACCCCGGCGCGGAAAAGGCCTACAAGGAACTGGACCTGATGGAATAAGCCTCTGACACCCAAAGGGCGCCCCGATGCGGGCGCCCTTTTCACGACGACGAGACTTGCTTGAGGGGGCATGACAGTGAGCGATCAAACCGAGAATACACGCAGTGCCGATGATATGGTGGCCGAGGCCGATACCGGCGCGCGCAACCCGTCCGCCGCATGGCAGACAAGGCTGATCATCGGCACGTGCATCGTCTGGTCCTTGTTTCAGCTCTACATCGCTTCCCGCGTGCCGGGCATCATGGCGCAGGCCACCGGCATGTCGATCTTCGCCAATATCGTCGCACAGGCCCGCTACGTGCACCTGGCCTTTGCCATCATGCTGGCGACGCTCGCCTTTCCGCTGTTCAAGACCTCGCCGCGCGACCGCATCCCCCTCTATGACTGGGCGCTCATCATCCTTGGCGTGTCCGCCTGTCTCTACCTCGTGGTGTTCCGGTTCGAGATCGCCGACCGTCCGGGGCTGTGGAACACGACCGACGTCACCATGTCCGCCATCGGCATGACCGTGCTGATGATCTCGGTCTACCGCTCGCTCGGGCTTCCACTGGTGATCATCGCGTCCTGCTTCATCCTGTTCGCCTTTTTCGGCGGGTATTCGGAATGGGCTCGCAACATCACCAATTACGGCGGCGCGTCCCTGTCCAAGGCGCTTGGTCACTACTGGATGCAGACCGAGGGTGTCTTTGGCGTGGCCCTTGGCGTGTCGACCACGATGATCTTCCTCTTCGTGCTGTTCGGCGCCCTGCTGGACCGTGCCGGCGGCGGCAACTGGTTCATCAAGGTGGCCATCGCCCTTCTGGGCGCCCTGCGCGGCGGCCCGGCCAAGGCCTCGGTCCTGTCGTCCATGATGACCGGCATGATCTCCGGCTCGTCCATCGCCAATACCGTCACCACCGGCACCTTCACCATCCCTCTGATGAAGCGCATCGGCTTTCCGGCGGAAAAGGCCGGCGCGGTCGAGGTCGCCTCGTCCACCAACGGCCAGCTGACCCCGCCCGTCATGGGCGCCGCGGCCTTCCTGATGGTCGAATACGTCAACATCCCCTATATCGACGTGGTCAAGCACGCCTTTCTTCCAGCGGTCATCTCCTACATCGCGCTGCTCTACATCGTGCATCTTGAAAGCCTGAAGATGGGCCTGAAGGGGCTGGAGAAACCGGGCCGCCGCATCGGCGTGCTGATGATCCTGATCCTGTTCCTGTCCGGCTTCATCTTCCTCGGCATCTGCACCTTCCTGATGATCGGCCTGCGCACCGTTCTCGAGCCGATCATGGGCAATTCCATCTATGCGGCGGTCGCGCTCGTGGCCGTGCTCTACATCGTGCTCGTCGCCATCGCCGCGCGTTATCCCGACCTCAAGATGGACAAGGACGAAGATGGCCCGCCCGAGGCGCCGCGTCTGACACCGACGCTGATCGGCGGGCTTTATTTCGCCATTCCGATCTTCATCCTGGTGTGGAACCTGATGGTGCGCACCGACACGCTCGACCGCCTGTCGCCTGCACTCTCGGCCTTCTGGGCGACGATCTTCATGATCATCATCGCGCTGACACACCGCCCTTTGAAGGCGATGTTCCGGGGTGAGGGCTTTGCCGGCGAAACATGGCAGGGCTGGCGCGATTTCATCGACGGGCTGATCCTGGGGGCGCGCAACATGATCGGCATCGGCGTCGCCACGGGCGCCGCCGGCATCATCGTCGGCACGATCTCCCTGACCGGCGCGCACCAGGTCATCGGCCAGGTGATCGAGGTCATCTCCGGCGGGAATATCTGGGCATTGCTGATCCTCGTCGCGATCCTGTCACTGATCCTCGGCATGGGCCTGCCTACCACCGCGAACTACATCGTGGTCTCGTCCCTGATGGCCCCGGTGATCATCTCGGTCGGCGCCACGGCGGGCTATCAGTTCGAGCTCATCGCCGTGCACCTGTTCGTCTTCTACTTCGGCATTCTGGCGGATGATACGCCACCCGTGGGCCTCGCGGCCTACGCGGCGGCGGCAATCTCACGCGGCGACCCGATCAAGACCGGTGTCCAGGGCTTTGGCTACGATATCCGCACGGCGCTCCTGCCGTTCCTGTTCATCTTCAACACCGACTTGCTTCTGATGGACGTGGGGCTGCTCAAGGGCGTGATGGTGTTCTTCATATCACTGATCGCCATGCTGCTCTTCGCGGCTGCCACGCAGGGCTATTTCATCGCCAAATCGCGCAAGTGGGAAAGCGCGATGCTCCTCGTCATCGCCTTCATGCTGTTCCGGCCCGGCGTCTTCCTCGACCAGATATCAGAGCCGTACCAGACCGCCACAGGCAGCGAGGTGTTTGCGCTGATGGACTCGGTCGACACCGGTCAGGACATTCGCCTGACCATCGAGGGGCCGGACTTCGACACCGCCGAGATCCGGCCAACCACCATCGTGGTCCCCGGTATCGCCGGCGACGGCACCGCGGCGCTCTCCGAACAGGGGCTCAATGTCATCGAAGAAGACGGCGTGCTCAAGCTCGAAGAACCCTTCCCCGGCACCCCGCATTTCGAAGCCATCGGCATCGAGTACGACTTTTACGGCGACAGCCCCGTTGTCCTGGACAAGGTCGAGGTCGAGAATGACCGCATGCCGAAGGAGCTGTTCTTCATCCCCGCCCTGATCCTGCTGGCAGGGATCGTCCTGATCCAGCGGCCCCGTGCCACCCAACCGGCCTTCTGAGGAGGACACGCCATGTTCCGGAAACTGCTTCTGGCCGTCGACATCAACGCGATGGAAGGCGCCGACCGCCTGGCGCAAGCGGCCAAGCTGCTGGCCGCAGGCGACGGTGCCGAAATCCACGTTATCAACGTGGTCCCGGGCAGCGGCATGAACATGGTCGGTGCCGCCTTCGAGGGCGACTACAACCGCGAAGCCAAAGCCGCCGCCGAGAAAGCGCTGAAAGACTGGTCTGATGGCGCCTTCGACGGCAAGGCGCAGGTGCACGTGACCGAGGGGACGATCTATGACAGCGTGCTGCGCATGGCCGACAAGATCGGCGCGGACGTGATCGTCGTAGGGGCGCATCGCCCCGAGCTTCGCGATTACCTCGTCGGCCCGAACGCCGCGCGGATCACCCGCCACGCCAACCAGTCCGTGATCGTCATCCGCTAGGATTTGTTGGCGGTCACCCGCGCCAGCAAGGCTTTTGCGGCCGACTGCTCCGCCTGCCGCTTGGCCCCGGCGGTGGCCTCTTCGGCCTCGCCGTTTTCCAGCCGCGCCTCGATGGTGAATTGCGGCGCGTGATCCGGCCCGCTGCGCGCCGTCTCCGCGTAGACCGGCGGGGCCAGCCCCTGCGCCTGCGCCCATTCCTGCAACGCGGTCTTGGCATCCCGCGCGTCGGCCTTGACGGATGTCACCCGGTCCCCCCACAGCCGCAGGATAACCTCCTGCGCCGCGTCGAACCCGGCATCGCGGTAGACGGCGGCGATCACCGCCTCCATCGCATCGCCCAGAAGTGCCTGCTTGCGCCGCCCGCCCGACATCATCTCGGACCGGCCCAGCTTCAGCACCTGGCCAAGCTCGATCTGTCGCGCCACCTCGGCACAGGTCTCCTTGCGCACCAGCGCGTTGTAGCGCGGCGCAAGCTGCCCTTCGGCGGCACCCTTGTCGCTTTCCAGCAGCGCCTCGGCAATGACCAGCCCCAGAACCCTGTCGCCCAGGAATTCCAGCCGCTGGTTATCGTCCCGGTTGGCCGTGGTCATCGACCCGTGCGTCACCGCCCGCACCAGCAGTTCGGGCCGCCCGAACGCATGCCCAAGGCGGCTCTCGAACGCTTTGAGATCGCCCGACAGCTTCATTCCTGCCTCAGTCCAGCTTCTCGAAGAAGCGGTCGCCGCGCCATGTCCAGAAGAACAGCATCGACCGGCCCGCCGATGAAAAGATCACCCGGTCCGCCCGACCGATCAGGTTCTCGAACGGAACGTATCCCACCCCGCCCGGCGCCGTCAGCGGCGCGCGGCTGTCGGTGGAATTGTCCCGGTTGTCGCCCATGAAGAAATAATGCCCCTCGGGCACCTCGTAGACGCCGGTGCTGTCGTACCTTTGCGACCCCACGTTCAGAATGCTGTGCGACACGCCGTTGGGCAGGGTTTCAATCTGCCGCTCTTTCTCGCAAATGCCTCCCACGCCCACGGCCCCGTTGGCACAGCGCGGCGTCTTGCCCAGCGGGCCCTGCGCTTCCAGCACTTCCTCGAAGTTTCCGGCATCTTCCAGTTCGACCGGCTCGCCGTTGATGTTCAGCACGCCGCCTTTCATCTGGATACGGTCGCCCGGCAGGCCCACGACCCGCTTGATGTAATCCGTGCCGTTACTGGGGTGACGGAACACGATGATATCGCCCCGCTCGGGTTCCGAGCCGAAAAGACGCGTGTTGTCGTTATCCAGAAAGCCGCAGATGTTCTTGGCGTCGATGTCGATCCCGAGCCGCTCCATCTTGATGTTCGGGCAGGACGCATAGGAATAGCCATAAGCGAACTTGTTGACGAACAGGAAATCTCCGATCAACAGGGTATCTTTCATCGACCCGGACGGAATCCAGAACGGCTGGAACAGGATCGTGCGGAAAATACCGGCGATCAGCAGCGCCCAGAAGACCGTCTTGACGGTTTCCCAGATCGTGCTCGATGTCTTGGATTCTTCGGCCATGCCTGCCTCCGCTTGCTCTTCTGCGCTACATGCGGGGCGGGGTGACGAGTGTCAAGCCACGCTCACGTGCGCAGCCGGCGTTGCAGCCAGCCACAAAGTCGCACCGCATAACGATTTCACGCCGCCTGTCGCGCCTCGATCACCACAAAGGCCTGCGCCCAGGGATGATCGTCGGTCAACGTCACGTGGATAATCGCCTCGTATCCGTCGGGCGTCATCTCCGCCAGACGCTCGGCGGCCCAGCCCGTGACCTTCATCACCGGCTGCCCGGTCTCCAGGTTGCTGACCGCCATGTCCTTCCACGCGATCCCCATGCGCAGGCCCGTGCCCAGCGCCTTGGAACAGGCCTCCTTGGCCGCCCAACGCTTGGCATAGGTGCCCGCCACATCGCGGCGGCGTTCGGCCTTGCGCTGCTCGATTGGCGTGAACACCCGGTTGCGGAACCGGTCACCGAACCGCTCCAGCGTGCCCGCGATCCGGTCTATGTTGGCCAGGTCCGTGCCGATCCCCAGGATCATGAATGCGCCCCTTATCCGGCTGAAAACAGGGGGAAACTTACACCCAAAGCCCAGGCAAGCGCCAGCCCCAGACCGACACCCGGGCCAACCGCGCCAAAGCGCAGCGCCGCCATCCGCCCGATCCAGCCGAAGCTGAGGAAGAACAGCACGACCACCGGCGCGATCAGAAGCAGGAAGAAAAGCCCTTCGAAATCCAGCGCCACCGCGAGGCCCAGCGATACCAGAAAGCCAAGCCTTGCCAGCACCCTGCGCCCCAGACCTGCGCCCTGAACCGCCCACGCGTCGGCCAGCATGAACGGCACGGCCCCCAGCGCCAGCGCCGCGATGATCCCGTACCGCTCGGGCACGGGCCAGAAGTTGGCGCCGTAGCGATCCAGCGCGAAGCCGAAGACGCCCACGGTCCAGACCAGCACCAGCACCCCGCCCAAGATGCTGATCGGCCCCGGCCGCGCCCCAGTGGCCCAAAGCGCGCCAAGCTGCACCAAACCGTATATCAGCAGGTGCAGCGCCAGGTAATCCGCCACCAGAACCGGCAGGACTTGCGTATCCACAGCCGCGGCCAGCGTTGGGGCCGCAAGCATCGGCGCCGCCACGATTGCAGCGAACCGTCGCCACGACAGCTCATCGGGCAATCCCCCGGCCGCCGGGAACAGCCGTGCGACGGGCGCAAACAGCATCGTGATCGCCGCCAGCAATCCGATCAGCGCCCAGCCCGTCTGGCGCACCTGCGCCTGCCCATCCCATCCGTAATAGGTGTTCAGCCAGTCCAGTGCCGCGGTCCGGCCCGTCCGCGAATGCAGGATCGCCACATGGTCCACCGCCGGTGCCACGATCGCCTCGCGGCGGACGCCGTCCGAGGCCGCGGCCACCGCGTCAGCGGCAAAGCCTTGCAAACGCGGCTCCCACGCGCCAGTGATCATCAGCATGTTATCCGGCGCCTGCGCCGTCACCGCGCCCGAAAACGTGGCCAACAGGACCAGCGGCCCGATGCCCTCGGTCTCCAGCGCCGCCCGGACCAGCACATCGGTCGCCATCGAATGCCCGACCAGCGCCACGTCTCCGGCATCGGCCCGCGCCGCCGCGATCACCTCCAGCGTCTGGTTCACCAACAACCGCGTTGTGCCGTCCACGGCCGTGACATCGCCCGACATCGGTACGGGATGCCGCCCGTGCCCTTCGAAATCATAGGCATGGACGCGGTACCCCGCCTGCGCCAACAGCAGGCCATACCCCTGCATCATCTGCCGCGACCCGGCAAAGCCATGCGCCATGACCACCGCCGGCCCGTCCTCGGACCCGGCCCAGACGGTCACAGGCGTCGGCCCCACACTCATCTCTTCGAACGTGACCCCTGAACGCGCGCTTTCCAGCGTCCAAAGCGCCCAACAGCCCAAAAGCAGCGCCGCCACGGCCAGCCACCGATGCCATTGCACCGTCACCGAAAGCTGGCCTCGATCGCACCGCTGGCCTGGTTCACGCTGAATCGCAGCATCCGATCCTCGGCCTCGATCGGCCCCATAACCCGCACCGCAAGCTCGAAGATCAGCCCGATTGAAGGATCATAGTCCGCCTCAAGCGAACCGAAATCGACGTCCGCGAACCCGCGCGTGCCCTCGACGCTCAGGATCCGGCACTGCCGTGCGCCCAGCTCGTCATAGGGCGGTGACAGGATCAGGATATGCAAAGGCGACGCGCCCGGCTCGATCCGGTCCAGCAGTGCGATCCGCACCTTCCCGTCCGAGAACGTCCGCGTGTAATCCTCCCAGGGTTCGATCAGCCCTTCGGCACCGCTGCGCCAGCCGCAAGGACCGACGTCTTGCGCGTGCCCCTTGCCGCCCAACGCGACAAGGCCAACCGCCAGTGCAGCCAATGTCTTCCTCATGGTTCCGCCCCCGCATACCGCGTAGGGTGGGTGAAAACCCACCGCCGCCCCCTCACATCGCTCGCGCCCATCACTCGCCTCCCCGTTCCTCGCGGGCCTTGTCGCGGCTCATCGTGTTGCCCGCACCGATCCCGTAGAAGAACCGGTTGGCCAACAGGTAGCCGCCCGCATACATCAGCAGCAACGTCACGAATTGCTGAGATCCCGGCGCGGCAATGGCCAGCTTGGCAAATTCCGGCGCCACCTGCGGTCCGGCATAGGCCAGCGCCACGTTCAACACCGTTGCCACACCCATCCCGATGAAGCCAAAGCGCCAGGCCCGGCTCGACCCGGGCAGGCCGGCGTGACGGCGCACATATTGCTGACCTTCGATCAGCGCGGCGATCATCGCCGGCACCATGATCTGCGCGGCCGAGCCCAGCATCTCGTCCTTCGTGATCCCCAACAATCGCACCACCTGCGCCACGCCGATGGCCACGGCCAGAAAAACGGCGCTGTAGCGCAGCCAGATCATCCCGCCGAACGCAGCGTGTCGCCCCGCGCCTCGTCCATCAGCCGCCGCATCTCCTCGATCGCGGGCCCGAGCCCGCGAAAGATCGACTCGCCGATCAGGAAATGCCCGATATTCAGTTCCATCACCTCGGGGAACGCAGCGACCGGTTTCACCGTGTCATAGGTCAGCCCGTGACCCGCATGCACCTCCAGCCCCAGCGACTGCGCGAAAGCCGACATTTCCCGTAGGCTGTCCAGTTCCCGGTCGCGTTCTTCGAAACGGCCCTCGGCATGGGCATCGCAATAGGCCCCGGTATGCAGCTCGATCACCTCGGCGCCGATCCGGTGCGCGGCCTCGATCTGGCGCTTGTCGGCGGCGATGAAAATCGACACCCGGCACCCCGCTTCGCGCAAGGGCGCGATGAAATGCGCCAGCCGGTTTTCCTCGCGCGCCACTTCCAGACCGCCCTCCGTGGTGCGTTCCTCGCGCTTCTCGGGCACGATGCAGACCGCGTGCGGCTTGTGGCGCAGGGCGATCTTCTGCATCTCGTCGGTCGCGGCCATCTCGAAATTCAATGGCCCTTTCAGCGCCGCCATCAGCCCGTCGATATCCGCATCCGAGATATGCCGCCGGTCCTCGCGCAGATGCGCCGTGATCCCGTCCGCCCCGGCCGCCTCGGCCTGCTTGGCGGCCCGGACCGGGTCGGGATAGGCCCCGCCGCGCGCATTCCGCACCGTCGCGACGTGGTCGATATTCACGCCAAGGCGCAGTTTTCCGGCATCGCTCATGAAATTCTCCAGCTTGTGATCGGCGACTCGGCCTTGACCCTAAAGCGTTTCGCGAAAAACCTGAATCACAGATTCTCGCGGAATGCGGTGCACCGTTCACTCGTTGCGCGCGTTCTGCCTTTCGCTGATGTCTCAGGTTAAAGGCAGAACGCTTTAGTGCTTCTCGGGCTCCGCGTCAGCCTTGTCCTTGTTCCCGGTCCTGGCCTCCTTGGCCGCGGCCTTTTCTGCGGCCTTCTCCGCCGCCTTCTCGCGAATCGCGGCCAGCTTGGCCTTGATCCGGCCCTTGCGACGGTTCTGATAAGCTTGGATCAATGGCAGGCTGATGTAATAGCAGGTCAGGCCCGCAATCGTGCCCGGGATCAACGCGCCGATCATGTAGGGAAAGAACACTTCGTCATAAAAGACTGTCAGCCGGCTCCAATCCGCGCTCTGCTCGTTGAAGATCGACCAAAGGTTATCCTTAAGGTCTCGCCCCGCATCGACGAACTTGCTGCCAAGGGTGCCATGCGCCTCCAGCTCGGGATTGTTGCGCAACCCCAGCATGAAATACCCGGTCTGAAGCGAAGACGCCCCGATAAATACGAAAGTGAGGGGATTACCGAAAAAAGTCGACAACAACGCCGCAACAATATTCGCACGCAAGATCCATGCGAGCGTGACCGCCAGCAAAAAGTGCAGCCCGAAGAACGGCGTGAAGCTGACGAAGACTCCGGCAAAAATGCCGCGCGCGATCCGGTGCGGCGGATCCGGCAGGCGTCTGACCCGGTGCTTGACGTAGTGGAACGCCCGCGTCCAACCCGATCGTGGCCAAAGGAACCGTAACGTGGCCTTCCACCAAGGCAGTCTGTCACGGCGTTTGAAAACCACGGGGCGCGGCTCCTTCGGGTCAGCTCTGTTCCGTTCCGCTACTGGCCGCCAGCCGGCCGGGATCACGGAACCGTTCCACCGTGGCCACGTCGCTTTCTGCATCCAGAACCGAGATCACGCCGTGCAGATGTTCTGCATCACGCAACTCGACATCTATCAGCAGCCGGTAAAAATCCGGTTTGCGGTCCACGAATGTCAGGTCCGAGATATTGGCCTTCTGCTCTCCGATCAACGTGCAAATACGTCCCAGCACCCCGGCGTCATTGCCGATGGTCACATCCAGCGTCGCCTCGTAGACGGCCGCGTGCGTGCCGCCGTGCCATTGCAGGTCCATCCAGCGCTCTGGCTGTTCCTCGTAACGTTGCAGGTTCTCGCAGTCGATCGTGTGCACCACCACGCCCTTGCCGCGATAGGTGATGCCGACGATTCGCTCCCCCGGCAGCGGCTGACAGCATGGCGCACGGTCGAATCGCTGGTCCGGCTCCAGACCTATAACGGCACGGTCCAGCCCCACCTCGTTGCCGGTATCCGGCGCCAGGTCCGGGTAGACCGCGTTCAGAACCCGGCTGGTGGTCAGTTCGGCACTGCCCAGCCGCGCCAGGACCTCGTCACGGCCTTTCAGGCGCAGGGTCTTGGCCGCGCGTTCCAGCGCCTTGTCCGTGGGTTTCTTGCCCACATGCTCGAACGCCGCCCGCGCCAGCTCCCGGCCCAGCCGGATATAGCGGTCACGATCGACCTCGCGCAGCGCCCGGCGAATTGCCGCTCGCGCCTTGCCCGTGGTGGCGATATCCAGCCAAGTGGCCTGCGGCGTCTGCCCGTCGGCGGTGATCACCTCGACCGACTGGCCATTCTTGATCCGGGTCCACAAAGGCACCCGCATCCCGTCCACCTTGGCGCCCACGCAGCCATTGCCGATCCGCGTGTGAATCGCATAGCCGAAATCAATCGGCGTCGCCCCGCGCGGCAACTTCACCACGTCCCCCTTGGGCGTGAAGCAGAACACCTGGTCGGCATACATCTCCAGCTTCACCGCCTCGAGGAATTCGTCGTGGTCCTCCTCGCTGTCGAACTGCTCGGTCAGGCTGGAAATCCACTTGGCCGGGTCCACGGCAAAGGGGTTCTCGGCCGGCACGCCGTCACGATACGACCAATGCGCCGCCACGCCGGTTTCGGCCACCTCGTGCATCTGGCGGGTGCGCAGCTGCACCTCGACCAGCTTGCCGTCACGTCCCGACACCGTGGTGTGGATCGACCGATACCCGTTCGATTTGGGCTGGCTGATGTAATCCTTGAAACGCCCTGGCACCGCGCGCCAGCGCCGGTGGATCACGCCCAGCGTGCGGTAACAATCATCCTCGGCAGCCGTGATGATGCGAAACCCGTAGATGTCGCTCAGCCGGGAAAAGCCCATCTCCTTTTCCTGCATCTTGCGCCAGATCGAATAGGGCTTCTTCGCCCGGCCCAGGATCTCGGCCTTGATCCCCGCCTCCTGCAGCTCCAGCCGCATGTCGCCGGTGATCCGCTCGATCACGTCACCCGCCTCGCGCTGCAAGGTGATGAACCGCCGCATGATCGACGCCCGCGCCTCGGGGTTGATGACGCGAAAGGCCAGGTCTTCCAGTTCCTCGCGCATCCACTGCATGCCCATCCGGCCCGCCAGCGGCGCGAAGATATCCATCGTCTCGCGCGCTTTCTTCAGCTGCTTTTCGGGCCGCATCGCGCGGATCGTGCGCATGTTGTGCAGCCGGTCCGCCAGCTTCACCAGGATCACGCGCATGTCCTTCGACATCGCCATGAACAGCTTGCGGAAGTTCTCGGCCTGCTGGGTCTCGGTGCTGGACAGTTGCAGGTTGGTCAGCTTGGTGACGCCATCCACCAGGTCGGCGATCTCGCCGCCAAACCGTTCGGCCACGGCGTTGTACGACGCGCGCGTGTCCTCGATCGTATCATGCAGCAGGGCCGTGATGATCGTCGCATCGTCCAGCCGCTGTTCCGTCAGAATGGCGGCGACCGCCACGGGATGGCTGAAATAGGGCTCCCCGGAATGCCGGGTCTGGCCCTCGTGCATTTCCATTCCGAACGCATAGGCGTCGCGGATCAGGTCGCTATGACTTCTCGGGTTATAGGCGCGGACAAGATCGACAAGCGTATCTGCACCAATCATCTGGTCCGCGTCCCATCACCTGCCCGGAGGCCGGGGTCTCAGCCCTGGCCCTGCGCCTCCATCAGCGCGCGCAGCAGTTTCTCTTCGGACATATCGTCCTCGGCAGGTTTCTCGGCTTCTTCGCCCATCAGCAGCGCCATGGAATCGTCTTCCGGCTCGTCGACCTCGATCTGGCTCTGGTTCGATTCGATCAGACGCTCGCGCAGATCGTCTGCGGCTTGCGTTTCCTCTGCGATCTCGCGCAGCGCCACGACCGGGTTCTTGTCGTTGTCGCGGTCCACGGTGACCGGCGAGCCCGACGAAATCTCGCGCGCACGGTGTGCCGCCAGCATCACCAGGTCAAAGCGGTTCGGGACTTTGTCAACGCAGTCTTCAGTGGTTACGCGCGCCATGGGGCCTCCGGATAGGGCAGATATCTAAAGAAGCCCTTCATTTAAAGCGTCTCCCTAGGCTTTACAAGCAGAGAATCAGTCCAGCGCCACAACCTCCGCAACCGCATCGGCCGGCAGATCCGACAGCATTTCGGCCACGGTCCTCTTCAGAACCGGATGCACCCAGTCTGACGCGACGTCATTCAATGGCACCAGCACGAAGGCCCGCTCGTGCAACCGCGGGTGCGGCAGGATAAGGCGGTCGGGCGCATCCCGCATCTGCCGCTCAAGCGGCAAGCCTTGCCATGCGGTGTATGTCTCTTCGTCCGGCACCACGCGCGCCCCCGCAGCCAAAAGATCAAGGTCCAGCGTCCGCTGCCCCCAGCGTTGGTCCCGCGCGCGCCCGAACGCGCCCTCCAATTCGTGCAAAAGTTGTAGCAATTCGGCAGGACTGGCCTCTACCGCAAGCACAGCAGCCGCATTGACGTAGTCCGGTCCTGCGCCTGCGGGAAAGCAAGGTGTGCGGTACATCCGGCTTGCCTGCACCACGCGCGCACCCATCTGCGGCAACCGGTCCAACGCGGCCCGCAAGGTCGCCTCCGGCGCCCCGGCCTCGGACGGCAAGTTCCCGCCCAAAGCGATCAGGTAGTTTTGCTCAGGCATCGCTCGGCCTTATCCTCGTATATAGGTGTAGCGGTCTTGCGGAGGTCAGACTAAACTTTTAGGTACAGCTTCTGTCCTGCCGAGTTTCAAATCCACTCACAGGTTTATCGTCTAGTACATCGTCGCGGCAGGGCAAACACATTCGGAAGGACATTTTATGTTTTACAAGGACGAACGGCTCGCGCTGTTCATCGACGGCTCAAACTTATACGCAGCGGCCAAGGCACTGGGCTTTGACATCGATTACAAGCTTCTGCGGACTGAGTTCATGCGCCGTGGCAAGCTGCTCCGTGCGTTTTACTACACGGCGCTGCTGGAGAACGAGGAATACTCACCGATCCGCCCGCTGGTCGACTGGCTCAATTACAACGGCTACACCATGGTCACGAAACCGGCCAAGGAATATACCGACAGTCAGGGCCGTCGTAAGGTCAAAGGCAACATGGACATCGAACTGACCGTGGACGCCATGGAACTCGCGCCCCGGATCGACCATATCGTCCTGTTCTCCGGCGACGGCGATTTCCGCCCGCTCGTGGAAAGCCTTCAGCGCCAGGGCGTGCGTGTGTCGGTCGTCTCGACCATCCGCAGCCAGCCGCCAATGATCTCCGACGACCTGCGTCGCCAGGCCGATAATTTCATCGAGCTTGAAGACCTCAAGGAAGTCATCGGTCGCCCTCCGCGCGAGGACGCGCCCGAACGCCAGCAGGCCTCCGCCTGACGTAGCGCAGAGCTTGAGAACGGTGCGGGACGCGCATCATGCCAACGTCCCGCGCCGCCAAGCCAGTGCAACCGATATTCCCACCCCCTCTGGACGCAGCCTGTCACAGTCTTTACGTCTGAGGGTGAACAGGAGTGTCCATGACCAAGCCGCCCCTCACCCTCTATCTCGCAGCCCCGCGCGGCTTCTGCGCCGGCGTCGACCGCGCCATCAAGATCGTCGAGATGGCGCTCGAGAAATGGGGCGCCCCGGTCTATGTCCGCCACGAGATCGTGCATAACAAGTACGTGGTCGATGATCTGCGGGCCAAGGGCGCGGTGTTCGTCGAGGAACTCGACGAATGCCCGGATGACCGCCCCGTGATCTTTTCCGCCCACGGCGTCCCCAAATCGGTCCCGGCCGAGGCCGCCTCGCGCGAGATGGTCTATGTCGACGCCACCTGCCCGCTCGTGTCCAAGGTCCATATCGAGGCCGAGCGTCACGCCGTGAACGGCCTTCAGATCATCATGATCGGCCATGCCGGCCACCCCGAGACCGTCGGCACCATGGGCCAGCTGCCGGACGGTGACGTCCTGCTGGTCGAAACGCCCGAGGATGTGGCGCATGTCGAGGTCCGCGACCCCGGCAAGCTCGCCTTCGTCACGCAGACCACCCTTTCGGTGGACGACACCGCCGATATCGTCACCGCCCTTCAGGCCCGTTTCCCCGACATCACCGGCCCGCACAAGGAAGACATCTGCTACGCCACCACCAACCGGCAGGAGGCCGTCAAGGCCATGGCTGAAAAGGCCGACGCGATGCTTGTGGTCGGCGCCCCCAATTCGTCCAACTCCAGGCGGCTGGTCGAGGTCGGCGCCCGCGCCGGCTGTTCCTACTCCCAGCTTGTGCAACGCGCCGCCGACATCGACTGGCGCGCGCTCGACGGCATCACCACAATGGGGATCACCGCCGGCGCCTCGGCCCCCGAGGTGCTGATCAACGAGGTGATAGATGCGTTCCGCGACCGCTATGACGTCACCGTCGAACAGGTGGAAACCGCGCAGGAAAACGTCGAATTCAAGGTGCCCCGGGTTCTGCGCGAACCAGCCTGATGCCATGGCCCGCGACGGTATTTCCTGGCGCACGTATTTTGACCCGTCCCGATGCTGCCAGCGCCACGCCACTCGAAACGAAGCAAAGGCACCACCCGCGCGACCCGTCCCGGGCCTGACCCGGAACCTCTCTCTGCGAGTCAGGTTTTCCTGTCTTTTCAAATTCCACCGTGACTGTAGGCTCTCCCGAAAGACGGGAACTCAACTTGACACGCGACATCCTTGCCCGGCTCACCGGCAGCGCCATCACCACCTTCGCGCGGCTCATCACCGCCGTTCGTGCCATCTGGGACGGCTCAGATCCCGAACCGGTCCAGCGGGTCTATTTCGCCAACCACACCTCCAACGGCGATTTCATCCTGATCTGGACGGTCCTGCCGCCCAACCTGCGGCGCCGGACGCGCCCGGTGGCCGGGGCCGATTACTGGCTCAAATCCCCGCTCAAGACATTCATCGGCCGCGATGTCTTCAACGCGGTCCTGATCGACCGCGACACCGAGACCCGCACCCAGGACCCGATAAAGCTCATCCTCGACGGGCTTGATGCCGGCGCCTCGCTTATCCTCTTCCCCGAGGGCACCCGGAACACCACGGACAAGCCTCTTCTGCCGTTCAAAAGCGGGCTCTACAACATCTCCGATGCCCGCCCCGAGGTGGATCTGGTGCCGGTCTGGATCGACAATCTCAACGACGTCATGCCCAAGGGCAAGCTGGTGCCGATCCCGCTTCTGTGCACCGTCACCTTTGGCGCACCGATCCGCGTCGAACCCGGCGAGGACCGCAAGGATTTCCTCAATCGGGCCGAAACCGCCCTGCAGGCGCTTGCCCCAGCCGACGACAGTCCGGCAGAGAAGGCCACAGCATGACCGACACGCACGCGGATTTTCTCACCCTGCTGGCCGGTATCATCGGCGTCCTCATCGTCGCCAGCGGCATCGGCTACGTGCTCAAGCAGCGCGTCGCACCGGATGGCTCCAACGCGACGATCGAAAACCTCAATGCCCGCATCATCGCCTGGTGGGGCATGACGGCGTTTCTCGCCGTGGCGTTCCTCGCCGGGCGCGGCGGCGTCATCGCGCTTTTCGCCTTCACCTCCTTCGCGGCCCTGCGCGAATTCGTGACGCTGACAACCCGCCGCGCGTCCGATCACTGGGCCATCGCCTGCGCCTTCTTCGTGATCCTTCCCCTGCAATACTGGCTCATCTGGTACGAATGGTACGGCATGTGGTCGCTCTTGATCCCGGTCTATGCCTTCCTCATCCTGCCCATCATCGCGGTGCTGCAAGGCGACAGCCGCAACTTCCTCGTCCGCATCTCACAGATGCAATGGGCCCTGATGATCTGCGTTTTCTGCGCCAGCCACGTGCCCGCGCTCCTCTTCCTCGAAATCCCCGGCTTCGAGGCCCGCAACGTCCTGCTGATCGCCTTCCTCATCGTCGTGGTCCAGCTGTCGGACGTGCTGCAATACACGTGGGGCAAGCTTTTCGGACGCCACCCGGTCGCGCCCTCGCTCTCGCCGTCGAAGACATGGGAAGGACTGATCGGCGGCGTCGCCTCGGCCACGCTGATCGGCACGGCGCTGTTCTGGATCACGCCCTTCACCCCGCTTCAGGCCGCCGGCATGTCGCTCGTCATCACACTCGCGGGCTTTTTCGGCGGGCTGGTGATGTCCGCGATCAAGCGCGACCGGGGCGTCAAGGACTGGGGCCACATGATCGCAGGCCACGGCGGCTTCATCGACCGGCTCGATTCGGTGGTGTTCTCGGCCCCGCTCTTCTTCCACCTGACGCGGTATTACTGGTCGCTCACATGAGCCTCTTGCGCTCGAACCTCGTGCATATGGCCGGTGGCTTCGTCCTGATGGGCGGCTGGGCGGTCCTTGCCAACGCGGGCCACCCGATGCCGGCGCCGGTGATCGCCGGCATCGTTCAGGGCGCACTGTCCGCCGGCATCACGCTGGTGCTGAAATCGGTGATCGAACGCCTGCTGCCGCGCATCTCCGGAACCCCCGGCCTGATTCTGCCGCCGCTCGCCTGTGCCGCGGTGTCGATCACGGTGCTGTTCCTCGTGCATCGCACCGTCGGCACACCGGAAATCGCGGCGACCCTCGCCCTGCCCGTCACCGTCGCCATCTGTTACGCCGCACTCTACAATTACCGCCTGAGGCACGCCCCATGACCGACACCCGCCGCCCCCTGAACAGCCGAGACACCGGCTGGGCCCGCCGCATCGCGCGCTGGCTCAGCCGCACGTCGCTCACACCCAACCGCATCAGCCAGGGCTCGATCCTCTTCTCGGCCCTCGCCTGCCTCGCGTTCTGGGCCTCCGCGCACACCGGCACGACCGCCACCATCGTCCTGCTGCTGATTGCCGCGCTCGGCTGTCAGGTGCGCCTGCTCTGCAATCTTTTCGACGGCATGGTCGCCGTCGAAGGCGGCAAGTCCGAACCCGACGGCCCCTTCTGGAACGAGGCCCCCGACCGCGCCGCCGATCTGCTGATCCTGACCGGCGCGGGGCTGGCCACCGGACAACTCGCGCTCGGCCTGCTGGCCGGAGCATTGGCCATCGCCACCGCCTATATCCGCGAACTGGGCCGGGCCGAGGGGCTGGGCCCGGATTTCTCGGGCCCCTTCGCCAAACCGCAGCGCATGGCCGCGATCACCGCCGGCGCAGTCCTGACCGCGATCGAACTGGCGCTATTCGACACGCGCTACGCCTTGCTTGTCGCGCTGATCGTGACCGCTCTCGGCACGGGCACCACCGCCCTCGCCCGCTCCGCCCGCATGATCCGCGCCATGAAACACCAGGCGCGCGACATGTCTGACACTTGATCCCGCCGGGGCGGCCTTCTAAACCAATTCCGACGCTTGCAGCCAAGGACCGCCCCGCCCCGTGAACGAGATTCCCCGCACACCCCTGATCCTTGCACTGGCCGGCCTGCTGCCGTTCCTGTGGAGCGCCGCGACCGTGCTCTGGCCCGATCTGGCGATCTGGACCCAGCGCGTGGTCGGGCCGCGCTTCGTCGGGCCTTACGTGGGGCTGTTCTACGGCGCGGTGATCCTCAGCTTCATGTCCGGCGTGCTCTGGGGGTTCGCCACGCGCATGACCGGCCCTTCGGCCACCACCGGCTACGTGCTCTCGGTCATTCCCGCGCTCTGGGTGTTCTTCACCCAAGGCGGCGGCGCCTACAAGGCCGGGATCATGCTGATCGTCGGCTTCGCCGGTATCCTCGCGCTCGACTGGCTGTTCTGGCGCGACGGGGTGACGCCGAACTGGTGGATGCGCCTGCGCCTGATCATCACCGCCGTTGTCGTGCTCTGCCTCGTGATCGGCCTCACGCAATGAGCCATGACGACGAGACCATCCGGGTCTACGGGTCCGAGGCCGCGCGCTATGCCGACATGACGAAGAATGCGGGCAAGGACCCGGCGCTGCGTCTCTTTCTCGACCATCTCGCCCCCGGCAGCCGCATTCTCGATCTCGGCTGCGGCCCCGGCATCGCCTCGGGCATCATGGCGTCCGAGGGACACGCGGTCATCGCCACCGACGCCACGCCGGAAATGGTCGCCCTCGCCGAGGCGCGACCGGGCGTCACCGCCCGGCGCGCCACTTTCGACGAGATCGACGAGGTCGCGGCCTATGACGCGGTCTGGGCCAATTTCTCGCTCCTGCACGCGCCCCGCGCCGACCTGCCCCGGTATATTGCGGCACTGGCGACCGCGCTGAAACCCGGCGGGCTGCTGCATATCGGCATGAAAACCGGCACCGGCGAACATCGCGACACGCTCGGACGGCTCTATACCTATGTCACCGAGGCCGAGCTTTCCGACCTTCTGACCGCGGCGGGCCTGCACCCGTTCAAGACGCGCACCGGCGCCGACAAAGGCCTTGATGGCAGTCTGGCCGAGTGGGTGACCCTCCTTGCAAGAAAGCCCGCTGATGACTGAGCTTTTCGCCTATACCGATGGCGCCTGTTCCGGCAATCCCGGCCCCGGCGGCTGGGGGGCGCTGCTCCAGGCCAAGGACGGCGACGACATCGTCAAGGAACGCGAACTCAGCGGCGGCGAGGCCGAGACCACGAACAACCGGATGGAATTGCTGGCGGCCATCACCGCGCTCGAGACGCTGTCAAAGCCCACGCAGATCACCATCGTCACCGACAGCGCCTATGTGAAGAACGGCGTCACCGGCTGGATTCACGGCTGGAAGCGGAACGGCTGGAAAACCTCGAACAAGAAGCCGGTCAAGAATGTCGATCTGTGGCAAAGGCTCGACGCCGCGGCCAACCGCCATGACGTGACCTGGGAATGGGTCAAGGGCCATGCCGGCCACCCGGAAAACGAACGCGCCGACGAACTCGCCCGCGCCGGCATGGCCCCCTTCAAGCCCGGCAAAGCCAAGTCATGACGGCGCTTTTCCTGCTGGACCACGCCTCGGTTCTGATCTTCGCGCTGACCGGGGCGCTGGTGGCGTCACGCGCGCAGCTCGACGTGGTGGGCTTCGCCTTCATCGCCTGCCTGACGGCGGTGGGCGGCGGCACCGTTCGCGATGTGCTTCTTGATCGCAACCCGGTCTTCTGGATCGCCAACCCCAGCTTCATCGCCACGGCCTGCGCCGCCGCGATCCTGATTTTCTTCACTGCGCATCTGTTCGAGAGCCGGTACCGCCTCCTGCTCTGGCTCGACAGCCTTGCGCTGGCCGTGGCGGTCCCGGCAGGCGTGGCCACTGCACTGGCCATGGCGCAACCGCTGCCCATCGTGGTGATCATGGGCATGGTCACAGGCTGCCTCGGCGGGTTGATGCGCGACGTTGTGTGCAACGAGCTGCCTCTGGTGTTGAAGCAAGGCGAACTCTACGTCACCGCCGCCTTCGCAGGGTCGCTGGCCGCCGTGGCGGTATCGCTGATCACGCGGCAGGAGATCTTTATCCTGATCGCCTGCGCCGGCGTCACCTGGGCCTTGCGCGCGGGGTCATTGGCTTTCGGCTGGCGCCTTCCGGTCTACCGCTCGCGCCCGCCGCGGGCGTAAGCTATTTCCGCGCCTTGTACGCCTGGTAGCCCCAGATCAGCACGAGCGCCCCCAGCACCGCGCCAATGATACCGCCCAGCAGGCCAAGGAAGGCCAGGATACCTTGCAGGATCAGCCCACCCAGCAGCGCCCCGGCCACACCAATGCCGATCGTCACCAGCGGGTCGGCGTCGATGCGCATGATCCGTGTCGCAAGATAGCCCGCAACGGCCCCGATGACGATGAGATAGATCAGTCCCATGCTGCGCCTCCCTCTCAGCGGCCTCTACGCCAGTGCGTCGGAATTATGATCAGCGCCCCGATGGACGAGATGATCGCATCCACCCCCGGCGCACCGAAACGAAAGCCGAACATGATGCGGATGAAGTAGAACAAAAAGGCCCCACCGACGCAGATGATGATCGATTGCAGGATCCCGTTGCGGGTGAAGCCGGATTTCTCGCTGAGATAGCCGACGATCCCGGCGATCACCACGGTGCCGAACAGTTGCAGATACATGAGACCTCGTTGCTCTGGTTGGCGCGATGCTGGCCTGTTTCCGGACCGGACGCAAGCGCGGGTCACTGGGATATTCTTGGCCAGAGGAAAAGGAGGGTCAAAGGCGGGTTCCCTTGGGGAGCGCCATGCCGCGCAGGAAGTCCTCCGTCCCCTGCGGCCCACGTCCGGCCTTTTGCAGTCGCAGGACTTTCACCGCGCCGCTGCCACACGCGATGGTCAGCGCGTCGTCGAGCACCTCGCCGGGCGTTCCGCTGCCCGCGCCAATTTGCGAGGCAAGGAACTTGATCCGCGTGCCCTCGTGGTCGATCCACGCGCCAGGAAAGGGTGAAAGGCCACGGATCTGGCGGTCGACAGCTTCAGCAGGACGGGTCCAGTCGATCCGCGCCTCCGCCTTGTCGATCTTGTCGGCATAGGTGACGCCGTCCTCCGGCTGCGGCTCGGGCGTCAGCGTATCGAGCTGTGCCAGAGCCTCGGTAATCGCCTCCGCACCCAAACGCGACAGGCGATCATGCAGCGCCCCGGTTGTCTCCTCCGCGCCGATCGGTGTCTCGCGACGCAACAGCACCGGCCCGGTGTCCAGACCCGCCTCCATCTGCATGATGCAGACGCCGGTTCTTTCATCTCCCGCCATGATCGCGCGGTGGATCGGCGCCGCCCCGCGCCAGCGCGGCAGCAGGCTGGCGTGGATATTCAGGCAGCCTTGTTTCGGCGCGTCCAGAATGGCTTGCGGCAGGATCAGCCCATAGGCGACCACCACCGCCGCGTCGGCGTTCAGTGCGGCAAAATCCGCCTGCTCGGCCTCGCCTTTCAGACTGACGGGATGGCGCACGGCCAGACCCAGCGCCTCGGCCCGCGCCTGGACCGGGCTGGGGCGGTCCTTCTTGCCGCGCCCTGCCGGGCGGGGCGGCTGGCAATAGACCGCCGCGATCTCGTGCCCGGCATCCACCAGCGCGTCCAGCACCGGCACCGAAAAATCGGGCGTTCCCATGAAGATCAGGCGCACGACACTCTCCTGCTGGCGCCTCAGCGCTGTTTGCGGGCGCGGCGCAGCAGCATGTCGCGCTTCACCTTGCTCAATCGGTCGAAATACATGCGCCCGTTCAGATGATCGACCTGGTGTTGCACGCTGGTCGCCCAAAGCCCGACGAAATCCCGCTCCTCGACCTCACCTTCAGCGTTCAGGAACCGCACCGTCACGGCGCGCGGGCGACTGATCCTGGCATGCACGCCGGGCAGGTTCGGGCTGGCCTCGTCATGCTCGCGCATCTGGGCGCTGGCGTGCAGGATCTCGGGGTTCGCCAAGCGCACCGCCTGACCGCGCGCATCGCTGGCATCGACCACGGCCAGCCGCTTCATCACGCCGATCTGCACGGCGGCCAGCCCCACGCCCGGCATCGCGTCCATCGTCTCGATCATGTCGTCCCAGATCGCGCGCTCGGCATCGGTGACCGCAGCGACCGGCGCCGCGGGCGTGCGCAACCGCTTGTCCGGCCAGGGCACGAAGGGGCGCACGGCCACGCGGCTAGCCCCGCGCCTTTTCGCGCTTCAGCTTCTGCATTTTACGCGTGATCAGCTGGCGTTTCATCGGGCCCAGGTAGTCGATGAACAGCTTGCCGTTCAGGTGGTCGATCTCGTGCTGCACGCAAGTAGCCCACAGCCCGTCGAACGTGTCGGACTGTTCGTTCCCGTCCCGGTCGATCCACGTCACGTCCACCACCTTTGGCCGCGTCACCTCGGCGAACTGGTCGGGGATCGACAGGCAGCCTTCCTCGTAGACGTTCGTCTCGTCCGACGACGCCACCACCTCGGGGTTGAACATCACCAGCGGACGCGGCGGCTCGCCGGCCTCCTCGTCCTTGGCGCAATCCAGCACGATCAGCCGGTCCATCACGCCGATCTGCGGCGCGGCGAGGCCAATGCCAGGCGCGTCATACATCGTCTCCAGCATGTCGTCGGCCAGCGCGCGCAATTCGTCGCTCAGGTCGGATACCGGGTCGCACACCTTTTTCAGGCGCGGGTCGGGATGGATCAGGATCGGTCGCAGCATGGGCGTCCATTTAGGCGATAGATCAGCGCGGCGCAACGCCCTTGCACCTGCGGCACTTTCCGCTAGCTTCCCGCCCGAGGCACAACCGGAGGACACCATGACCATCCATCCCGATTTCGACCGTCTTATCGACCGGCGCGGTACCAACTGCGCGAAATGGGATGCGATGCAAAAAGCCTACGGAGTCGATCCCGTGGATGGCATTCCGATGTGGGTGGCCGACATGGATTTCTCCGCCGCCGACGTGCTGCAAGAGGCGGTGCAGCAGCTTCTGGAGAAGGCCAATTACGGCTATTTCACCGGCGAGGCCGAAATGAAGACGGCCGTGGCCTGGTGGATGGAGACGCGCCACGGCTGGTCCCCCGACCCGCGCCACATGTTTTCCACCGCCGGTCTCGGCAATGCGATCGCGCTCTGTTTGCAGACCTACAGCGATCCGGGCGACGAGATCATCATCTTCACGCCGGTTTATCACGAGTTTACCAACAAGATCGTGAACGCGGGCCGCACGGTCAAGGAAAGCCCGCTTCTTCGCGACGCGGACGGCATGTATCGCATGGATCTTGAAACGCTCGAAACGGCGATGAAGGGACGCGAAAAGATCGTGCTGTTCTGCTCGCCGCACAACCCGGCGGGCCGTGTCTGGTCCGTCGAGGAGCAACAGGCGCTCGCGGCCTTCTGTATCAAGCACGACCTGATCCTGATGTCGGACGAAATCCACCATGACCTTGTGTTTCCCGGCGCCACGCATGTGCCGATGCCGATCGCCGCGCCAGAGATCATTGAGCGGCTGATCATGCTCACCTCGTCGTCCAAGACCTTCAACACTGCCGGGTCGCGGCTTGGCACCGTCACGATCCCGGGCGCCGATCTGCGCGCGCGCTTCGCCGATGCCCTCAAAGCGCTGAACCTGTCGCCCAATCTGCTGGGCTACGTCCTGACACGCGCCGCCTACACCCAGCGGGGCGCTGACTGGGTCGATGCCCTGGTGGGCTACCTCGACCGGAACCGCGTCACGTTTCTCGAGGCGATACGGCAAATTCCCGGCCTGCGCGCGATGCCGATGCAGGCGACGTACCTGGCATGGGTCGATTTCACCGATACCGGCATGGACATGAGCGAGGTGCTGCGCCGGGTCAAATCAGACGCGCGTATCGCGCCGTCCGTCGGCGCCGAGTTCGGCAGCGGGGGCGAAAGCTTCCTGCGTTTCAACATCGCCACGCCGCGTGCGCGTCTGTCGGAGGCGGCAGCACGGCTGCAGGACGCGTTCTCGGACTTGCAGTAGGGTCGCCCTCGGGGATTTCGCATTGCGCGCAGCTCAATGCGATTGATACGAGGGGCCAGCCCCTCGCGCTCCCCGGGATATTTTCGGCCAGAGGAAAAGGCCGGATCAGCCTTCCGCGATCAGCGCCACCGGCGCGTCATCGGGGCGTTCGAAATCCACCGGCTGCTCGCCCGTAGCCTCGTTGACGACCTTCAGCTCAAACCGGATCTCGCGTCCGTCCTCTTCGGACGCCACGATAAGGCACCGCTTGAGGTGCCGCGCCCCATCGTAAAGGTCCACCAACCCGCGCAGATGCGGCGCCGCCCCGGCAGGCAGGGCAAAACCGTCATTCCAAGCCCGCAGAACGGCGTGCGATTGCGCCCCGGCCTCGACCCTCAAACGGTTGCTTTTCTGCCAGCCACGCATCCGCGCTTCTTCGAGGCCCGCAAGGATCTCCGGGGAAAGAAAAGTCGTCATGGCCAGCACCTGTGCAAAGAATCGTCCCGATAGAATGTAGGGCTAAACCATGACAGTCACGTGAAAATTTCGCCGCATTGCCGCAATGCAGTTGCGGCGCACTACGCCTCCAGAAGTCCGGTCAGCTGATCGCCCAGATAATAGCAGACAGCCACCTGCCCGCCTGCGCCATGCGGCCCCATGAAAACCCCGTCTGCATCCGAGATGTAGGCGCAGATCGCCTGGAACTCCGCCAGCCGCGCCGCGTCCACCGGCCCGCCCCGGCTCAGCAGGTCCTCGATCTCCTGCCGCTCCCCGAATTGCTGTACCGCCCAGGCCGCCTGCTGCATCGGCAGGGGCACGTCCGGATGACCCCAGGCCCACATCCAACTGCCATCGTCGGAATAGGTGCCGATCACCTGCGCCTGCGCCGCGGTCTCCTGCCCGCCATCGGGGAAGAAAACGATCCGGCCTTTCTTCAGGTTCAGTCGAAACGCGCTCGATCCGTCCCGCGGCGGTGTGAAACGGCCACCGGCCATGCGGGTCTTCAGGAAAAAGCCCGCGTTGACCGCGAGTTGCCGATAGCTCTCCGGCAATTGCGTCGCTCCGGCATCGGCCTGGCGACCGGCGAATTCCAACAGGATCTCGTTCATTCTCTCGTTCCTTTCGGGATGGCGGGTGGGGCGGCGTTGCGCCGCAGCGCAACCAGCGTCACCTGCCATCGTGGTTAACGCTTCACCATGCTCCATTGCATGACCGTCTCCAGTGCGCGCCATCGGATCTCGCCCTCCACCGGCTCGGCCCGCTCGACCGACAGTCTGACAAGATCTCCGCCATGTGCACCATGGAGATCCGACAGCACAGCTTCGGTTTCCGGCGTGTCCGCATTCGCCACCAACCGCCCCAGCGGACGCAGCCGCGACCACGCCGCGTCGAACACCTCGCGGCTCATCCCTCCGCCGATGTACACGGCGTCCGGCGCGGGCAGTCCCTCGAACGCGGCCGGCGCGCTGCCATCGACAAGGTCGAGCTTCGGAACGCCAAGCGCCAGCGCGTTCGCCGCGGCCATCGCCCGCCGGTCGGCCCGTGGCTCGACCCCGATGGCCCGGGCATAGCGCGCGCCGCGCATCCATTCCACGGCGACCGAGCCGCATCCGGTCCCGATATCCCACAGGACCGCGCCGCGCATGGGCATCAGTCTGGCCAGCGTCACGGCACGTACCTCGCTCGGGGTCACTGTGCCGTCATGCTCGAACAACTCGTCCGACAACCCGGGCACGCGCGGCAATAGTGCTGCGTCCGGCGCGGCCACGCAGTCCACCGCCAAGGTGTTGAACGCGGGCACTACGTGATCCCACGTTTCCGCCATGCCATCAAAGCGCATTTCCTGCGCGCCGCCCATCGCGGCAAGCACCGTCATGCGGGACGCGCCGAACCCCCGCTCGGTCAGAAACCGAGCGATCCGGCCCGGTGTGCCAGCGCCTGTGGCCAGGATGATCAACCGCGCCTCCGGCTGGATAAAGGCAATCATCTGTTCCACCGGACGGCCATGCACGGTCAGCGTTTCCACGTCCGGCAAGCTCCAGCCCATCCGGGCGGCAGCCAGTTGAAATGCGCTCACCTGCGGATGATAGGTGATGTCTGCAGGATCGAGAACGCGCCCGATCCGGGCCCCTATGGAAAACCACAGGGGGTCCCCCGCCGCCAGCACCACCACACGCCGCCCGCGCAGGCTGCGCAACAGCGCGATCAGGTCGTCGAACGCCTCGGGCCACGCCAGGCGCTCGGCCTCGCCCGCGCCCTTCAATGCCGGATGACGGTCGCCGCCGATGATGAATTCGGCGGACTCGACCACGGCCCGAGTCGCGGGCAAGAGGCCTTCCATGCCGTCCTCGCCGATGCCTACGACATGCAACCAGGCTGTTTCCATCGCTCGTCCCTCCCTGGCGCGAGGGCCTCGCCGGGCGCTACTCCACCTGTCGCGAAGACACCTACAGCAGGCGTCACGAACGGGCAAACCAAAGCGGGCACATGGTGCCATTGCGTCGCCCTTGTGTGTGCCTGCACAGCCTCTGCGCGGCGATTGGTCCTGCCCGAAACCATCTGTGCCGCTATGTGTTGACCCAAGGACAAAGGAGGCTCCGATGGGCGAACTGATAGACGGCACCTGGCACACCGGCTGGTACGACACCAAGAAACACAGCGGCGCTTTCAAACGCGAAACGTCGAAATTCCGCAACTGGATCACCTCCGACGGCAGCCCCGGTCCGAGCGGCGAAGGCGGTTTCAAGGCCGAGCCAGGTCGCTATCACCTTTATGTTTCGCTGGCATGCCCCTGGGCGCACCGCGCGCTGATCTTCCGCCGCCTGAAGGCGCTGGCGGACCTGATCGACGTTTCCGTCGTGCATCCCGACATGCTGTCGGATGGCTGGACCTTCGACTCCGAGTACCCCGGCGCGACGGGTGACAAGCTGTTCGGACTCCCCTTTGCGCGCGACCTGTATATCCGCGCGGACCCGAACACGACCGGCCACGTCACTGTCCCGATCCTGTGGGACATGCAGCGCGAAACCATCGTGTCGAACGAAAGCGCCGAGATCATCCGCATGTTCAACACCGCCTTCAACGACATCACCGGCAATACCGACGACTACTATCCCGAGGACCTGCGCGGCGAGATCGACCCGATCAATGAGCGCGTCTACAACACCGTGAACAATGGCGTCTACAAGGCCGGGTTCGCAACCACCCAAGACGCCTATGACGATGCGGTCACACCGCTTTTCGAGTCGCTGGACTGGCTTGAAAACCTGCTGTCAAAGCGGCGCTATCTTGCCGGCGATCGGGTGACCGAAGCCGATTGGCGGCTGTTCACCACGCTCATCCGCTTCGACAAAGTCTATCACGGGCATTTCAAATGCAATCGGGCCCGGATCGTGGACTATCCCAACCTTTGGGGTTTCCTGCGGGAACTCTATCAATGGCCCGAGGTGTCGATGACCGTGAATTTCGACCACATCACCCGGCACTACCATTACAGTCATGACAGCGTGAACCCGCACCGCATCATCCCTATCGGCCCCGATCTCGACCTCACCGCGCCCCACGGGCGCGGCTGACAAGGCCGGTCAGGCGGCGCGCCAGTCACCGGCGTCTGGCTCCGTACCGGCGTTGGCACCTGCTGCGCCTTTGGATTTGCGCCCCTTCAGGCGGAACGCTGTCACCATTCCATGCAGGGTTTCGGCTTCCTTTTTGAGCGAAGTCGAGGCTGCTGACGATTCCTCGACCATCGCGGCGTTCTGCTGCGTGACCTGGTCAAGCTGCGCGACGCTGGTGTTCAGTTCCGAAAGGCTGGTCGACTGTTCGTTCGCACCATTGGCAATATCGCCGATCAGGTCCGCGATGTTCCCGACGCGCGTGACGATGTCGGTCAGCGCGTCGCCCGCGCTGTTGACCAATGACACGCCATTCTCCACATGCGCGCCACCCGCCCCAATCAAGCTCTTGATTTCGCGTGCCGATTCCGCACTACGCTGCGCCAGTGCCCGGACCTCGGAGGCGACGACTGCGAAACCGCGTCCCGCATCGCCCGCACGCGCCGCCTCTACCCCGGCGTTCAACGCCAGAAGATTGGTCTGGAAAGCGATGTCGTCGATCACGCCGATGATCTGATTGATTTCGTCCGACGACTTCTTGATCTCGGACATTGCCCCTATCGCGTCACGCACGACGTCTCCACTGGTCTCGGCCTTGCCGCGGGTCTGTTGTACGACCTCCTTGACGCGCGTGGTGCCCTCGGCGGCCGATCGCACGCTGGATGTCATCTCTTCAAGCGCCGCGGCTGTTTCCTCCAGCGTGGCAGCCTGACCTTCCGTCCGTCGGGACAAGTCCAGCGACCCGACGCTCAGTTCTTCGGCGCGCAGATGAATCTCCGTCGCATTCTCGGCGACCGCGCCGATCAGGTCGCGCAGGCTCCTGACCGTGGTGTTGAAGTCCTCTCGCAGGCTTTCATACTCGGGCGGGAACGGATCTTCGATCGTCTCGCTCAGGTCGCCGGCCGCAAGCGTGTTAAGCTGATCGCGCAGCACACCCACGAGGTCCCGCGCCTCCTGGCCCGCCCGCTGCGCCGCCTTCCGCGCGGTGTCCGCCTCTTCGGTCAGCCGCAATGCCTCGCTGCGCTGCTCGATCATCGTCGCGCGACGCCGTTTCGCGTCCAGCATCGACAGGGACAGGATGCCGCCCTCGATAACGACGATCGTACCGTGGATGGCCGTGCGCATCACGTTGCTCAGAAGGTCCGCCGCAGGATAGACCATCGCCGGCAGCGCCAGCGTCAGGCCAAGGTGGTGCACAGCCGTCAGGCCGCAGGCCATGATCAACACCCGGATACTGCCCATGGTGGAAACCACCGCCAGCACGGCAAAGAACATCATATGGGTGTCGATCTGCCACGGGTGCCCTGACAGCGCCGCCGTCAGCAGGGCCGATTGCCCCACGAGTCCTGCTGCCAGTATTCCGCGCGTCAGTCTGCTGCGCCCCCGATGCGCCAGCAGGCCCGCTCCGGCGAAACCAAGCGACAGAAGCATGAGCGGCAGGGCGGCATTGCCGACGACCCATGCAGCCGCCGCCGGTAGCGGCATCATCAGCAGCAGCATAAGTGCCGCGAATTTCATGCGCTTCTCATCGTCGTCGCTACCGTACTCTGTCATGTCAGGCTCCCTAGAAACCACAAATTGACGCCAGCGCCGTCGCGTCGAGAACTGCCCACGCGCCGCCCGCGACCGCGTCCTCCGGCCTCTCCAGCACGGCAAGCCGCGCCAATGGCGCCACCACCAGCCCGATTTCCCGGCCTCCGGCCGCCGCGATGATCCGGCCCGGGTCCGCGCCCCATGGCGGCACAAGTACCAGCGCCGGCCGCCCCGCCTTTGCAGGGCCGGACATCATCAATGTCACGGGCAGCGTCGCAAGAAGCTGCACGGCGAGAAACCCTGCAAGGCAGGAATCGATGGCAAATGACCGTCGCATATCCCGGGTTTTAGAGGTAGAAACCCTAACAGCAGGTTTAGCCGGCCGGAAAAACCGGCCGCGCATCTGCATGGGGTAACGCAGGCCTGCAAAAAGCGCGCCCGAATCCCTTGACGGCCTGTCCCAATGGCCGTAGATACGCGCAACGGAATTCAGGGCGCTGCCTATGGCGGTGCCCCTTTGCATTGAGTGGGTCCGCCCGTGCGGCCCGACAAACACGAGGATGAACCCATGTCGCGCCGCTGCGAACTGACCGGAAAAGGCCCGATGGTTGGCAACAACTCCAGCCACGCCAACAACAAGACCAAGCGTCGCTACCTGCCCAACCTGAACGACGTGACCCTGCAATCCGAAACGCTGGGCCGCGGCATCAAGCTGCGCATCACCGCCGCTGCCCTGCGCAGCGTCGACCACCGCGGCGGGCTGGACCGCTTCCTGGCCAAGGCCAAGGACACCGAACTTTCGGACCGCGTGCTCAAGGTCAAGAAAGAGATCGCCAAGGCGCAGGCCGCTAGCGCCTGATCGCCACTCGGCATCCAAAGAGACGAAGGCCCTGCCATTTGGCGGGGCTTTTCTTTTGCGGCCGTCTCTCCGCTTCATGAGCGAAGGCCGGCTTCGAGCCCAAACTCGCACCGAGGGCGGGCGCAGCGAATGGTGGCTTCTAAAAGTGCGCAGGACGACGCAGCGTGGTATACTTGCCGAATGATGATCTCGGATATCGAGGACTATTTTTTAAAAGGATGCGGCCGGTGCGAGCGATTCGGCTCATCCAACTGCTCGACGAAGGTTTGGGAGAAGGGACTGGCGAAGCTGCGGGACATCTGCCTATCTGCCGATCTGAAAGAGACGGTCAAATGGGGCCACCCCTGCTATATGCATGCGGATCGCAACATCGTCATCATCGGCGCGTTTCGGGAGAATTTTCGGCTCAGCTTCTTCAACGCCGCGCTGATGCAAGACAGCGAGGGCGTGCTTGAAAAGCAGGGACCGAACACTCGACACGCAGACATGATCCGCTTCACCTCGAACGACGGCCCTGCAAAGCAAGAGAATGTGATCCTCGCCTATCTGGACGAGGCGAAGGCCTATGCTGATGAAGGAAAGAAGCCTTCCAAGACCGAGCACGAACTCGACCTGCCAGAGGAGCTTGTCGAGGCCCTCGATGCGGACCCTGAACTTTCGGAAGCATTCCACGGGCTGACGCCGGGTCGGCAGCGCAGCTATGTCATCAATCTTAATGGCGCAAAGAAGTCACAAACTCGAGTGAACCGGATCGAGAAGTTCCGAGAGAAGATCATCGACGGGAAAGGGGCCAACGAGCGGTAACGCAGACGTTTGGCAAATGGCAGCTCAGTCCACAAAAAGGACATCGGCCGAAGATGCGATCCACACGGTCCAACCCTATCGGTTGACGGCGTGCGCTTCAGTCCGCCACCGCTGCCCGAATGGCCTGCATGTTCTGCCCGTAAACCTCGGGCTTCTCCACCGAGCCGCCCTTGAACACGGCGGACCCGGCCACCAGCACATCCGCGCCCGCCTCCACCACCAGCGGTGCGGTTTCCGGCGTCACGCCGCCGTCGATCTGGATATGCACCTCGCGGTCCCCGATCATCTGGCGCAGCCGGCGCGTCTTCTCGACCCCGGACGTGATGAACTTCTGCCCGCCAAAGCCGGGGTTCACCGTCATCAGCACCACCATGTCCACCATGTCGAGCACGTATTCGATGCTCTCCAGCGGCGTGCCGGGGTTCACGCAAACCCCCGCCTTGCACCCCGCCCCGCGAATGGCTTGCAAGGTCCGGTGAATATGCGGCCCGGCCTCGACATGGGCGCTGATCATGTCCGCGCCCGCCTCGGCATAGGCGTCGATATACTGATCCACCGGCGCAATCATCAGGTGCACGTCCATGAACGTTTTCACATGCGGACGGAACGCCTTGACCGCCGGGGGGCCGAAGGTGAGGTTCGGCACGAAATGCCCGTCCATCACGTCCACATGCACCCAGTCCGCACCCTGATCCTCGATCGCCCGGATCTCGGCCCCGAAATTGGCGAAATCGGCGGACAGGATGGACGGTGCGATCTTGACGGAACGGTCGAACGGCATGGCAGGCTCTCCTTGGGGTTTGCCCTGCTCTTGCGGGGTTTGGCGCACGCCGTCAAGTCTCGCGCCGCCGGATTGCACCGCACCGCCATTCGTGGCACCAATTGATCCCGCCATTCCGTCAAGGGGGACCCGCGCCATGCTCGGCCAGATGCAACATCGCCCGCTCAGGATCATCGACATCCTGACCTACGCCGCCGAAGCCTTCCCCGAACAGGGCCTGGTCTCGGTCCGCGACGAAAGCGACATTCACCGCACCACCTATCCCCAGACGCTGGCCCGTGTCTGCCAACTGGCCCACGCCCTAGACGCGCTCGGGCTCAAGACCGGCGACCGCATCGCAACGCTCGCCTGGAACGGCTACCGCCATTTCGAGCTTTACTATGCCATCGCCGGGATCGGCGGCGTCTGCCATACGATCAACCCCCGCCTGCCGCCCGACCAGATGCAGTATATCCTCGACCACGCGCAGGACAGCGCGATCTGCGTGGATATCAGCCTCGTGCCGCTGCTGGAAAACGTCACGCTACCAGAGGGTTGCCGCGTCATCGTCATGACCGATGCCGCGCACATGCCCGACGCGCCCGACGGCTCCCTCGCCTACGAGACCCTCATGGCGGACCAGCCCACCAGCTATGACTGGCCCAGCTTCCCCGAGGACACCGCCGCCGGTCTCTGCTACACCTCCGGCACCACCGGCAACCCCAAGGGCGCGCTCTATTCGCACCGCTCCACCGTGCTGCACGCGCTTCTGGTCATCGCCGGTCACCCTCAAAGCCTGCGCCACGGGTCGCGCGTGCTGCCCGTGGTCCCGCTCTTTCACGTCAATGCGTGGGGGATGCCCTATACCGCGCCGCTGGCGGGCATGACCATGGTCATGCCGGGGCGCCACCTCGACGGGGCCAGCCTCTATGATCTGATGGACCGCGAAGAGGTCTTCTCCGCCTGGGGCGTGCCCACCGTCTGGGCCGGACTGCAACAGGAGATCGCCAAGCGCGGCACGCCACCAAATGGGTTCAAGGACCTCGTCGTCGGTGGCTCCGCCGCCCCCCGCTCGATGATCGCCGCCTTCGAGGAGATGGGCGTCAACGTCAACCAGGCCTGGGGCATGACCGAGATGAGCCCCATCGGCACGCGCGGGATCCTGCCCAGCCACCTTGCCGATGCGCCTTTCGACGAGCGCGTCGATGCCAAGGTCGGCGCGGGCCGCCGCCTCTTCGGTGTCGAGTTCAAGCTCAAGGACGACGCGGGCAACCTTGTGCCGCACGACGGCGAAAGCCCGGGCGAGCTCTTCGTGCGCGGCAGCACCGTGATCTCGGGCTACTACAATAACGAAGACGCCACCGCGGCAGCCATGGACGAAGACGGCTGGTTCGGCACCGGCGACGTCGCCACCGTCGATGACAATGGCCGCCTGATCGTGCGCGACCGCGCCAAGGACCTGGTGAAATCGGGCGGCGAGTGGATCAGCTCCATCGACCTCGAAAACGCCGCCATCTCGCACCCGCTGATCGACACCTGCGCCGTCATCGCCATCCCGCATCCCAAATGGGACGAACGCCCGGTTCTGGTCGTGGTCCCCGCCGGTGCCGAAAAGCCCACGCTGGAAGACATCCACACCCATCTCGAACCGCATTTCGCCACATGGCAGATGCCCGACGACATCCTCTTCACCGATGCCCTGCCGCTCACCGCGACGGCCAAGGTCTCCAAGCTGACCCTGCGCGAACAGTTCTCCGATTACGTCCACCCCGACCTGCGCGAGGACGGCGCGTGAGCCTGTCGCTCGACACCGCTGCGCTCGAGGCCTGGGCCAAGACCCACCTGCCCGCCCTCGGCGGTCCGGTCACGGCCACCAAGTTCTCCGGCGGGCAATCCAACCCCACCTACATGCTCGACACGCCTTCGGGCCGCTTCGTGCTCCGCCGCAAACCCCCCGGCGTGCTGCTCAAATCCGCCCATGCCGTCGACCGCGAATACCGCGTGCAAAAGGCACTGGCGGACACCGACGTGCCGGTGCCGAAGATGCACGCCCTCTGCGAAGACGACAGCGTGATCGGCTCGGCCTTCTACATCATGGACCATGTCGAGGGCCGCAATTTCGATCAGCCGTCCCTGCCAGACGTCGCGCCCGAAGCCCGTGGCCCCCTCATCGACGCCATGAACCGCACCCTCGTGGCCATCCATTCCGTCGACCTCGACGCCAGCGGCCTCGCCGATTACGGCCCCCCCGGCCACTACTGCGAACGCCAGACCGAACGCTGGACCAAGCAATACCGCGCCACCGCGACCGAGGATATCGCCGAGATGGATGCCCTCATCGACTGGCTCTTCGCCAACATGCCTCCCGATGACGGCCAGCGCACGCTCGTCCATGGCGACTACCGCCTCGACAACCTGCTCTTCGCGCCCGACGCCCCCCGCGTCGCCGCCGTTCTGGACTGGGAGCTGTCGACCACCGGGCACCCCTATGCCGATCTGGCGGCGGTCATCATGCAATGGTCCATGCCCGCCGCCACCGAAGGGCGCGGGCTGGAGGGAATCGACCGCGCCGCCCACGGCCTCTGGTCCGACAGGCAGTTCATCGATACCTATTGCGAAAGGCGCGGCATCCCCGGCATCGCGGATTTCCACTTCTACCTCGCCTTCACCTATTTCCGCATGGCCGCCATCCTGCAAGGCGTCAAGAAACGCGCCCTCGACGGCAACGCGTCGGACCCCGACCGCGCCCTGAAACTGGGCACCTATGTTCCCTTCTTTGCCCGCTCGGGCCTGAAAGCAGCCACCCAATGACCGACACGTTCAATCCCAACCTGCGCGAGGCGCCCTCGCCGCTCTCCGCAACCCTCGGCTTCGACATGACCGACTGGTCCGAAGGCTATGCCCGGGTCGAAGCCCCCCTCGCGCCGCACCTGATGAACCGCCAGGGCCTGCCCCACGGGGGCGTCTACGCGGCAATCCTCGATACGGCGATGGGCTTTTGCGGCTGCTTCACCGGCGACCCGAACGTCAAACAGAATGCCCTGACGCTCAGCATGACGGTCAACTACCTCGCCCGCGCCACCGGCACGCACCTTGTGGCAGAGGCCCGCGTGACGGGCGGCGGCCGCTCGACCTTCTTCGCCAAGGGCGAGGTCCACGACGACACCGGCGCCCTCATCGCCGAGGCCACCGGCGTCTTCAAACTGCGCTCCCGGACATAACCGGCCGCGCCCGCGGGCGCGATCTCACGCACCTCACACATCCCCTGTGCGTAGGGTGGGTGAAAACCCACGCGGCACCCATGTATTTCCTGAAAACCCCCTTGACGTTCCAGTCACTGGAACCCTTATCTACGCCTCATGACAACGCTTCGCCTAGAGATTGACGGCATGTCCTGCGCCGGCTGCGCGGGCCGCGCCGAACGCGCGCTCACGTCCCTGCCGGGCGTGGACGCCGCAACCGTGAACTTCGCCACCGGCACCGCGCAGGTAGACACCGGCACCGCGTCGCTCGACGCCATCACCGGCGCGCTCTCCTCTGCGGGCTATCCTGCCCGCACGGCGCAGACGACCCTCTCGATCGACGGCATGCATTGCGCCTCCTGCGTGGGCCGGGTCGAGGACAGCCTGACGGCAACCCCCGGCGTGCTGACCGCCACCGTCAACCTCGCGACCCAGACGGCGCAGGTCACCTACCTGGCGGGCACCGCCACGCCCGCCGACCTCGCCCGCGTCGTCACGCAGTCCGGCTACCCGGCCCGCCCGTCCGAGGAAGACACGCCCGATCCCGCTGCTTCGCGCCGCGCCGCAGAGATCACCCATGCCCGCCGCATGACCCTGCTCGCCGGGGCGTTGACCCTGCCGGTCTTCGTCACCGAAATGGGCGGGCACCTCATCCCTACATTCCACCACTGGCTGCACGGCCTGATCGGCCAGCCAACGCTCTGGACCCTGCAATTCATCCTCACCACCCTCGTGCTCGCCTTTCCCGGCCGGCAATTCTTCACCCTCGGCCTGCCCGCGCTCTTTCGCGGCGCGCCCGACATGAACAGCCTCGTCGCCCTCGGCACCCTTGCCGCCTGGGGCTACTCGACCCTCGCGCTCTTCGCGCCGACCGTCCTGCCCCCCGGCACCGTCGCCGTCTATTTCGAGGCCGCCGCCGTCATCGTTACCCTCATCCTTCTGGGCCGCTGGATGGAGGCCCGCGCCCGCGGCCGGACCGGCGCCGCCATCCGCCGCCTCATCGGGCTGCAACCCGACACCGCCCGCGTGATACGAAACGGTGAAACCACCGAAATCCCCGTCGCGCAGGTCGGCGTCGGCGACAGGATCCAACTGCGCCCCGGCGAACGCATCCCCGTCGACGGCACCGTCACCGACGGCACGTCCTACGTGGACGAATCCATGATCTCGGGTGAGCCACTCCCGGTCTCCAAATCCGACGGGGACGCCCTCATCGCCGGCACGATCAACGGCGACGGCGCGTTGACCATGACCGCCACCGGCGTCGGCCGCGACACCATGCTCGCCCGCATCGTCGCCATGGTCCAAGAGGCCCAGGGCGCCAAACTCCCGATCCAGGCGCTGGCCGACCGCGTGGTGCGCATCTTCGTGCCCGTGGTCATCGCCACCGCCGTCCTGACCGTCCTTACATGGCTCGCCGTCGGTCCCAATCCCGCCCTCGGTCTCGCCCTCGTGGCAGGCGTCTCGGTCCTGATTATCGCCTGCCCCTGCGCCATGGGCCTCGCCACGCCCACCTCGATCATGGTCGGCACCGGTCGCGCCGCAGAGCTTGGCGTGCTCTTCCGCAAAGGCGACGCGCTCCAGACCCTGGCCGAGGCAAAGGTCGTCGCCTTCGACAAGACCGGCACGCTCACGATGGGCCGCCCAAGCCTCACCGCCCTGCACCTCGCCCCCGGCTTCGACCGCGCCGAAACCCTCGCCGCCATCGCCGCGGCAGAGGCACAGTCCGAGCACCCCATCGCCCGCGCCATCGAGGCCGCCGCCCAAGCCGAAGGCCTCACTCTGCCCGCGGTCAAGGCGTTCAAGGCCAAGTCCGGTCACGGTCTCACCGCGACCGTGGACCATCAAGACATTCTGGTCGGCACCGCGCGCCTGATGCAGATGCACGACATCGACACCGCCCCCCTCAAGGCCGAGCTTGATGAGCTTGCCAGCAAAGGCGAAACGCCCGTCTTCGCCGCCATCGACACCCGGATCGCCGCCTTGCTCGCGGTCTCCGATCCAATCAAGGATCAGGCAAGGGATACGATCCAAGCCCTCCATGGCATGGGCCTGCAAACCGCCCTCATCACCGGCGACACGGCAGCCACGGCTCACGCCGTCGCCGCGCGCCTGGGCATTGACCACGTAGAGGCCGAGGTCCTGCCCGGCGACAAGCGCGACACCATCGCCCGCCTGCAAGAGGCGCATGGCGCAACCGCCTTCGTCGGCGACGGCATAAACGATGCGCCCGCGCTGGCACAGGCCGATATCGGCATCGCCATGGGCACCGGCACGGACGTCGCCATCGAAAGCGCCGACGTGGTGCTCGTCTCCGGCAACCCCGCAAACGTGCTGACCGCGCTCCATGTCTCGCGCCGCACCCTGCGCAACATCCGCCAGAACCTGTTCTGGGCCTTCGCCTACAACGCCGCGCTCATCCCCGTCGCCGCCGGCGCGCTCTACCCTGTCACGGGCGCGCTCCTGTCGCCCATGCTCGCCGCCGGCGCCATGGCGCTCTCTTCAGTATTCGTGCTGACCAACGCCCTGCGCCTGCGCCGCCTGACCCCGGAGACCCCGCAATGAACATCTCGCAGATCGCAGACAAGACCGGCCTGCCGCCCAAAACCATCCGTTACTACGAGGAGATCGGCCTCATCACGCCCGACCGTGGCGCCAACGGCTATCGCGTCTTCACCGACAGCGACCTGCACAAGCTGGCCTTCCTGGGCCGCGCCCGGACCTTGGGCTTTTCCATCGAGGATTGCCGCACGCTGCTGGCACTTTACGAGGACGACACCCGCGCCAGCGCCGACGTCAAATCCATCGCCCGCCAGCACCTGGAACAGATCAACGAGAAAATCGCGCAACTGCAATCCATGGCCGACACGCTCGGCCACCTCATCGACTGCTGCGCCGGCGACAACCGCCCCGATTGCCCGATCCTGAACGACCTCGCCCGCCACTGAGCGCCAGAATTTTCGTACGAAAATTCTCGCCCAAGATTATTCGCACGAATAATCTTGGGCTACAGCTCCGCCCCCGCCTTCCATTCCCCCCACTTCATCGTGGCATTTGCCCCGACATAGGTGAACGGCAACGGCGGCAGGCGCGACGGCTCCCCCTGCGCCATGACATGCTCCACGATATCGCTCTCGACGCCCGAGGCCAGCTCCGCCATCGCCATCCCATGGAGCGTGCCCCGCGCCGTGCCAAGCCCGTTCTGGCAACAGGCCGAGAACAGCCCCTCCTCCACCTCACCCAGCGCCGGCGCGCCGTTCCAGCTCAGGCACAGCCGCCCACCCCAGCGATACTCCATCTCGACACCCGCAAGCTGGGGAAACCGTGCCGCGAGGGCCCTGTCATGCGACCGGCTCATCCGTGCCACGCGCCCTTGGGAGACCTTCAGTGACGGATCATAAGTCACACGGTTGCGCATGATGATCCGCGTGCCGCCCGTGCCGCTGATCTTGCGCACCGTGCTGCCCATCGGGTCCGCCGGGGTCAGTCCCCAGCGTTCCGCGCCAAGCCGGGCATTCTCGCCGTTGGTCAGCGGCCGCGTCATCGAGGCATACAGGAACAGGTGCAACAGGCGTCCCTTGAACTGCCCGAAACTCTCGGCATGACCATTCACCGCCAGGATCACCTTCGGCGCCGTCACCCGGCCCTTCGGAGTCACGGCCACCCAATCGCCGTCGCGCCGCAGTTCGGTCACCGGCGACCCCTCGCAAATGCGCACCCGGTTGCTGACCAGGCCCCGCGCCACGCCGCGCACGAACAGCGCCGGCTGGATCATCGCCGTGCCGGGCGTATAGAGCCCGCTGCGATAATACTCCGATCCGGTCATGTCCTGCATGGCGCCAGCATCCATCAACTCATGCGCCTCGCCCATCGCCTCAAGATGCGCGGCATAATCAAGATTATGCCGATGCCCTTTCCCGCTCGCCGCCGCGTTGGTCTTTCCCGTCTGCTGCCATGCCTCCGCGCCCAACCCGAAGGCCTCCGCCATCTCTCCGGCGAAACCGATGGCCGTCCGGTTCATCCGCGTCTGCCTGACGTCCTTCTCCAGCGCCCCGCCATAATCCTTCGATGACAGGTCATGCGGCAAATCGATCATGAAGCCCGAGTTGCGGCCCGCCGGCCCTTCCCCGATCCGCTTGGCTTCCAAAAGGACGATCTTTGCCTCGGGGTGCAGCTGGCTCAACCGCCGCACGGCCGCCAGCCCCGCGAACCCGCCGCCGATCACCAGCCAATCTGCCGTCATCGCCCCTTCCAGCGGCTTCGCCGGCTCTGCTTCGGGCAGGATCGCGTTCCACCCGGTCACACCCGGATCACAGGGCAACTGGCGCACCTTCATGGCAGGCTCAACTGGGCCATCCGGCCGCCGTCAATGGTCCAGACCTGTCCCGTCACGAAACTCGCCTCGTCGCTTGCCAGCCAGCAGATCAATTGCGCCACTTCCTCGGGTTTGCCCGTCCGCCGCACCGGGTGTATCCCCGCGATCCCGGCGCGAAACGCCGCCGGGTCCGGCATGCTGTCGATGAAATCCTCGTTCAGCGGCGTGTCGATCCACCCCGGCGCCACCGCGTTGCAGCGCACGCCATCCTTGCCGTGGTCCACCGCCACGGACCGTGTCAACCCGTGCAAACCCGCCTTCGATGCACAATAGGCCGGGTGCCGCGGGTTCGCTCCAAGCCCCTCGACCGAGCCGAGATTGACGATGGCGCCACCGCCCTCGCGCAGCATCGCCATTCCGTGACGGATCAGCAGAAACGGCACCGTCAGGTTCATATGCAACTGGATATCCCAGTCCGCCTTCGACGTTTCCTCGACCGTGCCCTCGCGCATCATCCCGGCATTGTTCACCAGGATGTCGAGCGTACCTGCCTTCTGGGCAACCGCCGCCATCACTCGCTCGGGCACGGAGTCATCGCTGAAATCCGCCGCGATATCCTCGTGCGCCGACCCGCCGCGCTGCGCACAGAACACCCGCGCGCCGCCCTCGGCCAGGATCGCCGCAGTGGCCGCGCCCATGCCGCTCGACCCGCCGGTTACCAGCGCGACCTTGCCTTCGAACCTGCTCATATCACGGCCTTTCCACCATTCACTTCGACCAGCGCCCCGCACATGTACCGCGCCGCGTCCGACGCCAGGAACAGCATCACGTCCACGATCTCTTCCGGGCTTGCGATATGCCCCACAGGCACGCTCGCGTTCAGGTCTTTGATCGCCTGCTCCGGGTCCAGCCCGCGTGCCGCAAAGCCCGTGCGCAGCATCGGTGTGTCCACCTCGTTGGGGCAGACCGCGTTCACGCGTATTCCCTGATGCGCATGATCCCGGCCCAGGCATTGCGTCAGGCTGGCAATCGCCGCCTTGCTCGTCACGTAGACCGGATGGTTCGGTCCCGGCCGCAAACCCCAACAGGAAGACGTGTTCACGATCGCCCCGCCGCCCCGCGCGGCCAGGATCGGGATCGCCGCCCGGCAAATCCGAAACGGCGCCTCCACGTTCACCCCAATGGTCAGGCGCCAGTCGTCATCGCGCGTCGTGGTGATATCGCCGCGCGTGATGACGCCGGCATTGTTGAACACCAAGTCCAGACCGCCCAAGGCATTCTCGACCCGCCCGGGCAATGCATCGCAGAAGGCACCATCCAAAAGGTCGCCATCCAGATGCGCCTCCGCCTCGACGGCAGAACTGTCGCGGTCACTCACCGCAAGTCGTGCGCCCTCCGCCCGGAGCGCCCGCACCAGCGCAGCCCCGATGCCGCCTGCGGCCCCCGTGACCAGCGCGACCTTGCCGTCGAATCGCATCACGCGACCTCGTAACGAACGGGCAACCTCAACGCTCCGGTATTGCCGCTATCCGGCAGCCATTCCGGCGCGCCGTCATAGTCCACCGTCCGAAAAGTCTGCCGCAACGCATCCAGTGCGCATCCCGTGTCCGTCCGCGCCACGAAATGCCCGATGCAGTGATGCGCCCCGCCGCCGAACCCGAAATGCCGCTTGCGCTTGACCGTGATGTCAAAGCCCGGGTCCTCGCAAATCTCCGGATCCCGCGCCGACGCATGGACCAGCAGGTTCAGCACCGTGCCCTTGGGGATCATCATCCCGTCCATCTCGACGTCCTCGACCGCCTCGCGCGTGGACCAGGTGGTCGTCGGCCGCGCGCGGATGAACTCTTCCACCGCGTTCGGGATCAGGCTCTCGTCCTCGCGCAGCATCTGCCACTGCCCGGGGTTCTCGATGAACAGTGACAGGCCAAGCCCCAGCAACGCCCGCGTCGTATCCACACCGCCGAAGATCGAAATCACGATGGTATTCAGCAATTCCTCATGCGTGCAGTCCCCGTTGCGGTCGAACTCCGCCACCATGCGCGCGACGTAACTCTCGCTATCCTCGCCGCGCCGCACCTTGACCACCAGTTGATCGGCCAGTTGAAACAGCGTCTCGCAGGCCGCGTTGAACCGCTCCTGGTATTTCGGGGCCTCGATCCCCATCGCCAGCCCCAGATCCGCGGCATTATGCGCCACCAGCGGCCACGCCTCGCGCTCCATCCCCAGCAGCGTCGTGATCGCCTGCCCCGCGAAGGGCTCGCAAAACGCCGATTGAAACTCGCAGGCGCTCTTCTCGCGCAGATCCGCGCACAAATCCCGCGCGATCTCGTCAAACGCGGGCACCAATGACAGCACATACTCCTCGCTCAGCGCCGGCACCGCCAGCGCGCGCAGCTTCTGATGCGCCTCCCCCTCGCGCCCGATCACCGAATCCCGCCAGAAATCCGCGAACCGCCCTTCGATCCCGACCGTATCCGGCCAGTTATGGCTGCCCTGTCGAAACCGCCGGTCGCGCAGGATCTTGCCCACCTGCCGATACCGCAGCACCGCCAGGCCAAAGGGCGTCTCGGCGCACCAATGGGCCTTGCGCGCCGCGACGACCTCCGCCCCCCGGGTCGAAAACTTCGGGTCTTTCAGGTCCAGATACGGCAGGTTGCCCATGTGCATCACTCCCCGCGCCGCGGCGCGTTCTCAATACTCCTGGTTCAGCGCATCCGCCGCCGGGATCTCGCCTTCCCGCTTTGCAATATACGCCAGCAGCGCCTCGTTCACTCCCTCGTCCAGCTTCGGCTCTTCGTACTCGTTCAGCATCTTGCGCGCATAGGCCTGCGCCCGTGCATTGGCCTCCACGGCGCCCTCGGCCTGCCACTGCTCGATCGAGTTGTTGTCGAACAGATCCGGCATGAAGAACGCCCGCTGGAAATTCGCCAGCGTATGGGGATGGCCAAGGTAATGCCCCCCCGGCCCGATATCGCCCACGGCTGCCACAGCCTCGTCGAAATCGTCCCAGCGGATGCCCTCGGCCATCCGGTAGGCCATCGCGCATTGCTCGGCGTCGATCACGAACTTCGCCATCGAACAATGCATCCCGGCTTCGTTCCAACCTGCCGCGTGCCACATGTAATTCGTCCCCGCCATCTGCAACGCCATCAGGGTCGTGGCACTCTCGTACCCCGCCTGCGCGTCCAGCGTCTTGGCCCCACCCAAGTTGGTCGAGGACCGCCACGGCACGCCATAAAACCGCGCCATCTGCCCGATCATCATGTTCATAAGACTGATCTCCGGCGTCCCCGCCATCGGCGCGCCCGACTTCATGCTGACCGTCGACAGGTAATGCCCATAGATCGCCGGCGCCCCCTTGCGAATGACCTGTGTATAGGCCAGCGCGCTCAGCGCCTCGGCATTCAACTGCGCCACCGCCGGTGCCACGGACGCCGGCGTATTGGCCCCGCCCAGCACGAACGGGCTGCACAGCACCGGCTGGTTGCGACGGCAGAACGCCCGCATCGCGCCCAGCATCGTCTCGTCCCACACAAGCGGGCTGTTGCCGTTGCAGTTCCCCGTCGCCACCGGATGATCCTCAAGGAAGTCTTCTCCGAACAGGATCGCACACATCTCCATCACGTCCTCGGCGTTCTTGGGGCTGGTCGTCATCCCCATGAACGTCTTGTCCGAATGCTTCATCGACGAATAGGTGATCCGCAAATGCCGCTGGCTGATCGGGTGGTCATAAGGCTCCACGATATGATGCGCGCTGGAATGCAGCGCGGGCGACATCTGCGCCAGCTTGTGGAAGTTCGCCAGGTCGTCCAGCGTCGGGTTCCGCCGCACGTCGTCCAGATCCCGGAGGAACGGCGCGCCCGTCATCGGCACGAAAATCGCATGATCCTTGCCGAAGGGCAGGTTATGCGCCGGGTTCCGCGCGTGATAGGTGAACGTCTCGGGGATCGACTTGATCAACTCCCGCACCAGCCCCCGGTCCAGATGCACCCGGTCGCCGTCGCGCACCTCCGCGCCGACCCGCTTCCAGTCGGCAATCGCGATCTCATCGCGGAACACCACGCCCACGTTTTCGAGGATATCCATGCTCGCAGCGTCAATCCGCTCGATCTCTTCCGCACTCATCGGCTCGGTCAGCGGCAGCCCCCGCTTCAGGCTGGGCAACATCTTCACGTCCCGCATCGCGCGCTGCGCCGTGCGTGCCCCGCGCCCCCGCCTTGCGGACTTCTTTTCCATAACCTCATCCATCGCGTTATTCCTCGTAGGGTGGGTGCCAACCCACCGTTGCTGCGCTGGTGGGTTCACACCCACCCTACCCGACGTTGTCCCCATCCTTGGGATCGCTCAGATCGACCCAGATCGTTTTCACCTCGGTGAACTGGTCATGCGCATGCACGCCATTGTCCCGCCCGCCAAAGCCTGACTGCTTGTACCCACCAAAGGGCGTGGCGATGTCCCCCTCGCCGTAGCAGTTCACCGTCACCGTCCCCGCCCGGATCTCCCGCGCCGCCCGGATCGCGCGGCGCACGTTCCCGGTAAAGACGGACGCCGCCAGCCCATACGCCGTGTCATTGGCCAATTCGATCGCCTCGGCCTCGCTCGCCACCTCGATCACCGACAGGACCGGGCCAAAGATCTCCTCCTTTGCCCGCTTGTCGTCCTTCTTCACCTCGTAAACCGTCGGCTCGATGAAATTGCCCTTTGGCTTGCCGCCCCCGGCCACCGCCTTGCCTTTGAGATAGCCGGCCACCTTCTTGCAATGCTCGGCATCCACCAGCGCGCCCAGATGGTTCGCCGGGTCCAACGGATCGCCGGTCTTCCAGTCGCGCATCCGCGCCACGATCCGCTCCATCAGCGGTGCCTTGACGGCCTTGTGCACGATCACCCGGCTGGCCGCCGAACAGTTCTCACCCATGTTCCAGAACGCCGCGTTCACCACGTGCTCGGCCACGTGATCGAGGTTCTCGGCATCCTCCAGGACAACAGCGGGGTTCTTGCCCCCGCATTCCAGCGTGACCTTCTTCATGTTGCTGTCCGCCGCATAGCGCAGGAACCGCTTGCCGATCTCGGTCGAGCCGGTAAAGCTCACCATGTCCACGCCCATATGCAGCCCCAAGGGCTCGCCCACGCTCGGCCCATCCCCCGGCAGCACCTGCAACACGCCGCGCGGCACGCCCGCCATATGCGCCACCTCCGCCAGCCGCAACGCGGTCAGCGAGGTCTGCTCGGCGGGCTTCACGATCACCGAGTTTCCGGCGGCCAGCGCCGGCCCGATCTTCCACGCCATCATCAGCAGAGGAAAGTTCCACGGCAACACGCAGGCCACCACGCCCAGCGGCTCCCGCACGATCAGGCTCAGCGCATCGTCGCCCGACGGCCCCACCTGGTCATAGATCTTGTCGATCAGCTCGGCATGCCACTTGATCGTGTGAATGACCTCGGGAATGTCCACGGCCTCACAATCGCGGATGGGCTTGCCGCTATCCAGGCTCTCCATCACCGCGAATTCATGCCGCCGCCGCGTGATCAGTTTGCACAACCGGATCAACACGTCCTTCCGCGCGCCCGGATGCGCCTTTGACCACTCGCCGCGCTCAAACGCCTCCCGCGCCTTTTCCACGGCGAAATCCACGTCCTTCGCATTGGCGGTCGAGATCTTCGTCAGGACCTTCCCCGTCGCGGGGTTCACCGTCTCCATCACCGGCCCCGATCCCTTGCGGAACTTGCCATCGACAAAGGGCGCCTTGGGCAGATCGATCTCGGCGGCAATCGCGCCATACTCGTCCCGTGTCAGAAGCTCGCTCATTTCTTGCCCCCTTCGATCGCGGCAATGGCCGTGTTCATCGTGCGGATCACCTCTTCGAGGCTACGCTTGTCATCCTTGTTCAGCGACAACAGCGGCTTGCGCGGCGGCCCCGCCGGAATGCCCCGCATCGTCACGCCATGCTTGATGCACTGGATGAACTTGCCGCCCTGCTCCAGCACCCGCATCAGCGGCATCATCGCCGACATGATCGCCCGCCCCTTGGTGAAATCCCCCTCCACCACGCAGGCCCGGTACAGCGCCACATGCGCCTCGGGCGCGAAATTCGACCCGGCGCAAACCCAGCCCTTCGCGCCCCAGGCAAAGAACTCCAGCGCCTGGTCATCCATCCCGCAGAGAAGGCCCAGATGCGGATAGTCCCGCGCGATCAGGTGCAGCCGGTTGATGTCGCCGCTGCTCTCCTTGATGCCGCAGAAATTGGCCGAGCGGCCCAGGCGATCCAAGGTCTCCTCGTCCATGTTCACGCCCATCCGGCCCGGGTAATTGTACAGCATCACCGGCATATCCACCGCCCGGTCGATCGCCAGCGCATGCAGCGCGATCTCGCGCCCCGTCGGCACCGAATAGGGCGGCGTCGCCACCAGGATCGCATCCGCGCCCACGTCCTTCGCCATCTTCGCGAATTCGATGCTGTCCTCGGTGCGCAACGCGCCCGTGCCCACGACCAGCGGCAAACGGCCACGGATCAGCTCATGCGTCTTGTCCGCCAGCCACGCCCGCTCTTCAAAGCTCTGCGCGTAATATTCGCCCGTGGTCCCCGCACTGATGATCCCGGCCACGCCGCCCGCGATCAACTGCTCCACCACGTCGCCCAACGCGCCCTCGTCCACCGTGAAATCCTCACGATAGGGCGTCACGATGGGCGTCCAGATCCCCTCAAACTGCATCTTCACGATCCTTCATCGGCAAAACGTCAATCGGCAACGGATCCGGGCTCACGAACCGCTCCAGCCGGTCGCGCGACAGGTTCCAGTGCTCGATCGTCAGATCCACCATCAGGCCCGGCTCCTGCCGCTCGATGGCCACGATCATCGCGTCATGGTGGTCGCAGGCCTTCACCACCCGCAGCGACTCGTCCGCCGATGCGGGGCGATAGAATGTCTGGCTCAGCCGCGTATGGTCGATCAGCATGCGCTTCAGGCTGGGCAGCAGGTAGGGATTGTGCGCCATCTCCCCCATCGCCAGGTGAAAGCGGTGGTTCTGCAACGCCGCCTTCGCCGCGTCGCCGCTTTGGGTGGCCCGGCGAAACGAGTCCTGGATCTCCTTCAACCCGTCGATCTCGTCTTCGCGTCGGTTCTCCGCCGCCAGCCGCGCCACGTTGGCATAGATCATCGGCGCGGTCTGAAAGAACGTCCGCAATACCGGCAGGTCCATCGACGCCACCTTGGCTCCGCGATTCTGCGTGAGGTCCACATACCCCTCACCGCCCAGCCGCTGCAGGATCTCCCGCATCGGCGTGCGCGACATGGCATACCGCTCGCACAGCGTCGCCTCGTCCAGGTCGCTGCCCGGCGCGATATCCTGCGTCAGTATGCGCATCCGCAGGTCTTCCAGGCACTGGGTCTTCTTGTCGGCGGTCAAAACGAATCTCCTTGCTGAATACATATTGTATACATTTCGTATTCATACGTCGATTCAATTCGACATCGCCCGACCGATTGCCCCAAGCCTATCTTTTTCTTGCCAAAATACTCGCGCCGCAGGCCCCCGCCGGCCATACGCGTACCGTCAGGCACAGCGCGTCACGCCGCCCTCACGCCCCCCGAGGCCACAAGGCCGAGACAAACCTGCGCGCGTGAAACGCGCTCAACCTGACTGGATCAGCGCCGTGCGCCCACCGGCGGATCGGCCCGGCTCGCGTCCCAGTCGGGCTCGAACCCCAGAACCTCGGTCGCCGGCGGCAGGGCCGGGTTGAACAGGACGTTATGCGCCATCGTCGACTGGTGCAGCAGGTTGTGCGGCGCCAACCGCCAGACCTTGCAAGCCAGCTCGAACTCCTGCCCGTAAGCCGCGAAGCGCAATGTCGCATGGCCCGCCTCGTGCAGCGCCCTGGCGCCTTCACTGCCCGGCGGGAAGGTCGCAGTCAGGATATCGGAAAATTCCTTGGCCTTCTGGTAATAGGTCGCCGACAGGAATTGCAGCGCGGTCTGCCGCCGCTGCGCCGGGTCGTTGGTCTTGGCTGCCATGTGCTGCAACTCGGGCGTCACCGAATACCCCGGCGCCTTGTTCAACAGCGTGATCACAACGCCCATCGGCTGATCATGCCCCTCCGGCGTGACTTCCGGCATGATCGCATCATCCGGCCGCCCGTCATTGTTGCGCATCGCCAGCTGCCGCACATGGCACTGCCACTTCAGGAACCCCAGCCGCAGCGGGTTGTCGGAATAGCTTTGCCCCAGTTGGGCCGCCAAAGATGTCATGCCACGTTCCTCTCGGGGTCTGGCGTTTCCATGTCGAACTCCCGGTCACTCGTCAGGCTCGGCACCCGGCCCGCGGCCGTCTCGACGTCATCCAGGTCGATCTCCGCCTGCACCACGCCCGGCTCCGTGCCGCCCTCGGCCAGCACCTCGCCCCAGGGTCCGACGATCAGCGAATGACCGAAACATTCGCCCCCACCCGGCACCGGACCGATGGCACACGGCGACACCACGAACCGCGTAGTCTCGATCGCCCGCGCCCGGTTCAGCACATGCCAATGTGCCTCGCCAGTTTTTTTCGTAAAGGCCGCAGGACAGATCAGCATCTCCGCCCCGGCCTGCGCCAGCCCGCGCCACAGCATCGGAAACCGCAGATCGTAACAGATCGTGTGCCCGATCCGCCCGAACGGCGTGTCGTGAATGACCGCGCGACTGCCCGGCGCCACCCGCTCGCTTTCGCGATAGACTTCCGTTTCGCTCAGCTGGATGTCGAACATGTGGATCTTGTCATACCGTCCGCGGATCACGCCGGAATCGTCCAGCATGATCCCGCGATTGATGATCCGCCCATCCGGGCCATCGACGGCGATGGAGCCGAGGTTCATCCACACCCCCGCCGCCCGCGCAAAGGCCTGCGCCTCGCGCAGGAACGGATGCTCGTCCTCCGGGGCAGAGGGCGCCGCCACAGCCGCACCCTCCGTTTTCAACCCACCGCAATATTCCGGCAGGAAAAGAACCTGCGCCCCGTCGGCCGCCGCCTGTCCGGCCAGAGGCCGCGCCTCCGCCCAGGCCGATGCGAAATCGGGCATGGGCCGTGTCTGCAGGCTGGCGATGTTGATCGGGCGCGTCATGTCTGGTCCTTTCAAAGTTCCTTCAGAACTTCATATAGGCCTTGCGCAGGTTCACCAAAGGGTGCCGGTCCGACATCTGGAACTTGATCAGGAGTTCCCGCGCGATCATGTCCCGGTCCTGCTGGTTGTCGGGCAGCTCGATCGTGTCGGGCACCCGCACCCAGCCATTGTTGTTGCGGTCGAACACCGCCGGCGAGCCTTCCTCGTAACCCATGTGCACGTCTTCCAGCCAGTTGAGGTCGTCCCAGCCCATGGTCTCGATGTACTTTTCCAGGAACGGCGTGATCCGGTCATAATCCGGCACAAGGTTCACGTCATAGCGATAGCCGATATGCTGGCCGATTTCCTTTTCCCGCTCCGAGCCGAGCCCGTCCTTGTCCTTCAGGAACTGGTCGACATCGGTAATCTCCGAGCCGCGATATTGTGTTCCAGCCATTGTTTTCCCTCCTTATCGGGAGGTGGGGTGAAACCCCACCCTACGCCGTACACGTAGGGTGGGTTTCCAACCCACCGTTTAGAAATGGTGATAATCCTCGACGCCAACCGTATGGCCGGTGCCTGCCAGCGGAACCCCCGCCATGGCCGAGGCCTCCATCGTCAACGCGGCCAGGTCCTCCGGCTCCAGCGAGTGCAGGTAGGTCTTGCCGCACGCCCGTGCGAACAACTGCGCCTCGATGGTCAGCGTGTGCAGGAAGTTGTACACGCGCTCCGCCGCCTCGTCCGGGTCCAGCCGCTCGCGCAGCTTGGGATCCTGCGTCGCCACGCCCACCGGGCAGCGCCCCGTGTGACAGTGATAGCAATAGCCCGGCTCGGCCCCGATTTCCTCGGGATAATTGGCCTCGGGGATGTCCTTGTTGCAGTTCAGCGCCATCATGGCCGAGTGACCGATCGCGATGGCATCCGCGCCCAGCGCGATGGCCTTGGCCACGTCCGCGCCGTTCCGGATCCCGCCCGCGTAGACCAGGCTGATCTCGCCGCGCTTGCCAAGGCTGTCGATGGCTTTCCGCGCCTGACGGATCGCCGCCATGCCCGGCACACCGGTATCTTCCGTGGCCAGGTGCGGGCCCGCGCCCGTGCCACCTTCCATCCCGTCGATATAGATCGAATCCGGGTCGCACTTCACCGCCATCCGCACGTCGTCGAACACGCGGGAGGCCCCCAGCTTCAGCTGGATCGGGATCTGCCAGTCGGTCGCCTCGCGGATCTCCTGGATCTTCAGCGCCAGGTCGTCCGGACCCAGCCAGTCGGGGTGCCGCGCCGGCGAGCGTTGGTCGATCCCCGCGGGCAGCGACCGCATCTCGGCCACCTGGTCGGTCACTTTCTGACCCATCAGGTGCCCGCCCAGACCCACCTTGCAGCCCTGCCCGATGAAGAATTCACAGCCATCGGCCAGAACAAGGTGGTTGGGGTTGAAGCCATAGCGCGACTGGATGCACTGGTAGAACCACTTCGAGCTATAGCGCCGCTCGTCGGGGATCATGCCCCCCTCGCCCGAACAGGTCGCCGTGCCCGCCATCGTGGCGCCCCGCGCCAGCGCGGTCTTCGCCTCGTAGGACAATGCGCCGAACGACATGCCCGTGATATAGACCGGGATATCCAGCTCCAGCGGCACCTTGGCGCGCGGACCGATCACTGTCTTGGTCTCGCATTTCTCGCGATACCCTTCGATCACGAACCGCGTCAGCGTGCCGGGCAAAAAGGTCAGGTCATCCCAGTGCGGGATTTTCTTGAACAGCGAGAACCCCCGCATCCGGTACCGGCCAAGCTCGGACTTGATGTGGATGTCATCCATCACACGCGGCGGGAAGATGAAGCTGTCACCGATGCGGTTTACATCGCGGTCCAGCTGTTTTTTCTGCGGCAGATCACCATCAGCCATGATTGTCTCCTTCGTGCATGGTGAGGTGGGTTGCAAACCCACCCTACACGTCCGGCGTAGGGTGGGGTTTCACCCCACCATTACAAAATCAGTTTCTTCTCGGACGGCTCGAGGTTGTCGTAGTTCCACAGCATCTTGCCGGCGACGACCTTGGTGAAGTGATCCACCCCCTTGTCGGGCATCAGGCCGTATTGCGTCAGCTTCCGTGTCAGCCACTTCTTGTCGAGCTCGGTCAACTCCGCCTCGACAGCATCCACGCCCAGGCTCTTGATGTCGCCGCCCACGTAGATCGTGCCGTCATACATCGAGTCGCCCAGGTTCTTGCCCGCGTTGCCGCAGACCACCATCCGGCCCCTTTGCATCATGAAGCCACTCAGCGCGCCGGTATCGCCACCGACGATGATCGTGCCGCCCTTCTGGTCGATCCCCGTGCGCGAGCCCACCGAGCCCCGGCACACAAGGTCGCCGCCCCGGATGGCCGCGCCAAAGGTCGAGCCTGCGTTCTTCTCGATCATGATCGTCCCGGACATCATGTTCTCGCCACAGGACCAGCCCACACGTCCGCTGATGCGCACGTTCGGCCCGTCGATCAGGCCGACGGAAAAGTACCCGGTCGAGCCTTCGATGATCAGGTTCAGCTTGCTCAGGATCCCCACGCCAAGGCTGTGCATGCCCCGCGGGTTCTGCAGCACGATCGTGCCGTAACCTTCCTTCATCAACTCGCGGATGTTCGAGTTCACTTCCGTCACGGTCTTGCCGTCACAGTCGATCTCGGTCCGCTTGTTGAAGTCCACGTCGGGCGCCCACGGATAGGTGAAACGCTCCTCGGCATCCGGGTCGAACTCGACGTAAAGCGACTTGCCCGTCAGCTGTTCGGTCCGCATGCCCAGCGCGGTCACCCGCTCTTCCTGGGTCATCTTCTTCAGTTCTGCGTCGCTTACGCTTGCCATACCCGGACCTCCTCATCATAGGGATCTGTCGTGTCGATTTCCTGCGGAAGGATCGCGCGGATCGCCACCTCTTCGCTCGCCATGGCGATCAGGTCGTCGGATTCGTAAAGAACCAGCGGTTTCGCCGCCATCGTGTCCTTCGCCATGCCCAGCTGATCCTTGGTGGCCACAAGATAGGTGAACACCCCGTCGATCTCCTCGATCGACTTGCGCAGGGACTCTTCCAGCGTGATGCCGTTGGCCAGGTTGTGCGCGGTATAGACCGCCAGCAGTTCGCTGTCGCAGTTCGACATGAACCGGTGGCCCTTGCGCTCCATCTCGCGGCGCATGATCCAGTAGTTGGTGATCTGGCCGTTATGCACCACGCTCACGTCGTTATAGGGAAACGCCCAGTAGGGGTGTGCCGACTTGATGTCGACGTCCGATTCCGTGGCCATCCGCGTATGCCCGATGGCATGCGTGCCCTTGAAATCGTTGAGGCCGTACGCCTTCGACACCACCGACGCATCGCCCAGATCCTTGATCAGCTCCAGGCCGTTGCCCATCGACAGGATCTCGATCCCATCGGTTTCCTCGATATGCTCGGCCATCTCGCCGACATTGTCGGCCCCGCTGAACACGTAGCGCAGCGCGTATTCCAAGGGCGCTTCCTTGGACTTGATCTTGGCGCCATGCTCTTCCATCACCTGTTCGACATAGGCGATACGGTCCTCGATCACCTTGTGAACGCCACGGCCCTTTTCCATGTCCTCGGCCTCGGCCACCTTCAGGCGCATGATGTAATCGCCCTCGGTCGGTTCACCGTATACCGCGTAGCCGGTGCTGTCCGGCCCACGGTGCTTGAGCGCCAGCAGCATCGAGGTCATCTCCGACCCCACGTCGCTGCTCTTGCCCTTGTAGATTAGTCCAGCAATTCCACACATCTGGAAACGCCTCCTCTGGGTTGCATAGTCGTTAGAGCGGCGGCGGGCTCCTCAACCCGCCGCCAGACGCATGGGATGCCTCAGGGCAGGCATTCCATGTACGTGTCCTTGTCCCAATCCGTCACGGTGGACATGAACCGGGCATATTCATCGTGCTTGTACTCGTCGAACAGGCGGTACATCTCGCCGGGCATCCCGCGCTGCACCACTTCGTCCTTCTTGAGGAAGTCCAGCGCCTCGCCAAGCGACATCGGCAGCTTCTTCACCTGCTTGCCGGCCTCGATCGCGGCGTAGATGTTGCGCTCTTCGGGCTCGCCCGGGTCCAGCTTGTTGTCGATACCGTCGTCCATCGCCGCCAGCAGGGTCGTGCCCATCAGGTACGGGTTCACCATGCTGTCGACCGAGCGGTACTCGAACCGCCCCGGCGCCGAAACGCGCAGGCCCGTGGTGCGGTTCTGGAACCCCCAGTCGGCAAAGACCGGCGCCCAGAAACCCGTGTCCCACAGACGACGGTAAGAGTTCACCGTCGAACAGCCCACCGCGGTCAGCGCCTGCAGGTGATGCACCACGCCGCCGATCGCCTCGAGGCCTTCCTTGCCGGGCATCTGCGGATCGTCGTCATCGGGCATGAACGTGTTGTCGCCGCCCTTGACGTACATGTAGTTCTCTTTCATCCCCGGCAGATCCTTGGGATCGTTGCCGCACTTGACGAACTCGTCCTCGCCGCCGCGCCACAGGCTCATGTTGTGGTGACAGCCGCTCGCCGACACGCCCATGAACGGCTTCGTCATGAAGCAGGCGAAAATGCCGTTTTCGCGCGCCACCTGCGCACAGATCTGGCGGTACGTGGTCAGACGGTCCGCGTTGCGCAGCACGTCGTCGAACATCCAGTTCAGCTCCAGCTGGCCGGGCGCGTCCTCGTGGTCGCCCTGGATCATGTCCAGCCCCATCATGCGGGCATACTTGATCACCTGCATCGACACCGGGCGCAGGCTTTCGAACTGGTCGATGTGATAGCAATAGGGCTTGGAATAGCCGTCGCGCGGCTTGCCGTTCTCGTCGAACTTCAGCCACATCATCTCGGGTTCGGTCCCGATCCGCAGGCTCCGGCCATGCTTCTTTTTGAAGTCTTCGTGCATCCGGCGCAGGTTGCCCCGGCAATCGCTGGTCAGGAACCCACCCGGATTTTCCTTTTCCTCGCGGTTGCGGAACAGCGTGCAGTAGAAGCGGCCGATCGTCGGCGCCCAGGGCAACTGCATGAAGGTTTCAGGTTCCGGAATGCCCACCAGCTCGGCCGCTTCCGGGCCATAGCCCAGGTACTCGCCCGCGCGGTTGGTGAACAGGTTCACCGTGGCGCCATAGACCAGCTGAAAGCCCTTCTTCGCGACGGTTTCCCAGTGATCGGCAGGAATGCCCTTGCCCATGATCTTGCCGGTCACCGACACGAATTGCAGATAAAGGTACTCGATGCCTTTCGCATCGATCATCTTGCGGACTTCTTTGATTTTCTCGTCGCGCCCGGGGGCCTCGACAAATTTCTCAAGATCCATTTCAGCCACGGTTTAGCTCCCTGATGTTGCGCCGCCTTGCTTGTGTCTGGACCCAAGAAGCGGCTGGTATTTTAGGTGGCATGAGCAGGCATCGCGATGCCGCCCAGCACCTTCACGATTCCGAGGCTCAATCCAAAAGTCAACCGAATTTGATCCAAACATGCAGATTCTGCTGGAAATAGCCGCTATATGGTATATAATTGGTCCAGTTAACGGAGGAATCACAGTGAGCGACGCACAAAGAATGGGCGCGGCGGATATCGCCGGCCTCATCCGGCGCGAAATATCCAAGGGCACGCTGCAACAGCATGACCGCCTGCCACCCGAACGGGTGCTGTCCGAGACATACGGCGCCGCCCGCGGCACCGTGCGCAAGGCGCTCATGCAATTGGAATCCGAAGGTTTTGTCGAGATCCGGCCAGGCAGCGGCACCTATGTCATGCACAAGACCGAGACAGCCGCGGCCAGCGCCATCGACAACGCTACCCCCCTGGAATTGATGGATGCCCGATTCGCGCTCGAGCCGCACAGCTGCCGCCTGTCGGTCCTGCACGGCCGCCACGCCGATTTCGACCGGATGGAAGAGCTCTGCGAGCAGATGGAGGCCAGCGTCGACGACCCCGCCGCGTTTTCCGAGGCCGATACGCAGTTTCACCGCGCCATCGCCGACAGCACCCGCAACGGTCTCCTGGTGTGGATCCTTACCCAGATCGGCAGCGTCCGCGGCCAGGACGACTGGACCCGCATGCGCCGCCTGACGCTGGATGAGCCGACCATCAACACCTACAACCGGCAACACCGCCAGATTCTCGAGGCCCTGCGCGCCCGCGAACCCGAACGCGCCGCGACCATCATGAAGGAACACCTGGAAACCGCCCGCCTGTCCCTCACCCGCGCCTCCGAGACGTGAAGCCGTCCCGGGCCTGACCCAGGACCTCTTGACGCGAAGGGACTGCCCACCGCTACCCGCGTAGGGTGGGTGAAACCCCACGCGCCGCGACGCCCGCTACTTCTTGTAAAGCCGCGCCATCTCGTCCCCGAAGAGCCGGTCGAACTCATCCGGCGGCAACCACCCCACCGGCGCATCCTCCAGCTTTTGCCCCAGGAACAGCTTCAAGGCCGCCACCGCGTGCCAGCTCTGACTGCCCGCCGCGTGATAGGGCCGCATCGGCACGTAGGTCCCATCCTTCAAGAGCAAATGTGGCCGGCCGATCCCGCTATCCGTGCCATGGGCGCCCACCGTGCCGATCACGGCGGTTTCGACGTCGCTCAACCGCCATTCCCATTCCTCGGCCCCCTTGCGGTCCGTCACCGTCAGGTGCACCCGGTCCGCCGCCCGGTCGAAGACCAGCACAGACCGCATCTTGCTGCGCTTCCAGTAGACCACCATCCCGACGATCAGCACCGCTCCCGGCAACAGCAACTCGGGAAACCCCTCCCACGCCATGAAGAGGCTCATGCCGGCCACGAACACGCCAGCCAGCGTCAGGCCCAGCTTCTTGTCCTTCTGGTCATCCACCAGGGTCAGGGTGGTGTCGGTCTTGTCCTCGATCCGCATCCATCGACGATGCCCCGCGTCCCGAGTTCCGTCAATCCTGCACGTAGGGTGGGTGACAACCCACGCTTACCACCGCACGCCGCATTAACGACCCGATCTGCCGACGCCCCCACCGCCGCGATACCACCCGGATACCGACGCGATACCGACGTCCCAAATCAGCCAAACAAGGCCGTTAAACTTTTTACTCGCGCCAGTCGAAAAATCCCGGCCCCGCGCGCTCCAGCAATCCGCGCGCCAGCGCGTCGCCCAGCTTGGCCCCGTCCTCGACCGGCGCCTCGCCCTCGTCGCTGAGGCTCTCGCTGCCATCGGGCCGCAGCACTTCGCCGCGCAGCCGGATCCTGTCGCCCTGCAACTCCGCCAGCCCGGCAATCGGCGTCTCGCAGGAACCGTCCAACGTCGCCAGAAAGGCCCGTTCCGCCGCCAGCCGCTTGCCCGTCTCGACGTCATGGATCGCCGCCAGCATCTCGGCCGCGCGGCTGTCATCCGCACGCCGCTCGATCCCGATGGCCCCCTGCGCCACGGCGGGCAGCATGTCCTCGGTATCCACCGCACCTACCGCCACCTCGGGCTGCCCAAGACGGTTCAGCCCGGCCATGGCGAGAAACGTGCATTCCGCCACGCCGTCATCCAGTTTCTTCAATCTTGTCTGAACGTTACCGCGAAACTCCACCACCTCAAGATGCGGAAATTTCACCAGCACCTGCGCCTTGCGCCGCAGGCTCGACGTGCCCACCTTGGCGCCCTCGGGCAGCCCCGCCAGCCCCTCGTAGCGCGGCGACACGAACGCATCGCGCACATCCTCGCGCGGCAGGTAGGTGTCCAGCATCAGCCCCTCGGGCTGCAACACAGGCATGTCCTTCATCGAGTGAACCGCGAGGTCGATCTCGCCCGACAGCATCGCCTCCTCGATCTCGCGGGTGAACAACCCCTTGCCGCCGATCTCTTTCAGCGGCCGGTCGATCACCCGGTCGCCGGTTGTCTTGATGACGACGATCTGGAACGCCTCGTGCGGCAGGTCAAAGGCGTCGGCCAGACGGTCGCGCGTCTCGTTCGCCTGCGCCAGCGCAAGCGGGGAACCTCGTGTACCGATCTTCAACGGCGCGGCGGGGGTGGGCATGGTCACAGTCATGCAGACGGTCTAGACGTGTAAATCTGGGCTGACAAGTTTTGGTTGACTTTCCAAGGCTCAAAGGGGACCAAACTCGCAAAAGGGAGACCGGACATGGCGTCACAAAAAACCATCCTCAAGGCCCTCGCCGGCGAGACGCAGGCAACGCCGCCGATCTGGATGATGCGCCAGGCCGGGCGGTATCTACCCGAGTATCGCGCGACGCGCGAACAGGCTGGGGATTTCCTGTCGCTCTGCTACAACCCCGACCTCGCAACCGAGGTCACGCTGCAACCGATCCGCCGCTACGGCTTTGACGGGGCGATCCTTTTTGCCGATATCCTCTTGGTCCCACAGGCCCTCGGCGCCGATCTGTGGTTCGTCACCGGCGAGGGCCCACGCCTGTCGACCGTCACCCAGCAGGCCGATTTCGACAAGCTCGGCCCAGCGGAAGAGGTGCACGAGACGCTCAACCCGATCTACCAGACCGTCCGCAATCTCTCCGGCGCCCTGCCGCCCGAGACCACGCTCATCGGCTTCGCCGGCGCGCCCTGGACCGTCGCCACCTACATGATCGCCGGCCGCGGCACGCCCGACCAGGGCCCCGCCCACGCGCTCAAATCCGAAAACCGCCCCCTGTTCGAGGCGCTGATGCAGCGCATCACCGAGGCCACGATCCATTACCTGTCGGCCCAGATCGACGCCGGCGCCGAGGTGGTCAAGGTCTTCGACAGTTGGGCCGGATCGCTCAAGGGCCAGGACTTCGAAGATTTCGCCGTGGCGCCGACCAAGCGCATCATCTCCGCGCTCAAGGAAAAGCACCCCGGCATCCCGGTCATCGCTTTCCCGCGCGAGGCCGGTGACGGCTATATCGGTTTCCATGAAAAGACCGGCGCCGATTGCGTGGCTATCGACAATTCGGTCAGCCCCGAATGGGCCGCGGAACACGTGCAAAAGGACGGCTGCGTGCAGGGCAACCTCGCCTCGTCGCACATGGTCACCGGCGGCGACGCCCTGGTGCGCGAGACGCGCCAAGTGGTCGAGGCGTTCCGCGGCGGCCCGCACATCTTCAACCTCGGGCACGGCATCACGCCCGACGCCGACCCCGACAACGTGCAACTGATGATCGATACGGTCCGCAGCACCTGACCGCGCCTTTCATCGTTCCAAAATACTCAAAGAAAACCCGCCCGACGCACACGCACCGGGCGGCTCTGGCGTGGCTCAGTCCAGCCCCATGCAATTCGCGTAATAGGTCACCGTCGCGGGCCAGTCGCTGAACACACCGACCACGCCGACCTTGTCATGCAGCGCCTGCAGCATGGTGAAATAATCCGCATCGGTGTCGATCGTGTCCGCCACCGACTGGAAGTACCAACCGCCACCGCCGGTCAGCGGGCCAGAGCGTTCCAGCGTCCAGGTGATGATGTTCAGCCCGGCCTCGCTGGCCGCCGTGGCATAGGGAGACGGCACGATCTCGTCGCCCTCCAGCGTCACCAGCATCCACATCGGCGGCGCGATGTAATTGACGCCCTGATCCGCCAGTTCCTGCATCGACGGCTCGAACGTCGCCGGGTCCATGTAGTCGAACCCCTCCATGTCATACCGGCCGTCCAGGTACACCGCCTGCGCACCGAACTCCGGCTCGTTCTCGATCCAGTAAAGCACATCGTCCAGGTTGAAACTTTGCGGCCAAACGTCCGAGGCCGGCACGCCCGCCGCCTTGTACTCGTCGATCATCTTCTGCGCATAATCCTCCTGGCTGAACCCGTCATGCGGCATCTCCACCGCCGGGCTCTTCAGCTCGGGCGTGAATTTCGCGCCCAGGTCTCGGAACAGCGCGATCGACTCGGCATGGGTCATCAGCGTTCCGCCCGCGACCGCGTAAAGATCGGTGCGCCAACTGGCGGTGCCGTCCATGTACCCCTCGACCGTCGTGGCCGACGTGTCCGCCGCATCCATCTTGCCGGTCAGCGTGCGAAACTCGGCCAGCGTGACTTCCGAGGCCCGGCATTCCGCCGTCGCGTCCGTCTCGCCATCGGCGGGGCTGAACGGGGTCACGCAAGTCCCCGCCAGGTCCGACGCCAGGATATCGGTCGTCGTATGCAGATCGTTCTGCGCGTGGCGGCAGACCAGTTCATGATCCTTGGTGAAGGTCACGTCGCACTCCAGGATGCCCGCACCCATCCGCGCCGCCGCCTTGTTGGATTCAACCGTATGTTCCGGGAACAACAGCGGCGCCCCCCGGTGTCCGATAGAAAAATCCGACCGCGCCGGCGTCTGGCCCGTGCACGAGGCCAGCTTTTCCTTCAACGGTCCTTCGGCCATCCGGTCGATCAGGTAGCCCGGGCGCGGCCCGTACCCGACCTCTTCGGCGGCCAGCGGCGTCGCCAACCCGGCAATGGCAATAGGCAACGCGGCGAATGTGAAACGGATCATTCTCGATCTCCCATGACGTGTTTTCATCGCCCGGGAGTATCCCTGCTCTTCCAAAAAGATCGTGACGGTTTCGCAAAACCTTTGTGACGCGCCGGCGCAGTTCCGACATTCCCGATGTCGCATTCCGTCGAGCAAATCGCGGCTTGGGCGCCCAATCTTGAACCAGACTCGAAGAGCCCGACGATGAACATCCATTTCCGCGACACACGCAAGATCGACCCCACCCGAGGGCCCGTTCTGGGCGACAACACCCCCAACGACGCCGACCGGATCGAGATCGGCCCGACCCAACTGGCCTTCCGCGAGTGGGAGGCGGCAGATCTTCAACTCCCCGATCTGCAAGCCATGCGCCGCTACCGCTGGGAACGCCTGACCCGCTTCGTCCAGGACCGTGATTATGCCGGGCTGCTGGTCTTCGATCCGCTGAACATCCGCTACGCCACCGACTCGACGAACATGCAGCTCTGGAACACACACAACCCGTTCCGCGCCCTGCTGGTCTGCGCTGACGGCTACATGGTGATGTGGGACTACAAGAACTCACCGTTCCTCAGCACGTTCAACCCGCTGGTGCGCGAACAACGCTCCGGCGCCGATCTGTTCTACTTCGATCGCGGCGACAAGGTGGACGTGGCCGCCGATACCTTCTCGAACGAAGTGCGCGCGCTCTTGGCCGAGCACGCCCCGGGGAACAAACGCCTCGCGCTGGACAAGATCATGCTCCACGGCCTCCGCGCGCTCGAGGCTCAGGGCTTCGAGATCATGGAAGGCGAGGAACTGACGGAAAAGTGCCGCGCCGTCAAAGGCCCCGACGAGATCCTCGCCATGCGCTGCGCCTCCCACGCCTGCGAGGTCGCGGTGACCGAAATGGAGCGCTTCGCGCGCCTCAACGTGCCCTTGGGCAGCACCAGCGAAGACGATATCTGGTCGGTCCTGCACGCCGAGAACATCCGCCGCGGCGGCGAATGGATCGAAACCCGCCTGCTCGCCTCAGGCCCCCGCTCCAACCCGTGGTTCCAGGAATGCGGCCCGCGCATCACCCAGATGAACGAGATCATCTCGTTCGACACCGATCTCGTCGGCAGCTACGGCATCTGCGTCGACATCTCGCGCAGCTGGTGGATCGGTGACGCCAAACCGCGCCCCGACATGATCTACGCCATGCAGCACGCGCATGAGCACATCATGACCAACATGGAAATGCTCAAACCCGGCGTCACGATCCCCGAACTCACCGCCGGCACCCACGTGCTTGACGACCGATACCGGGCGCAGAAATATGGCTGCCTCATGCACGGCGTCGGCCTTTGCGACGAATGGCCCCTCGTCGCCTATCCCGACCAGGCCGTGCCCGGCGCCTTCGACTATCCGCTGGAACCCGGCATGACCCTCTGTGTCGAGGCGTTGGTGGGCGAGGTTGGCGGCGATTTCTCGATCAAGCTCGAAGACCAGGTGCTGATCACCGAAGACGGCTACGAGAACCTCACGCGATATCCATTCGACGCCGCGCTGATGGGCGAGACTTGAACGCTCAGCCGTCCGGCGGCATGTCGTAAAAGCCCAGAGACTGCACCGCGTAGGCTTCCTTTTCCTCCACGTTCGGCGTCACCACGAGTTCCAGCGCCAGGGTAAAGCGCGGCGTCTCGATGTCCTTGTCTCCAACCACCTGAAAGTTCAGCTGCGCCACCTTCCCCGGCGGCAAGACCGTCGCATATTTGGGATCGCTCGAATTACAGTATTGCAGATAGCCCTCGCCATAGCAGGTTCGCAGGCCCGACCAGTTTCCCTTGGGTTCCATGAACCCGCCCTGCCCGTCCGCGATCGAGATCGAGTTCGGAAGATACGACAAGGCGATGGTGTTCTCGGTCGTATTCTTGAACCGCATCGCAAAGGTCGCCTCGCCCTTGGATTTCGAATAAATCAAGCTCGACACCTCAGCCTCGTACACATCCGACGAATATCTGCGTGACGGTTCCGCCAAGCTTTGCTGTTGCACGCTTGCCTGTCCACTCCCGCTGTCGACCACGACGACCTGCGTGGTCGCCGCCTCCCCGCCGCTTGCCTCGGCAAAGCCACAGGCGCTCCGACTGCGCGTCGCCATCATCTCGGCCACACTGCCCACGCTGGGAAACTCCGACCGGGCCGTGGCGAACAGCCGGCCGTCCTGCGTGCCGATCATCCGCGCCTGCACCTTCACCTGTTCGCCGAACTGTATCAGCGAGCCGGTCACCAGCGCGTCGACCCCCTCGATCTCGCCCAACCGCTTCGCGGCATCTGGTGCGATGGTCCCGTCGAACACCAACTCCATCTCCCGGAAAATCGCGCTCAGCTGCGACCGCTCGATGATGTCGATCTTGCCCTCGCCCGCATTGAACAGGCTGTCCACCACGAACTCGCTCACGTAATTGGACAGATCGGAACAGGTGCCGTCACTGTGCGTAAAGGTCGAAATGCCGATGGTCGCCGTTCCGTCCGTGCGCGTCCGCTCCACGATCTGGCCCGCGATCTCATCCAGACTTTCGTCCACGGAGGAGGCCGCCTCCGCAGTCCCCGCTAGCCCCGCCATCCCGGTCAGGCCCGACAGAAGGCAGGCAATCACCGCTTTTCTCAACCCCATGTTCACTCCCCTTTGCAATTCGCCTTGAAAATTCCGGTCTGCGTCACCTGCTCCTCAAAGCCGCGCAGGGCCATGTCGGTGGCGCCGATTGCTCCCGTCGGGCCCTTTCCCGATCCGACCAGACGCATTCGCTCCGGCCCATCGGACCCGGCCAGAACCACCGCAGCTTCCAGCGTATGGCCCTCGAAACCGTGGGTCGTCTCTTCGTCAGGCACCACAAGCGCCGTTGCCGTGACCTGCTCCACCGCGACACCGGCGCAGTCGTATCTCTGTAGCTGCTGTTCGATCCGCGTGGCCAACTCGCGCTCCAGAACGCTGCGCGTGGGCGCGTCGTGTGTTTCAACGGATGCCGCTTGCCCCCCGCCGCTCTCGCCCCCCGTGGCGCCCGTCTGACTGTTGTCCAGAGCGCCCGTGATTGACTGGGTGGTGACCTCGCCATCCTCTTCGGTCGCGACCATGAGCCTGTCGCTGAGTTCAAACAAGCCGACGACCCCACCTACAAGGGCACTCACAAGGATGACCGACTTGGCCATGAAGGAATTTGTGGACATGCGACTGTTATTATTTGACGACTATGCGCCCACCATTGCACAGCGCTCCCAGCCCATCAACGATTCCGCGCAGAATGACGGGAAGGCTGTCACGGGACAAATCTGAAACTCGGCCGCCCCGGGATGCTGACCGACCGCGCAGGCGCCTCACAATCCCGAGACGACCGTGAAACACTCCTTACGCATGCGATCCGAACTGCCATCTTGAAGGCAACCGAAAGGACCACCCATGCCAAGCGAACGCTTCACTTTCAAAGGCCATGACGGGCATGAGCTCGCCGCCCGGCTCGACCTGCCCGAAGGCCCGCACCCGGCCACCGCGCTCTTTGCGCATTGCTTCACCTGCTCCAAGGACATTCCCGCCGCACGCCGGATCGCGGCTCGGCTGGTGGGGGCCGGGATCGCCGTGCTGCGCTTCGATTTCACTGGGTTGGGCCATTCCGAAGGCGAGTTCGAGAACACGTCTTTCACCTCGAATGTCGAGGATCTCGTGTTGGCCGCCAACGCGCTGGCGGCCCACGACATGCCTCCCAGCCTGCTGATCGGCCACTCGCTCGGCGGCGCCGCCGTTCTGGCGGCCGCGTCGAGTATCGACAGCGCCCGCGCCGTGGCCACCATCGCCGCGCCCTTCGATCCCGGCCACGTCACCCACAATTTCGACGGCGCGCTCGAAAAAATCGCGGCCGACGGCGCCGCCGAAGTCGAACTGGGCGGCCGCCCCATCCGCATCGGCCAGAAATTCGTCGAGGATGTCCGCGCCGAAAACCTCGCTCCACGCATTGCCGGCCTCAAGCGCGCGCTTCTAGTGCTGCACGCCCCGCTTGACGAGACCGTCGGCATCGACAACGCCACCGAGATCTTCAAGGCCGCGAAGCATCCCAAGAGCTTCGTCACCCTCGACAGCGCCGACCACCTGATCACCGATCCCGGCGATGCCGAGTACGCCGCCGGGGTCATCGCCGCCTGGGCACAACGCTATCTCGACCTCAAGCGCCCCGCGCCGCCCCCCGGCGCGCCCGAAGGCGTTGTGCGTGTCTGCGAAGTGGACCCAGACGGTTTTCTGCAGGACATACATGCGGGACCACATCACCATGTCCGCGCCGACGAGCCAGAGGCCTATGGCGGCACCGACCGCGGCATGAGCCCCTACGGCTTTCTCGCCTCGGGTCTCGGCGCCTGCACGTCGATGACCATTCGCATGTATGCCCGTCGCAAAGGCTGGCCGCTGGATCATGTCTCGGTCGACGTCACCCATGACAAGGTCCATGCCCAGGATGCCGATGGCAGCAGCCCGGCCAAGATCGACAGCTTCATTCGCACCATCCGCCTCAAGGGGGATCTCAGCGACGACCAGCGCCAGCGCCTGCTCGAGATTGCGGACAAATGCCCCGTGCACCGGACGCTGGAAAACGCGTCGAAGATCGAAACCCGGCTGGCCGACCCGGACACCAGGCCTCAGCCCGAGCGGGCGTAGTGCTCCACCATCGCCGTCAGGTCTTCCGGCGGCGTCGCGGCATTCACGTAAGCCCGGGCATTGGCGCAATATCCAAAAACCGACCCGTCCGAAAAAAACGAGGTATTCGTGACGAACAGGATCGGGATACCGGGATGACGCGCCTCGGCCGCGTCGGCGATGGAAAAAGAACTGCTGCGCGTCAACAGCAGGTTCAGCACGATCAGGTCGAAGGGCCGCAAGTCCAGCGCCTCTATCGCCCCGGCCTGATCATGCTCCAGTCGCACGCGCAAGCCTTGCCGTTCCAGGTGACGCTGCCACAGCTGGCCGAGCGACACGTCGCTCTCCACGATCAGAACGTTCAGTTGGCTCTTTCTCACTCAAACGACTTCCGTACTTTAACCCAGCACGCACAGCACCTCGGTCTGCATGTCTAGATAAACGCTGAATATGATCAGTTAGTTCTGGAAAAAGAAAACGATATAAGGACTTAACACCTTACGTGACGTCAGTCCAGGCTCCGCCGGACACTCAGTGCACAAGAAACGGTACACCAGACTCCATCAAGTCGTCCAGTTCGACGTCGCCTAGCGCGAACCCGGCAGATGAAACCCCGACGCCCCGGGGGCGTTGCCCCTCCGATATTGAATAACACAATGCCCGAATACAGGTTTTCCGGACTGGCCAAGGCCAATCCGCTGCTGCACTCTCACCCGGAAAAGGAAGTACTGAATGATCCGCTGCCTCGCCCTCGCCCTGTCGCTCTGCACCGCCACCACCGCCTATGGTCAAAGTTGCGGCGGCTCGTTTTCCGGTTTCGTCGACGCGCTGCGGCAAGAGGCGATTGCCCGCGGCCACGCGCCCGACAGCGTGAACAGCTTTTTCGCCTCGGTGCGCCAGGACCAAAGCGTCCTGCAGGCCGACCGTCGCCAGGGTGTTTTCCAGAAACCCTTCACCGACTTTGCCCGTCGCCTGATCAGCGCGAACCGGCTCAACACCGGCCGCGCCAAGTCGCAGCAGTTCGATGCCGTCTTCGACCGGATCGAGGCCGAGTACGGTGTGCCGCGCGGCGTGCTACTGGCCTTCTGGGCGTTCGAGACCGACTACGGCGGCTTTCAAGGGGATTACAACACGCTCAACGCGCTGGTCACCCTGTCGCATGATTGCCGCCGGCCCGAGCTTTTCCGGCCTCAGGTCTTTGCCGCCCTGGAACTCTACGAGATGGGCAATTTCGACCCCATCGGAACCACCGGCGCCTGGGCCGGGGAAATCGGCATGGTCCAAATGCTGCCGCAGGATATCATCGACAACGGCGTCGACGCTGACGGCGACGGCGAGGTCAACCTCAAGACCTCCGCCCCCGACGCGCTGATGTCGGGCGGCAAGATGCTGCAACATCTCGGCTGGCGCGCGGGCGAGCCTTGGTTGCAGGAAATCGACGTGCCCGACAACTTCGACTGGTCCAAGACGGGCCTGCGCACGACGCTGCCCGCCTCCGAATGGGCCGCCATGGGGGTTACCCCCCGCCATGGCCAGATCCGCGGCGACCTGCCCGCGAACATTCTCCTGCCCGAGGGGCGCAAAGGTCCGGCCTTTCTCGCCTACCCCAATTTCAACGTCTATTTCGAATGGAACCAAAGCTACACCTACGTCCTGACCGCCGCCTATTTCGCCAACCGTCTGGAAGGCGCGCCGGTCTTCGACGCGGGCAACCCCGATCCGGGCCTTTCGGGCGATCAGATGAAGCGCTTGCAGGAAAAGCTCGCCGCACGCGGCTATGACGTGGGCGGGGTCGACGGCATCCTCGGCTCCGGCACCCGCGCCGCCGTGCAGGACGTGCAGCAGGAACTCGGCATGCCCGCCGACGCCTGGCCCACGCCCGCGCTTCTGAACGCCCTATGATGCCACGCCGCGCGTTCGAGATCTTTCTCACCGCCCCGCCCGGTCTCGAACTCACCCTCAAGGACGAGGCGCAGGCAGCCGGGTTCGCCAAGCCCAAGGCCACCCCCGGCGGTGTCCGCTTTCGCGGCCACTGGCCGGACGTCTGGCGCGCCAACCTCGCCCTGCGCGGTGCGGGCCGGGTCCTCGCCCGCGTCGCCCGCTTTCAGGCGATGCATCTCGACCAGCTCGAAACCCGCACGCGCGAAGTCGGCTGGGCGGGTCTCCTCCGCCCCGACGTGCCGATCACGGTCGAGGCCACGACTCGCAAATCAAAGATCTACCACCAAGGCGCCGCCGCCGAACGCGTCGCCCGCGCCATCCACGAGGTCACCGGCGCGCCGCTTGAAGGCGACGACCCCGTGCGCGTCCAGCTGCGGATAGAGGATAACCAGTGCCTGCTCAGCCTCGACACCTCGGGCGAGCCACTCCACCGCCGCGGCCAGAAACCCTTCGTGGGCAAGGCCCCCATGCGCGAGACCCTTGCCGCGCTTTTCCTGCGCCAATGCGGCTACACCGGCACCGAGTCGGTGCTGGACCCGATGTGCGGTTCCGGCACCTTCCTGCTGGAGGCTGCGGAAATCGCCCTCGGCCGGGCCCCTGGCCGTGACAGGGAATTCGCCTTCGAGCGTTTCGCCAATTTCGATACAAGCGCATGGCAGGACTTGAAAAGCGGCCAAACTGACACCGAAACCACCCTCCGCTTCCACGGCAGCGACCGTGACGCGGGCGCCGTCACCGGCGCGCGGGCCAACGCCGACACCGCCGGCCTCGGCGACCGGGTCACGATCTCGCACCATGCCTTCAGTGATCTCCAACGCCCCGACGGTCCACCCGGCCTCGTCATGGTGAACCCGCCCTACGGCACCCGCATCGGCGAGCGCAAACAGCTCTTCGGCCTCTATGGCGCCCTCGGCAAGACCCTCGCGGAACGGCTCGCAGGCTGGCGCGTCGGCCTCGTGACCACCGACGCCAGCCTTGCCAACGCCACCGGCCTGCCCTTCACCGACCCCGGCCCGCCCGTCGCCCATGGCGGCCTGCGCATCACGCTCTGGCAGACCGGACCGCTGCCGTAAGGCGTTAACCAAGGTCGCGCGCTCGGCTTTACTTTTTGGTAAGAAAAGCGCATCATATTAAGAATGCGGAAGTTGTCTTTCAGGTGAACCACCAAAGACGTGACCCCGCGAAGTTGCTGCTTCGCGGGGTCTTTCTTTGTCAGGGTATCAAAGCCCTATACAAAGTCGAATGATCGTCACGACCAGCGTTCCCGCTGCCAGAACGACCATCCATTTGCGGAAGGTGTTTTCCTTCAGTTGAACCACCTCCTCTCACTGCAAAGGGTTGCAGCGAGACCAGAGATATCGGCTCTATGTTCATAAAATCTTAACGACGGATGGCTCACGCCACCATCTGCTCCGCCTTCTTGAGATCCACCGACACCAGCTGGCTGACACCCTGCTCGCCCATCGTCACCCCGAAAAGACGGTCCATCCGGCTCATCGTCACCGCGTGGTGTGTGATGATCAGGAACCGCGTCTCGGTCCGGCGGCACATCTCGTCCAACAGATCACAGAACCGCCCCACATTCGCGTCGTCCAAGGGTGCGTCCACCTCGTCCAGCACGCAGATCGGCGCCGGGTTGGCCAGGAACACGGCAAAGATCAGCGCCAGCGCGGTCAGCGTCTGCTCACCCCCCGACAGCAGGCTCAGCGTCGCAAGTTTCTTGCCCGGCGGCTGGCACATGATCTCCAGACCAGCCTCCAGCGGGTCGTCGCTCTCGACCATCACCAGGTTCGCCTCGCCGCCGCCGAACAGGTGCTTGAACAGCATCGAGAAGTTCGAATTCACCTGCTCGAACGCCGTCAGCAACCGCTCGCGCCCCTCGCGGTTCAGCGACGCGATACCATTGCGCAGGGTGCGGATCGCTTCCTCGAGATCGGACTTCTCATTGACCAGCGTGTCATGCTCTTCCTGCACCTCACGCGCGTCTTCCTCGGCCCGCAGGTTCACCGCCCCCAGCGCATCGCGCTGACGTTTCAGGCGGTTCACGTCGGCCTCGATCGCCTCCGACGCGGGCATTGTCTCGGGATCGGCCTGCAACGTCTCCAGCAGGTCCTCGGGCGAGCACTCCAGTTCCTCCTCGATCCGCGCCGCCGCCTGTGCCTGGGTTTCCCGCGCTGCTTCCGCCCGCGCCTCGGACCGCGCCCGCGCCTCGCGCGCCTCGCCGGCCAGCCGCTCGGCATCACGCTCGTTCGCCACCGCCTCACGTGCCACGCCCTCGGCGTTCGACAGCGTGTCGGCCGCCTCGGCCCGCCGCGCCTCGGCCTTCGAAATGTCCGCGCTCAATTCCTCGCGCTTCGCGGCCAGTTCGCCCGGCTTCGCCCCGGCTTCTGCCAGTTCCGCCTCACTCGCCTCCTTGCGTTCGGCCAGCTCCGCGCTGCGCGTCTTCGCCGTTTCCAGCCGGTGCCGCCAGCCCGACAATTCCTTGGTCACTTCCTGGCTGCGCTTCAGCCGCGCTTCGCCCTCGCGACGCAGCTCATCATGGGCCGAACGCTTGGACATCATCGTCATCCGCGCCGCCTCGACCGTCATCTTGACGTCTTCCACCTCGGCGCGCGCGGTATCCAGATCACCCAGATCGCCCATCGCCTTTTCCGCCTCGGCCAGCGTCTTGCGGGCGGCCAGCGCCTCTTCCTCGTGGCGCTTCACCGCCAACCCGAGGCTTTCCAGCTTGGACCCGGCCAGGCTCCGCTCCGCCTCGGCCCGGCTCAGCGCCCGGTTCGCCTCGGCGACCTTGCCATCGGCAGCACGCCGCGCCTCGCGCGCGGCCTTGTCCGCCTCGGTCAACTCGACCAGCCGCGCCTTAAGCGTCTCGTGCGCCCGCTGCGCACCCTCGGCCCGCGCGTTGGCATGCGACAATTGCTGCTTCAACTCTTCCAGCCGGTTCAACTGCTCCAGTCGCAGCGCAGCAGCCGACGGCGCATCCTCGGCCCAGGCGCGGTACCCGTCCCAGCGCCACAGGTCACCCTCGACGCTGACCAGCCGCTGCCCCGGTTTCAGAAGCGCCTGCAACCGCGGCCCGTCATCCGGATCCACCAGCCCGATCTGCGCCATCCGCCGCGCCAGCACGCCCGGCACGTTCACATGAGCGCCCAAAGCAACGACACCTTCAGGCAAAGTCTGCGCCTGGGCATACCCGTCCAGCGGAACCCAGCCCGACGGCCCGTCCGCATCGACCTCGGGCGCGCGCAAATCATCGGCCAGCGCCGCGCCCAGCGCCTTTTCATACCCCGGCGCCACCTGCACCGCGTCAAGGATCTGCCCGCCCTCTGCCGTGTCCCGTTCCAGCAGCCGCGCCAGCGCCGACACCTCCGCCGACAGGGCACTCACCTCGCCCTCGGCCTCGGAGCGTTCCGCCCGCGCATCCGCCTCGCGCCCCTGCGCATCGGCCCGCGCGTCGTCGGCCGCGGTCAACGCTGTTTCGGCTGCCTGCGCCGCCTCGGTCGCGTCCTTCTCGGCTGTCTCGGCGGCCTCGAACTCTTCGCTGGCCCGCGTCACGGTGTATTGCGCCGCCTCCACCGCGTCCTTGGCCCGCGCCGCCTCGGCATCCGCCCGGTCGCGGGTCTTGCGGCTGTCCTCGACCAGCCGCTGCGCCGACTGGTGCCGCGCGGCCAGCCGTGCAACATCCTCCGTCAGTTCCGACAGTTCGGTTTCCCGCGCCTGCAAGACCTGGCTGGCATCTGCCGCCTCGGCGCTCGCCGATTCCAGCTTGCCCTCGTGGCCTTCGGCGGCCTTGGCCAGTTCCTGCGCTTCCCATTCCAGCCGTTCGATCGTCTCGCCCGCGTCGCGGTTCAGGCTGTCCTCGCGCTCCATGTCGCGGGCCAGCTGCTCGATCCGGGATTGCAGCGTCTCGATCCGGTCCTTGGCCGCGGCTTCCTGCTCGGCCAGCGTGTCGCGGCTCACTTGCAACCGCTGCAACACCGCCGCCGCGATGGCCTCTTCCTCGCGCAGGGGCGGCAGTGCCTCGTCCGCCCGCGCCCGCAGCTTTGCCGCCTCGCGCGCCGCCGCCTCGGCCCGCGCCGCGTCGCTGGTCCGCTCGGTCAGCTCGCTCTGCGCCTTGGCCCGCGCCAGGTCGGCTTCCTTCCAGCGGCGATACAGCAGCAATCCCTCGGCCTGCCGCAACTCCTCGCCGATCTGGCGATACCGCGCCGCCTGCTTGGCCTGCCGCGCCAGCTGCGCCAGCTGCGTCGCCAATTGCTCGATCACGTCATCGACGCGGGCCAGGTTGCTCTCGGCCCCCTTCAGCTTCAACTCCGCCTCGTGTCGCCGCTGGTAGAGGCCGGAAATCCCCGCCGCCTCTTCCAGGATGCGCCGCCGCGCCGTGGGCTTGGCGTTGATCAATTCCGAAATCTGCCCCTGCCGCACCAGCGCCGGCGAATGTGCACCGGTCGAGGCATCGGCAAACAGCATCTGAACGTCCCGCGCCCGCACGTCCTTGCCATTCACCTTGTAGGCGCTGCCCACATCCCGCGTGATCCTCCGGATGATCTCAAGGTGGTCGGCATCGTTGAACCCCGCCGGCGCCAGCCGGTCGGAATTGTCCAGATGGATGCTCACCTCGGCAAAGTTGCGGGCGGGCCGCGTGGCCGCCCCGGCAAAGATCACGTCCTCCATCCCCGAGCCACGCATCGAGGTCGGCCGGTTCTCCCCCATCACCCAGCGCAACGCTTCCAGCAGGTTCGACTTGCCACAGCCATTCGGCCCCACCACCCCGGTCAGACCGTCCTGGATGAAAAGGTCGGTCGGGTCGACGAAACTCTTGAACCCGGTCAATCTCAGCTTGGTGAACTGCACGGCACGTGTCCCTCCGGTGGGGCCGGCTTGATTATCGGATGTGATTCCGGCCTTGGAAGGACATGCAAGCGCACGACCTTGGGCCCTGTCAACGCAAAACCCCTGCATATGGCGCGATGCCGGCACTTATCCACAAGATATTGCGTGATCTCGCGCGGATTCTGAATTCTCCCGATGCAGTTATTGCGGCGCACGCGCCCCAAACATATGCTTCGGCGCAGATCACGCTCACGCCACGGAACGCTTCGTCATGTCAAACCCGATTGCCCTTCTTGTGGCCGGCCTCGCCGCCGGGGCTGGTCTCGGCGCGCTGGTCACGGCCACGGTGATCGACCGCCCGGCCATGTCCAATACGGCCACGTCCGAGGGCATGTCCCATGACCACTCCGCCCATGATCACGGGCAGGACAACGCCATGCACGACCACAAGATGGTCGAGGCCGGCGATCCCGCCCCGACGCTGGCCATCGAGCTTCATCCCGACGGCCCGCAAAGCCGCAACCTGCATATCATGACAACCAACTTCACCTTCGACCCCGAAGGCGTGAACGGCGATCACCGCCCCGGCCACGGCCACGCGCATGTCTATATCAACGGCGTCAAGCAGCCCCGCGCCTACAGCCCGTGGGTGCAACTCGACGCACTGCCCAAGGGCACGCACGACATCCGGGTCACGCTCAACGCCAACACCCACGGTCACCTCGCCACGAACGGCACGCCGATCGAGGCCATGACGACCCTGACAATCGAATAGCCCGCGCCCCATGCTCATCGTCGAAATCGCCAAACCCTCCAGTCCCGGCCCCCGTGCCCTGCTGGAACAAAGCCACGCCATGATGCGCGACCTGTTTCCGCCCGAGGACAACTATTTCCTGGACCTCGAAGAGTTGCGCGGCCCGGATATCCGCTTCTACGCCGCCCGCGACGGGGCCGAGACGCTGGGCACCGGGGCGCTGGCCCTCAAGCGCGGCTATGCCGAGGTGAAATCCATGTTCACCTCAGAGGCCGCCCGCGGCCGGGGCGTGGCCGCCGCGATCCTGCGCGCGCTGGAAGACGAGGCGCGGGGCGAAGACATCACCGTCCTGCGCCTGGAAACGGCCGAAGCGCTCGACGCCGCCATCCGCCTTTACGAACGCCATGGCTTTAACCGGCGCGGCATCTTCGGCGATTACCGCCCGAACACCACCAGCGTCTTCATGGAAAAGATCCTGTCCCCCGTGGCGGCTCAGAACGGGTAACAGATCAACGCGCCGCCATCCGCGTCCAGATCGAACGCGTCGCATTCAAGATACGGCTCGCGCTGTCGTGGCGCCGGGGCGCCCGCCCCGCAATCCAGCGTGGCCCGCATCATTGCCTGGTCCCCGCGCAGCCGGTCCACCCGGCACCCGCTGACCCTCTCGATGGCCAGCACGGCCGGCACGCCCACGCTGGCCAGCCGCATTGCGGGTCGCGGGTTCAGCCGGATCGCTTCGGCGCGCCGCCCCGCCACGCGGATGTCAAAGACCGACTTGCCCAACTTGACGCGCACCGGCGCGACCCCGGCGAACTCCGGGCCGGGCGTCCCGCAGGCCCCCAGCACCAGCAAAATCAAAAGCATCCTGAGCATGGTCCCAGCTTGCCCGCCACAAGGTTAAGAAATCATGAGCAGCGACGCCCGCGCCAAGCGCCCTAACGCACTCCCCCCGCCAAAGGTTTCACGCGCTAAGCCTCAATTTTTCAATAGTTTTTCGGAACGACACGCACCCCCCGCCGCGTTGATCCATCAGAACAGAAATGAACAGGAGACAGATAATGAAACTCTTTGGAACCACCGCCATCGCAATGGCACTCGTAGCCACCACCGCGTTTGCCCAGAGCGACTCGAACACCGAGATGGACACCGACACCCAGAACACCCAAGTCGAATCCAACTCCGAAATGGACACGGCCAATGACACCGCCACCGACAGCAGCAGTGACGCTCAGGACGATCAGTCGGCCATGAACGAAGACTCGTCCAACATGGAAACCGAGCAATCGGCCATGAGTGACGGTGACAGCGACATGGGCTGGGACAAGTCCAGTGAAGAAATGAGCCAGATGCAAGGCGAGCTGATCCGCAGCCGCGACATCACTGGCGGTGCCGTTTACACCACCAACGAAGCCAACGATGAAGGCGAAAGCTGGGACATGACCGAGTATGACGAAGTCAACTCGGAGTGGAACCAGATCGGCGAGATCGAAGACCTCGTGATGTCGCAAGACGGCAAGCTGACCGGCATCATCGTCGAAGTTGGCGGTTTCCTCGACATCGGCGACAAGCACGTCATGCTGTCAGTGAAAGATGCGAAACTCGTGCCCGTCGATGACATGAGCTACACCTTCGTGACCAAGTTCAACGAAGAAGATATCGAAGCCATGAACGGCGTTGACGAAGCCTTCTGGAACTAAGCCGAGAAGTATCTCGCTTTTGCCGCCGCCCTTGCCGGGCGGCGGTTTGCGTTTGCGCAACAGCCGGGCTTAAAAGCTCTTCCAAAGCTGGTGCGCCACGAAACCCGCCCGCATCGCGCCGGTCTTCATCGCCTTGAACGGCACACGCTTCAGATCGCTCATCGGCACCGGCAGGCCCGCCGGATCTCCGCCCGCGATCAGCTCCGCCATGCACTGACCAAACACCGTCCCGGTCGTGATCCCCCGCCCGTTATACCCGATCGGCGTCAGCACACCGGGCGCCAGCCGGATAATCCGCGGCAAATGATCTGGCGTCATCGCGATCTGCCCATGCCAGGCCTCCTCGAAAGCCACCGCCCCAAGCTCCGGGAACAGCCGCTCCAGCCGTTTCGCCGCCCAGCGCCGCGACAAGCCCCGCCCGGCCTTGCCCACAACCGGCCCCATAGACCCGAGAACGATCCGACCTCGCACGTCGCGCCGCAGGCTGGTCATGATCGTCCCGGTGTCCCAGACCCCTTGCCGCTCCAGCAGGACATGCGCCATCTCCGCCCCCAGCGGCGGCGTCGCCAGTTGAAAGAATTCGATCGGCGTGAATATATCGCGCAGACCCGGCCACAGCGTGTCGGTATAGGCATTCGTCGCCAGAACCACATGCCGCGCCCGCATCGTGCCCTGGTCGGTTTCGACAAGCCATGCCTCCCCGTCGCGTCGCAGCGCCGTCGCCCTCACGCCGGTATGCACCTCCGCGCCGGCCCCCTGCGCCGCCCGCGCCAACCCACGTACGTATCCCATCGGATTCACCGTGCCGGCACGATGATCCAGCAACCCGCCATGAAACGCCCGCGTGCCAGTCCGCTCGGCCACCGCGTCGCGCGACAGCAATTCCACCGGCGCACCCAGCCGTTGCCACGCGTCGTACCGCGCCCGCAAGCCTCGCATCCCGCCGGGCGCATGGGCCGCATGGATGGTCCCCGTCCGCGTCACCTCGCACCGCATCTGGTGCTTCTCGATCAGGTCGAACACCTGCCCCGGCGCGTTCCCGAACCGCTCGATGAACCGCGGCCCGTAGGTGTCGCCCAACAGCTTGCGCACCTTGTCCGGCGGATACCACACACCGGCGTTCACCAGCCCCACATTGCGCCCCGACCCGCCAAAGCCGATCCGTTCGGACTCCAGCACATGCGCCTCCATCCCCTGTTCGGCACAGTAAAGCGCGGTCGCCAGCCCGGTATAGCCGCCCCCCACGATGGCCACGTCCGTCACCACGTCGCCGCGCATCGACGTGCCGCTCTCCGGCTCCTCCGCCGAATGGTCCCAAAGGGATATGCCGGGTATGTCCCCTGTCACGGTTGTCCTCTCATGGCCCGCCATGCCGCGGCACCGTGAAACGCGGATGCCCCGACGTCAATATCACACCGCCTCCGCGCAGCCTCGCCGCGCTCAACGCACGCGAGAAATAAAAATTGGCCGATTGCCGATTCTGTGAGACGATTTTCTTCTGATGCGCGCGAAACCGGAACAGCGTCCGCACCCAAGGGAGGAATTGCAGATGAACCTGAGACCAGACCCAACCTTCTACCCGACTCCGAAAATGGCGATGGAGGCCCCCGCCGAAAAGCTCGCCTTCACTCTCATGCTCAGCCCCGACGGCAGCCAGCCCGACGGCCTCGCCATCGTCGACGTCGACCCAAGCTCCAAGACCTATTCCCAGATCGTCCATCAGGTGATCATGCCCAACACCGGCGACGAGTTTCACCATTTCGGCTGGAACGCCTGTTCCTCGTCCCTCTCGCCGCTCTCCGGTCACGCCTTTCTCGAACGGCGCTACCTGATCATCCCCGGCATCCGCTCGTCGCGGATCTACGTGATCGACGTCAAGGAACCGCTCAAGGCCAAGATCCACAAGATCATCGAGCCCGAGGAAGTCTTCGCCAAAACCGGCTATTCCCGGCCCCACACCATCCATTGCGGTCCCGAAGGCATCTATGTCTCCACCCTGGGTGGCGGCGGCAAGGACGGCACCGACGGCCCTCCGGGCATCTTCATCATGGATTGCGAAACCTTCGAGATCCTCGGCCGCTACGAGATGGACCGCGGCAAGCAGGACAAGCACTACGATTTCTGGTGGAACCTGCCGCGCGACTACATGGTCAGTTCCGAATGGGGTCTGCCCCCGCAATTCGAGAACGGCATCGTCGCCGAGGATCTGCTGTCGAACAAGTACGGCCATTCGATCCACTTCTGGAACCTGCGCCAGCGCAAGAACGTCCAGACGATCGACCTCGGTGAAAACCACCAGATGGCGCTGGAAATCCGCCCGGCCCACGACCCTGGCAAGGATTACGGCTTCTGCGGCGTCGTGGTGGACACCACAAACCTCCAGGGTTCCATCTTCACGTGGTGGCAAAAGGACGACGGCACGTTCGAGGCCAAGAAGACACTCACCATCGACCCCCGCCCCGAGAAACCGGAAAACCTGCCGCCCCTGCTGCAGGGGTTCGAGGCCGTGCCGCCGCTGGTCACCGATATCGACCTCTCGCTCGACGACCGCTTCCTCTACGTCGCCTGCTGGGGTTTGGGCGAGATGCACCAATACGACGTCTCCGACCCGTTCGCGCCGAAGCTCGCCGGCAAGGTCGAACTCGGCGGCATCGCCCGGGGCACAAAGCACCCCAACGGCCAGCCTTTCGCCTATGGCCCGCAAATGGTCGAGATCAGCCGCGACGGCAAGCGCGTCTACTGGACCAACTCGCTCTATTCCACCTGGGACGATCAGTTCTACCCGGATGACGAAGGCGGCCAGATGGTCATGGCCAATGTCGGCGAAAACGGCGGGCTGGAACTGGACAAGGACTTCTACCTGTCCTTCCCCGAAGGCTATCGCAGCCACCAGATCCGGCTCGAGGGCGGCGACTGCTCCACCGACAGCTTCTGCTACCCCTCGGTCTGATCCATGCAAAACGGCGTCCCGGGCTTGACCCGGGACCTCCCCGGCGCTGACATCGCCCCATGACCGCTGACATTTCCACGACGGCGGCCCTGTGGTGGGCGGTGCTGGCCTCGGGGCTTTATCATGGCATCAATCCCGGCATGGGCTGGCCGCTTGCCGTGTCCTCGGCCCTGATGGAACGCCGCCAGTCCAGCCTCTTCAAGGCACTCGCGGCCCTCGCCATCGGCCATCTTGCCGCCATGACCGCCATCCTCCTGCCCTTCTCGGCCCTCCTTTGGCTGGCCGAATGGCAGACCGTCCTCCAGACCGGCGCCGCCGTCTTGGTCATCGCCCTCGGGATCTACCTGCTGATCAACCGCCGCCACCCGCGCTTTCTCGCCCGCGTGCCGCCCTCGCGCCTCGCCCTCTGGTCCTTTCTCGTGGCGATGGCTCACGGCGCCGGGCTGATGCTGGTGCCGATCTATCTCGGCATCTGCGAAACAGCCGACGCCGGCCACACCGCCGCCGACACGCTCATGCGCGGCACGCTCTCCACCGCGCTGCTGGTGGCGCTCGCGCACACCGCCGCCATGATCGTCTCCGGCGGCGCACTCGCGCTCGGCACTTACCATTGGCTCGGCCTCAAGTTCCTTCAGAAATCGTGGTTCAACCTCGACATACTCTGGGCGCTCAGCCTCATCCTCGTTGGCGTCCTCGCGCTGCTGCTGACCCACTGACGCCTTGCATTTTCACTGTTCAAAAAATACTCAAATCCCAACGCCAGCCACCCGGAGCACAGACATGCCCAAAACGCGCCTCCTCACCGAATTCGGCATCGGCTCGTCCCTGCGCCACCGCGATTACACCGCCGCCGCCCGCCGCGCATTGCAGGACGCGCTCTGGCGCAACTCCATCAACCTCGCGGAGCTTTTCGGCCAGCCCAAAGAGGCGATGATGATCGACGTGGAAATCGCCGCGCAGGACCCCGACGCCGTCGACACCACGGCGCTCGCGGACGTCTTCCCCTACGGCCAGGTCACCGTAACCGCCCACAAGGGCGGCCTGGACGTCCCCCGCCCCGACGGTGAGCCCACCGTCATCGTCAACGCCGCCATCAATGTCAGCCTGAACCTGGAGCCCGCCCAATGACCGATCACCGCTTCATCATCGAAATGGGCATGGGCAACGACCAGTACGGGATGGATTACCAAAAGGCCGCCGCCCGCGCGATCGAAAGCGCGATCCGCCGCTCCGCCATCCCGATGTATTCGACCACCGCCCTCGACCCGTCGCAGATGCGCGTGCAGGTCACCATCGGCGTGCAGGACCCCGACAAAATCGACACGGACGCGCTCGCCGCCTGCCTGCCGCGCGGAAACGCCACCGTGACTGCCACCTTCGGCGGGCACAACGTGGTGAACCCCGACACCGGCGACACAATCGTCATCGCCACCGCGGCGGTCGAGGCGTTCCTGCCCGACCAGTCCGGCAACTACACCGCCGGCTGACCCCGAACGGCTCGGCGCTTGCCCCGTATCGCCTCTGGTCATATGATTTGACCAATTCACTCCCGAGGCGCCCATGCCGTTCCAGAAAGTCACGCCCGAAAAACTCTCGCTCGCGGTCACCCGCCAGATCGAGAAACTGATCCTGCGCGGCATCCTGCGCCCCGGCGAACGCCTGCCCTCGGAACGCGAGCTTGCCGACCGCTTCGGAGTCTCCCGCCCCTCCCTGCGCGAGGCGGTGGCCGAGCTTCAGCAGAAGGGACTGCTGACCTCCCGCGCCGGCGCCGGCATCTTCGTAGCCGATGTCCTGGGCAGCGCCTTCTCCCCCGCCCTGATCGAGCTTTTCGCCAGCGACGACGAGGCCGTGTTCGATGTCATCGCCTTCCGCCGCGACATGGAAGGGCTCGCCGCCGAACGCGCCGCCCGGCTGGCCTCGGACACCGACCTGCAGGTCATCGCGTCCACCTTCGACCGCATGGAGCAGGCCAGGGGCCGCGCCAACCCCGAACGCGAGGCCCGGCTCGATGCCGAGTTCCACATGGCCATCCTCGAGGCCAGCCACAACGTCGTGATGCTGCACATGATGCGCTCGATGTTCCAGTTGATGCAGGAAGGCGTGTTCTACAACCGCCAGATCATGTTCAACCAGTCCACCAAGCGGTCCAGCCTGCTGGACCAGCACCGCGCCATCCGCGACGCCATCCTCGCGCGCGACCCCGTCGCGGCCCGCGCGGCCGTCGAAACCCATCTCGATTTCGTCGAACGGGCACTGACCGACCAGCGCAAGGCCGAGGCGCATGAGCATATCGCCCGCCAGCGCCTGGAACACGAAAACCGCCGCTGAATTCATTGCCAACATCGTAGGGTGGGTGGTTCTGCGCGATGCGCAGGTTCACCCACCGTTACACCGCACACCCTGCAAATCACGGGCTTTAGCGCGCCGCGCCGCCGCTTTTCGCGCCGTTCACAAACCGCCTAAATTTTACCAATTGATAAAATTTTGATCTGTGCAATACTTTCTACAAAGCGCACAGCCACTGGAGCCCTCCATGAGCCATTCCGCCCTGACCCCCGGCATCACCTCCGGCCGCCTGTCAGAGGACGACCTCGCCCGGAACTTCTCCGACCTGCACCCACCCCTAGACCCGCACGAGGCGCTGGTGGCCGCCGACCGCTGCTATTTCTGCCACGATGCGCCCTGCATCACGGCCTGCCCCACCGATATCGACATCCCGCTCTTCATCCGCCAGATCGCCACCGGCACGCCCGAGGCCGCCGCCAGGACGATCCTCACCCAGAACATCCTCGGCGGCATGTGCGCCCGCGTCTGCCCGACCGAGACGCTTTGCGAACAGGCCTGTGTGCGCGAGACCGCCGAAGGCAAGCCCGTCCTGATCGGGCAACTACAACGTTACGCAACCGACACCCTCCAGGCCGCGGGCACGCATCCCTTCGCCCGTGCGCCCGAGACGGGCAAGTCGGTCGCCGTGGTGGGCGCGGGACCAGCCGGTCTGGCCTGCGCCCATCGTCTGGCGATGCACGGCCATTCCGTCACGCTCTTTGACGCCCGCCCCAAACCAGGCGGCCTCAACGAATACGGCATCGCCGCCTACAAGACAGTGGACGGCTTCGCCGAACGCGAGGTCGACTGGCTGCTGAAGATCGGCGGCATCACCCTGGAAAACGGCAAGGCCCTTGGCCCCGACCTCAGCCTCGACACCCTGCGCGACCAGTTCGACGCAATCTTCCTCGGCATCGGCCTGGGTGGCGTCAACGCGCTCGGCCTCGACGGCGAGGACAAGACCGGCGTGCTCGACGCGGTCGATTTCATCTCCGACCTGCGCCAGGCCAGTGATCTGCGCGCGCTTCAGGTGGGCCGCGACGTCGTGGTGATCGGCGGCGGCATGACCGCCATCGACGCCGCCGTGCAGGCGAAACTGCTGGGCGCGCTCAACGTCACGCTGGTCTACCGCCGCGGCCGCGACCGCATGAACGCCAGCGTCTATGAACAGGACCTCGCCGCATCCAAGGGCGTGCGCATCATCACGAATGCCACCCCCCGCGCCATCCACGGCAACGGCACCGTCCGCGAGATCGAGTTCGAATATACCGACGACGCCCTCACCCCGACGGGCGAGACCGTCCGCATCCCCGCCGACCAGGTGTTCAAGGCCATCGGCCAGGCACTCGCGGGCGATGCCCTGCCCGATCTCGATGGCCGCAAGATCGCCGTCACCGGCGCGGGCCGCACCTCGGTCACCGGCATCTGGGCGGGGGGCGACTGCGCCGCGGGTGGCGACGACCTGACGGTGACAGCCGTGGCCGAGGGCCGCGACGCCGCCGAAGACATCCATAAAAGCCTCGTTTCGTGATACACTGCGCACCATCCCGGTTCCGCAGGAGAAGCGCCATGAGCGATGTCGAGTCCCGTGTGTCCACCCATTATTCCACCACCAACCTGATCGACGCGATCCGCGCGGCCCTCGAAAAGGCCGGCGCCAACCCCGACGCGCCCGGTCTTGATGACCTCAAGCCCGTGGACGAATTCCACACCGGCGGGGTCGAGGCCACCGATGCCCTGATCGACCAGCTCAGCATTACGCCCGAGACCCGCGTTCTCGATATCGGCTGCGGCATCGGCGGCGCATCCCGCCACGTCGCTGCCCGCACCGGCGCGCATGTGCGCGGTATCGACCTGACCCCTGATTTCATCGCCGTCGCCAAGGCGCTCAGCGCCGCCACCGACATGGCCGACCGCACCAGTTTCACAACCGGCAGCGCCCTCGACCTGCCCGAGGCGGATGCCAGCGCTGACCTCGCCCTCATGTTCCATGTCGGCATGAATATCGAAGACAAGACCCGCCTTTTCTCCGAGGCCGCCCGCGTCCTCGTCCCCGGCGGCACCTTCGCGCTCTTCGACGTGATGCGCGGCTCGGACCGTCCCCTGACCTTTCCGTTCCCCTGGGCGGAACAGGCCGATTTCTCCTTCGTGGCCCCGCCCGAGACCTACCGTCAGGCCGCCGCCGCAGCCGGCTTCTCGCAAGTGGGCGAGCGCGACCGCTCCGAATTTGCAAAGGCCTTCTTCGATCGCGTTTTCAAACGCATCGAAGAGGCCGGCGGCCCGCCGCCCGTCGGCATCCACCTTCTGATGCACGACACCGGGCCCGAAAAGATCAAGAATTACGTGACACACCTGCAGGCGGGCGACATCGCACCGGTGGAAATGATCTTTCGCCGCAACGCGCCCCAGTCCCCGCGACACCAGACAAGGGAAACACGCTCATGGCTGACCTGACGACGAATTTCATCGGCATCACCTCGCCCAACCCGTTCTGGCTGGCCTCCGCCCCGCCCACCGACAAGGAATACAACGTCCGCCGCGCCTTCGAGGCCGGCTGGGGCGGCGTGGTCTGGAAAACCCTGGGCGAAGAGGGCCCACCTGTCGTCAACGTCAACGGGCCCCGCTACGGCGCGATCTGGGGCGCCGACCGCCGCCTGCTGGGGCTGAACAATATCGAGCTGATCACCGACCGCCCGCTGCAAACCAACCTCGACGAGATGACGCGGGTGAAAAAGGACTACCCCGACCGCGCCCTCATCGCCTCACTCATGGTCCCGGTGAACGAGGACAGCTGGAAGTCCATCCTAGACCGTGTGCTGGAAACCGGTTGCGACGGCGTGGAACTGAACTTCGGCTGTCCGCACGGCATGTCCGAACGCGGCATGGGCTCCGCCGTTGGCCAGGTGCCGGAATACGTGGGCCAGGTCACCGAATGGTGCAAGAAACACTCAAACCTGCCCGTCATCGTGAAACTCACGCCCAACATCACCGACGTGCGCAAACCCGCGCAGGCGGCCAAGGACGGCGGCGCCGACGCGGTGTCACTGATCAACACGATCAACTCGATCACGTCCGTCAACCTCGACAGTTTCGCGCCAGAACCCACCATCGACGGCAAAGGCGCGCATGGCGGTTATTGCGGCCCGGCAGTGAAACCCATAGCGCTCAACATGGTGGCCGAGATCGCTCGCACGCCCTCGCTCGCCGGGCTGCCCATCTCAGGGATAGGCGGCATCACCACATGGCGCGACGCCGCCGAGTTCATGTCGCTCGGCGCAGGCAACGTGCAGGTCTGCACGGCGGCCATGACATACGGCTTCAAGATCGTGCAGGAAATGATCTCGGGCCTGTCCCAGTTCATGGACGAAAAAGGTTTCACCTCCACCGACGACCTCGTTGGCCGCGCCGTCCCGAATCTCAGCGACTGGCAGCACCTCAATCTCAACTACGTGACGAAAGCCCGGATCGACCAGGACCTGTGCATCAAGTGCGGTCGCTGCTATGCCGCCTGCGAGGACACCTCGCACCAGGCGATTTCGATGTCTCCGGAGCGCACCTTCGAGGTGATCGACGAAGAATGCGTCGCCTGCAATCTCTGCGTCAATGTCTGCCCCGTCGATAATTGCATCACGATGGAGGAACTCAGCCCCGGCACGACAGATCCCCGCACTGGAAAGACGGTCCAGGACGACTACGCCAACTGGACGACCCACCCCAACAATCCGGGGACCTGCGCCGCGGAATGACCGCCCCAGATTCTTCGTACGAAAAATCTGTCCCCCAGAAAATTCGTACGAATTTTCTGGGGACGATCCGCACCGCATCAAAACACGATCCGAATGGGCCCCGCATGGCAGACCACGATCATCTGGTCGCCGGTTTCGATCAGGTGAAAGCCGCGCCGGCGCACTTCGCGCTCAAATTCCTCACGCCCGACTTCGCGCTCCACCCACCGGCGGGACCGCCGCACGACAGAGCCTTTGCGTGCCGATTGGCTCGAAAACAGTTGCGATACCCAAGGGGCGGCCGGAACAGGGCGAATGACATGGGTCATGCTCCAAAGCTGACGCCACCGTGGTAAAGATCAGGTTAAGGCGTCAGGGGGCCTTCCGGTGCCCTGCGCATCGCCACCCACGGTTTCGCGCGCGGTCCTCAGGACCCGTCTTCAACGGCAGGACTGGCTGACGGGCTTGGCGATTGGTCCCCGCCCACCTCGATCTTCAGAACCTCGATCATCTCGCGAAGGTCGGTGATGTCGCGCGCGGCCTGCGACTGTTCCAGTCGCGTGCTGGCCCGCAGAAGGTCCTGCTGGCGCCCGACCAACTCGTACTGCGCCGCGACCAGTTGATCGCGCGGAGTCTCCTGGCTCTTGATCCGCGCGTCGAGCATGCTTTCGCCTGACGCCTTGGCCGGCAGCCGCGAGACATCGTCGGCAGCCGGATCACGGGCGGGACGCGCCGTCGCATCCATGCGCGGCCCGTCGCCGCCCGTGGCATTGTCGGAATTGTTGCCGCTCGCACTGCTTTCCGCCGACCCCGCGGCGCTCTTGACGGCGAGTTTCTGAAGGTTCTGCCCGGCGCTGGCTGGCACCGAGGGCAGGAAGGTCACAGGGGCTGGTCCTGTGATGTTCATGTATCCACTCCAAACACGGGGGATCGCTAGATCCGGCGCCCGCACCCAACTGCCTTCATACCACGCAGCGGGCAGGTGCCGCGACCGTATTCTAAGCAGCATTTTATGCGTTTTTGTCCCGCGCGCGCCTCAGATTGCCAGCATCCTGCGATAGAGCGCATCAAGAAACACCACAGCCTCGTCATGCGTATCGCGCCCATCCATCAACGCCTGAACCTGCGCGTCGAAATCAGCGTAATGCTGCGTCGTGGCCCAGATCGAAAAGATCAGGTGCCGCCCGTCCACCGGCTTCAGACGCCCCTCCGCCGCCCAGGTCTCGATCAGCGCCGCGGTCTCATCCACCAGCGGCTTCAAATCCGTCACCAGTCCCGCCCCGATCCTTGGCGCGCCTTGCAGGATCTCGTTCGCGAACAGCCGGCTCTCGCGCGGCAACGTCCGGCTCATCTCCAGCTTGCGATGCACGTAGCGCAGGATTTCCTCCAGCGGCTCGCCGTCGGGGTCGATCTCGCGCATCGGGTCCAGCCACGTGTCCATCAAACCGCTCAGCAGCGTGACGTGGATCTCTTCCTTGCCCGCGAAGTAATACAGGATGTTGGGCTTCGACAGCCCCGACGCCTCGGCGATCTGGTCCAGCGTCGCGCCGCGGAACCCGTGCATCGAAAACACGTCCAGCGCGGCGTCCAATATGCGCTTGCGGTTGCGCAACTGTATCCGGCTCGGCTTGGCGCCGCCCGCCGCCTGCGTCCCGTCTTCCATCGCGCCTCTCATGTTTCACTGCCCGAAGATTTAGCATCACCCAGCCCGAATTGGCCAGCAACAGGTGCAATGCTTGACAGACCCGCCCCGCTTCGCAATCGTGGTTTTACCATTTGGTAAAAAAGTGGCAACCGGGATGGCAGCCAATATCGCGCCCTTCCGTGCTATGATACGTCAGACAAGGGGACAGCGATGACCGCACCGGGCCAAAATCTCAAGATCGACGGCGACCGGCTCTGGGACAGCCTGATGGAAATGGCCAAGATCGGCCCGGGCGTCGCGGGCGGCAACAACCGCCAGACCCTGACCGACGAGGATGCCGAGGGCCGCGCGCTCTTTCAATCCTGGTGCGAGGCGGCGGGCATGACCATGGGCCTCGACACGATGGGCAACATGTTCGCCCGGCGCGAGGGCACAGACCCCGACGCGCTCCCCGTTTATGTCGGCTCCCACCTCGACACGCAGCCCACGGGCGGCAAGTATGATGGCGTGCTCGGAGTGTTGGGCGGGCTGGAAATCATCCGCACTCTCAACGACCTTGACATCAAGACGAAACACCCCATCGTCGTCACCAACTGGACCAACGAGGAAGGCACGCGCTACGCCCCCGCCATGCTCGCCTCGGGCGTCTTCGCCGGCGTCCACGACCAGCAATGGGCCTACGACCGCGTCGATGCCGACGGCAAGAAATTCGGCGACGAGCTTGACCGCATCGGCTGGAAGGGCGACGAGCAGGTGGGCAACCGCAAGATGCACGCCTTCTTCGAGCTGCATATCGAACAAGGCCCTATCCTCGAGGCCGAAGGCAAGGATATCGGCGTCGTCACTCACGGCCAGGGCCTGCGCTGGATCGAATGCACCGTCACGGGCAAGGAAAGCCACACCGGCTCGACCCCGATGCACATGCGCAAGAACGCCGGTCGCGGCCTCGCCCGGATCACAGAACTGGTCCACGAGATCGCCATGAAGAACCAGCCCAATGCCGTGGGCGCCATCGGCCAGGCCAACGTCTATCCCAACAGCCGCAACATCATCCCCGGCAAGGCCGTCTTCACCATCGACTTCCGCTCGCCCGACCTGGACAAACTCGAAGGCATGGTTGCCGAACTTCTGGAAAAGGCCCCGAAGCTCTGCGAGGAAATCGAGGTCGGCTTTTCCTCCGAGATCGTCGGCCAGTTCAACCCGCCCGCTTTCGACGAGACCTGCGTCAAGGCCGTCCGCGACGCCGCCGAACGGCTGGGCTATTCCCACATGGACATCGTCTCGGGCGCGGGCCACGACGCCTGCTGGATCAACGACGTCGCGCCGACAGCGATGGTCATGTGCCCCTGCGTCGACGGCCTCAGCCACAACGAGGCCGAGGAAATCTCCAAGGACTGGGCCACGGCGGGCGCGGACGTCCTGATGCACGCGGTGGTCGAGACGGCGGAGATCGTCGAATGATCGTCACACGATCATTCGACGTCCCGGACTTGATCCGGGACCTCCCAGCCACCCGGCGCAACGCAGTCCCGGACTTGATCCGGGACCTCCCGGCCACCCGCGTCCCGCCACAAACACCAAAGCCGCGTTTACATCAAATTAACCATGTTCCCACACCACCGGTCCATGGCGTTCTACACCTACATCATGGCCTGCGGTTCAAACACGGCGATCTACGTTGGAACCACAGGCAACCTGCGCGACCGCGCGGCCCAGCATCGGCTGGGGGCCGGGTCCGTGCACACCTCGAAATACAACATAACCAAGCTCGTCTATTTCGAGACCCACGAGACACTGGATGCCGCCGTCGCCCGCGAACGCAAGTTGAAACGCTGGCGGCGCGAATGGAAAAACAAGCTGATCGAACACGCAAACCCAAGCTGGTCCGACTTGAGCATGGAGGCCTCGTTTCTCTGAGGTCCCGGATCAAGTCCGGGACTGCGTAGCACCAGGGAGACACCCAATGACCACCAAAGTCATCAAGAACGGCACCGTCTGCACCGCCGACCGCACGTGGAAGGCCGATGTCCTGATCGAGGACGAAAAGATCAAGCAGATCGGCGAGGACCTCAAGGGCGACGAGACCATCGACGCCGAGGGCGCCTATGTCATCCCCGGCGGCATCGACCCGCACACGCATCTGGAAATGCCCTTCATGGGAACAACGGCGGCCGAGACCTTCGAGACCGGCACCTGGGCGGCGGCCTGTGGCGGCACCACGATGCTGGTGGATTTCTGCCTGCCCGGCGCCGACGGCTCCATCAAGAACGCCATCGAGGAATGGCACCGCAAGTCCGCCCCCCAGATCTGCGCCGATATCGGCTATCACATGGCGGTCACCGGCTGGAACGAGACCATCTTCAACGAGATGAAGGACGCCGTCGACATGGGCGTCAACTCCTTCAAGCATTTCATGGCCTACAAGGGCGCGCTGATGATCGAGGATGACGAGATGTTCGCCTCCTTCAAGCGCTGCCGCGAGCTGGGCGCGCTGCCCATGGTCCATGCCGAGAACGGCGATCTGGTCGCCGACATGCAGCAGGAGATGCTGTCCAAGGGCATCACCGGCCCCGAGGGCCACGCCTATTCCCGCCCGCCCGAGTTCGAGGGCGAGGCCGCCAACCGCGCCATCACCATCGCCGATGCCGCCGGCGTGCCGCTCTATATCGTGCACGTCTCCTGCGAACAGGCGCACGAGGCCATCCGCCGCGCCCGCCAGAAGGGGATGCGCGTCTATGGCGAGCCTTTGGCGCAATTCCTGACCCTCGACGAAGGCGAGTATTTCAACACCGACTGGGACCATGCCGCCCGCCGCGTCATGTCGCCCCCCTTTCGCAACAAGGAACACCAGGACAGCCTCTGGGCGGGCCTTCAGGCCGGTTCCCTGCAGGTCGTCGCCACCGACCACGCCGCCTTCTCGACAGAGCAGAAACGCATGGGGCTAGACGATTTCACCAAGATCCCCAACGGCTCCAACGGGCTTGAGGAACGCATGCCCGTGCTCTGGACCCGCGGCGTTGAAACCGGCCGCCTCACGCCCAACGAATTCGTCGCGGTGACTTCGACCAACGTCGCCAAGATCCTCAACATCTACCCCAAGAAGGGCGCCATCGTCGAAGGGGCCGACGCCGACATCGTGGTCTGGGACCCCAAGATCACCAAGACGATCTCGGCCTCCAACCACCATTCGATCCTCGACTACAACGTGTTCGAGGGCTTCGAGGTCACGGCCAATGCCCGCTACACCATCTCGCGCGGCGAGGTCATCTGGGCCTGGGGCCAAAACTCCCAGCCGCAACCCGGCCGCGGCCGCTTCGTCCCCCGCCCGGCCTTCCCCTCGGCGCATGAGGCGCTGTCGAAATGGAAGGCGCTGACGGCCCCCAAGATGATCGAACGCGATCCGCTCAACATCCCGGCGGGCATCTGACCCCATGCGTCTCGCCCTCACCCTTCTCCTGCTGGCCAGCCCGGCCACGGCCCAGCTGGCCGCGCCACTCGGCAACCCCGACGGCTGCGCTCGCATCCTCGGCGAGGACAGCAACAAGGAAAACGAGGTCGCCATCGTCGCGGGGCACCTCAACCTGCACGGCGCGATCTGCCAGATCACCGCCGTGCAGACCGGCACGCTCATGGCCACCTGCCCGGGCGACGCCGACAGCCGCAAAAAGGTCCTCGGCATCACCCGCAGCGCCGATGGCAGCGGCGTGACGCTGACCCTGCCCGACGGCGCGGTCGAAGACCTGGCGCCCTGCGAATGAGCCACGCCGCCATGCGCCCGCGCCACTGCCCGCAAATTCATCATGTGCCTGCACCACAGGCAGATGACGCCGGGACCTGCCTTGACACCGCGTTGCGGCGTGGGATTGTTCCTTCCACCCGGCCCGGAGACACGACACCGTAATGCAAGACGCCCAAGCCACCTCGACAGCCAGCCCCGTGATCGCCGCCCGCGACCTGTCACTGACCTTCCAGACCAATGACGGCCCGGTGCACGCGCTCAAGGACGTGACGCTGGACGTCGAAAAGGGCGATTTCGTCTCCTTCATCGGCCCCTCTGGCTGTGGCAAGACCACCTTCCTGCGCTGCATGGCCGATCTCGAACACCCCACCGGCGGCAGCATTTCCGTCAACGGCATGACCCCCGCCGAGGCCCGTCAGCGCCGCGCCTACGGCTACGTTTTCCAGGCCGCGGGCCTCTACCCATGGCGCACCATCGGCGGCAACATCCGTCTGCCGCTGGAGATCATGGGTTACTCCAAGTCCGATCAAAACGCCCGCATCGCCCGCGTTCTCGAACTGGTCGATCTCGCGGGGTTCGAAAAGAAATTCCCCTGGCAGCTTTCGGGCGGGATGCAGCAACGCGCCTCCATCGCCCGGGCGCTGGCCTTCGACGCCGATATCCTCTTGATGGACGAACCCTTCGGCGCGCTCGATGAGATTGTCCGCGACCACCTGAACGAACAGCTCCTGCATCTCTGGGACCGGACGAACAAGACCATCTGCTTCGTCACCCACTCGATCCCCGAGGCGGTGTACCTGAGCACGAAAATCGTCGTCATGTCCCCGCGCCCCGGCCGCATCGCCGACGTGATCGAAAGCACCCTGCCGCGCGAACGCCCGCTCGATATCCGAGACACGCCGGAATTCCTCGAAATCGCCCATCGCGTCCGCGACGGGCTCCGCTCGGGGCACAGTAATGACGAGTGAGCTTGCACCGCCCGCCCCGGACCTGCTCCGGGGCCTCCTGCTCACCGCGGGCCCAGAGGCCCCGGCTCGGTGGCCGGGGCGGGAGGCGCCCTGATGCGCAACGTCGTTCCCGTCCTGACGGTCGTCGCGACCCTCATCGCGCTCTGGTATGCCGGCGCGGTCGCGCTCAACGCGCCCTGGGCCTATGACAAGGCCGCGCGGGCCGAGGTCACGCTGACCTTCCCCGAACTGGTGGCCGACACCTGGTCCCAGGAAAAGCCCAAGCTTCCCGCGCCGCACCAGGTGGCGACCGAGATGTGGAACACCACCGGCGCGATGATCGCCAGCGGGCGGCCCTTTTCCAAGCGGTCGCTCATTTACCACAGCTGGATTACCTTCAGCTCCACCGCCCTCGGTTTCCTCCTCGGCACCGCGCTCGGCACGCTTCTGGCCATCGGCATCGTCTACAACCGCACCATGGACATGAGCGTCATGCCCTGGGTCATCGCGTCCCAGACCATCCCGATCCTCGCCATCGCGCCCATGATCATCGTCGTGCTGAACGCGGTCGGCATCTCCGGCCTGTTGCCCAAGGCCATGATCTCGATGTACCTGTCGTTTTTCCCGGTCGTCGTCGGCATGGTCAAGGGCCTGCGCAGCCCCAGTCAAATGCAACTCGACCAGATGCGCACCTGGAACGCCAGCCGGTCCCAGACCTTCTGGAAACTGCGCCTGCCATCCTCCATGCCCTATTTCTTCACCTCGCTGAAAATCGCCATGGCCGCGAGCCTCGTGGGCGCCATCGTGGGTGAGCTGCCCACCGGCGCCGTCGCGGGCCTTGGCGCGCGGCTCCTGGCCGGCAGCTATTACGGCCAGACCATCCAGATCTGGAGCGCGCTGATCATGGCCGCCACCCTCGCCGCCGTTCTGGTGGGCCTGATCGGCCTCATCCAGCGCATCACGCTCAAACGAATGGGGATGGCAGCATGAGCTGGCTGATCGCAGGGGCGCTCATCTGGGCCGTGGGCTGGTGGATCAACACCCGCCTCGCGCGCCACCCGCAGAACACCGCCGCGCAGCTGGCCGCGCCCATCGTCTTCGGGGCCACGCTCATCGCGGTCTGGGAGTGCCTCGTCTGGGGCCTCGGGATCAAGCTCGCCCTCCTGCCCGCCCCCAGCGTCATCGCCGTGACCTTCGCGAACTCTCTCAACATCCTCTGGGGCGATTTCCTCCAAACCGCCATCAAGGGCGCGCTCACCGGCTACATCCTCGGCTGCGGCGCCGCGTTCCTCACGGCCATCGCCGTCGACCGCTCCGATTTCCTGAAACGCGGCCTGCTGCCCGTGGGCAACTTCGCCGCCGCGCTTCCCATCATCGGCCTCGCCCCCATCCTCGTCATGTGGTTCGGCTTCGACTGGCAGTCGAAGGCCGCCGTCGTCGTCGTCATGGTGTTCTTCCCCATGCTGGTGAACACCGTCCAGGGCCTCTCCGAGGCCGACGCCATGCAGCGTGACCTGATGCGCACCTACGCCGCAGGCTACTGGACCACGCTCCTGAAACTCCGCCTGCCCGCCGCCATGCCCTTCGTCTTCAACGGGCTCAAGATCGGCACCACGCTCGCCCTCATCGGCGCCATCGTGGCCGAATTCTTCGGCTCGCCCATCCAGGGCATGGGCTTTCGCATTTCCACCTCGGTGGGGCGCCTCGCGATGGATCTCGTCTGGGCCGAGATCGTCGTCGCCGCCCTCGCCGGTTCGGGATTTTACGGCGCGGTCGCCCTCATCGAGCGCGCCGTCACCTTCTGGCACCCGTCCCAACGGGGCCGGACATAACCAAAGCAAACCAGAACAGGGAGAAGACAATGAAACATCTCACCACTACGCTTGGCCTCGCCGCCGCCACCCTCTGGGGTGGCATGGCCCAGGCCGCCGATGACGTCACGCTGCAACTCAAATGGGTGACGCAATCGCAATTCGCCGGCTACTACGTGGCGCAAGACCAGGGCTTCTACGAAGAGGAAGACCTGAACGTCACCATCAAGCCCGGCGGACCCGACATCGCCCCGGCTCAGGTCATCGCCGGCGGCGGCGCGGACGTCATCATCGACTGGATGCCGTCCGCCCTGGCCAGCCGCGAAAAGGGCCTGCCCCTCGTCAACATCGCCCAGCCCTTCAAAAGCTCCGGCATGATGCTGACCTGCCGCAAGGACACCGGCATCGAAGGCCCCGAGGATTTCCGCGGCAAGACGCTCGGCGTCTGGTTCTTCGGCAACGAATACCCCTTCCTGTCATGGATGAGCCAGCTCGGCATCCCGACCGAGGGCGGCGAGGATGGCGTCACCGTCCTGAAACAGGGCTTCAACGTCGATCCCCTGCTGCAAAACCAGGCCGCCTGCGTCTCGACCATGACCTACAACGAATACTGGCAGGTCATCGACGCCGGACTGACCCCCGACGACCTCGTCGTGTTCAAGTACGAGGACCAGGGCGTCGCCACGCTCGAGGACGGCATGTACGTGCTGGAAGAGAACCTCGAAGATCCCGAGTTCGCCGACAAGATGGCCCGCTTCGTGCGCGCCTCGATGAAAGGCTGGAAATGGGCCGAGGAAAACCCCGACGAGGCCGCGATGATCGTGCTCGACAACGACGCCACCGGCGCACAGACCGAGAAGCACCAGAAGCGCATGATGGGTGAGGTCGCCAAGCTGACCGCCGGCTCCAACGGCGCGCTCGACCCGGAAGACTTCCAGCGCACGGTCGACTCGCTGCTCTCGGGCGGCTCCGACCCGGTGATCACCGAGGACCCGGGCGAGGCCGCCTGGACCCACCAGATCACGGACGAAGCCCTGAACTGAGGGCTTTGAAAGCCTGACATCGGAACGCCCTCGCAGGGACCTGCGGGGGCGTTTTGCATTGGGACTCAACCCCATCCCGGACTTGATTCGGGACCTCCTTCTCCAAGCCGCGCGTGGCTCTGCGGCCTCGTAGGGTGGGTTTCCAACCCACCACGCGCTACCCCAGGAACACCTTGTCGCTCGGATACCGCACCCGGGGCCGGCTCTTCGCTGCCAGGAAGAAGCCCAGCGTCAGCGGCCCCACACGGCCCAGGAACATCACCGCGATGATCACGGCCCGCCCCAGCCAATTCAACTCGCCCGTCGCACCGTGCGACAGCCCCACCGTGCCAAAGGCCGAGGCCACTTCGAACGCCAGGTCCCGGAACGCGATGTTCTGCGTCGCGGTCAGCACGAACAGGCTTGCGAACATCAACAACCCGCTGATCGTCGCCAGCGCCATCACCTTCAGCACCTGGTCCAGTTCCAGGCTCCGCCCGAAGACATGCAAGGCCGGCCGCCGCTGGAAAAACGCCGCTGTCGCCAGCAGCATCACGATCAGTGACGTCACCTTGATCCCCCCGGCGGTGGAGGTCGACCCGCCCCCGACGATCATCAGCATGATGGTCAGCAGGGTCGTCCCGTCCCCCATCGCCGCGGTGTCGATCGTGTTGAACCCCGCCGTGCGCGGCGTCACCCCCTGGAACCAGCTGGCCCACAGCTTGTCGCCCGTACTCTCCAGCCCGCCCAGGGTGCGCGGGTTGTTCCATTCCAGCAATGCGAAACAGACCACGCCGATCACGATCAGCCACAGCGTCCCCGCGATCATCAGCTTGGAATGCAGCGACAGCTTGCGCCACTTGCGATGCTGATAGACGTCGCCCACCACGATGAAGCCGAGCCCGCCGAGGATGAACATCACCGTGACCGTCAGGTTGACCACCGAGTTCCCGACCCAGTCCGACAGGCTGTCGGGCTGCAGCGCAAAGCCCGCGTTGTTGAAGGCCGAGATGCTATGAAAAATTGCGTGCCACAGCCCCGTGCCCCAGCCCATCTCGGGCACGAATACAAAGGCCAGCAGCACCGCGCCCACCGCCTCGCAGCCCAGCGCCACGTACAGGATGATCTTCACCAGCCGGCCCAGGTTGCTGATCGTCGCCTGGTTCAGGTCCTCGCGCAGCATCACCTTGTGCGGCATGCCGATGGGAATGCCGAACGCCGTCAGTATCAGGACCGCGAACACCATCAGGCCCAGGCCCCCGAACTGCATCAGGCCGGCGATGATGATCTGCCCCAACAGGGTGAAATCCGCGCCGGTATCGACCACCACCAAACCCGTCACCGTCACCGCCGAGGTCGCGGTAAAGATCGCCTCGCCCAGGCCCACCTTGCCGTGATGCGACACCGGCAACCATAACAGCAGCGCGCCCAGCGCAACGATCATGAGATACATCACCGCCAGCACCGCCGGCGGCGACAGGCTCAGCCGGGTCGACCCCAGCTTGATCGACGATCTGCGCGCCACCTCAGAGGCTCGCGGAGAAGTCGCGCAGGTTGTTGCGTTCTCCCAGCATCAGCAGCAGGTCGTCGGTCTTCAGCGTGCAATCGTCACCGTCGCGGCCGATGAACTTCGTCCCGCGCATCACCCCAAGGCAGCGCAGGTCAAACTTGTCCGCGTGGCCCAGCTCGGACAGTTTCCTGTCCTCCATCTCCTCGGGCACCTTCAGGTTCACCACGAAGAACCCGTTGCCCAGGCCCACGTAGTCGCGCACCAGCGGGTTGTGCATCACCTGCGCGATCCGCTGGCCGATCTCGACCTCGGGGTGAATCACCCGGTCCACGCCGATCCGCGACAGGATGCGGTGATGCGTGCGGCTGGTGGCCTTGGCCCAGACCGCGCCCGCGCCCACCTGCCGCAGGTTCACCGCCGCCAGGATGCTCGACTCCAGGTTGTCGCCGACCGCCACCAGCGCCATGTCGACCTCGCCCAGGCCCGCTTCCTTCAGCGCCTCGTCGTCGCGTGCGTCCAGGATGATCGCCTCGCCCAGCTTGTCGGCGTGGCGGCTGACGCGGGTCTCGTCGATGTCCACGCCGATCACGTGATTCCCGAACCGCTCCAACTCGGTCGCCACCGTGCTGCCGAAATTCCCAAGGCCGATCACGGCGAAACTGCGATGTGACATGAGGTCCCCTTCCTCTTCGCACGCAAACGCGCGGTACCATGCACCAGTTCCGAAGCCGGCATGGAACCCGGTCCCGGTCCCGCCATCAGGGCTGCCATCCGGGCCGCCACAATCCCGCCACAATTGCCGGTTTAGCGGTCACGGTAAATTTAACCACAACATGTGCCGTCAATTCTCGAAGAGTGCCCTCAAAATATTTGAAAATAAACACTTTATTCAAATGACCCCCTGTGCTACCTTTTTCTGCAATAAATAAGGCCAGCCGAACAATCGGCGGTTGAACGAGGCAGAGAAAGAGCAGTTCCATGAGAACGCGGAGCAGGCAGCCCATCCGTTGGGGTCTGGTGGCTATGGCCACTATCTGGATGATGGTTATCGTACCGCTAAGCGCGGTCGCGGCCCCCTACGCAGCTTTGGTGATGGACGCACGATCCGGCGAGGTGCTTCATTCGCGCAACGCCGACACTCGCCTTCACCCGGCGTCGCTGACCAAGATGATGACCCTCTACGTGGTCTTCGAGGCGGTCGAGAACGGCGAGATCACCCTCGACACCCCCGTGCGCATCTCCAAGCACGCCGCCAGCGAACCGCCCTCGAAACTCGGCCTGCGCTCGGGCTCGACGATCAAGCTGCGCTACCTCATCCGTGCCGCCGCGGTGAAATCGGCCAACGACGCCGCCACCGCTTTGGGCGAGGCGATCGAAGGCTCCGAGGCCGCCTTCGCCCGGCGCATGAACCGTACCGCCAAGGCGCTCGGCATGACGCGCACGACCTTCAAGAACGCCCACGGCCTGACCGAGAACGGCCACCTGTCGACGGCCCGCGACATGACCCTCCTGGGCCGGCACCTGTTCTACGACTACCCCGAATACTACAACCTCTTCTCGCGCGTGACCGCCGATGCGGGCATCAAGAAGGTCTACCACACCAACCGCCGCCTTTTGGGCGACTACCGCGGCGCCGACGGCATCAAGACCGGCTACACCCGGGCCGCGGGCTTCAACCTCACGGCCAGCGCGGAACGTGGCGGCGAGCGCATCATCGCCACCGTCTTCGGCGGCCGCTCCACCGCGTCGCGCAACGCCAAGGTGGCCGAACTGCTGGACCTCGGCTTCCGCCAGGCCCCCAGCCGCGTTGCGGTGAACCGCCCCTCGAAACCCGCCTACATGGGCAAGATCGGCCCCGCCGACAATCACTCCGTTCCCGGCGGCAAGGGCCGCACCGTGCGCCTCGCCTCCGCCGCCGCGGTCAAGAAATCCCTCCGCCCACAGCGCCGCCCCGGCGAAGCCGTCGTGGCACAGGCCGCGCCCACTGTCGGCAAGGAAGATATCGAAAAGGCCCTGCTGGCCGCCGCCGAGACCATCACCGAGGACGCAACCCCACCCGCAGCGCAGGGCAGCGCCCTGGCCACGGCGACGCCCAAGGCACGGCCCAAGGACCTCGTCCTGGCGAGCGTCGATGCGAAGGCACAGACCACGCCCAAGGCCAAAGAGCCCGCCAGCGACCCTGTGCAAAAGGTCGTCACCCGGATCTCCACCTCCGGCGGCCGCCACTGGGGCATCAATGTCGGCCGCTATCCGTCGGAATACAAGGCGCGCAAGGTCCTGTTGAAAACCGCCCTGAACGAGATGGAGACGCTCGACGGCTCCCTGCGCAAGGTGGTCAAGCGCTCCACCGGGTTCGAGGCGAATTTCATGGGTATGACCCGCGAAAGCGCCGACCTCGCCTGCCGCCGGCTTCAGGCCAAGCAGATCACCTGTTTCATGATCGACCCCGGCGCGTAACGCCGCGCCCGATCCAGAGAACGCCTGCGCCTCCCTCCGCGCAGGCGTTTGCCGTTCCGGGCCCCACCCCCGGCTTTTTCTTGCTGAAAATACTCAAATCCGACAGGCGCGACCGGGTGCTACCGCTTCGGCTTATCGTCGTAAGTGTCGCTCAGGATGCGCTGCGCGTTGCCCTCGGGGTCGTCATACTGGTTGCTGCGCACCGTCCACACGAAAAACCCCAGCCCCAGCCCGCCCAGGATCAGCGAGATCGGGATAAGATAGGCCAGAATGGTCATGCACGCCTCCCCGACAGCCTTAGCGCGTTCAGCGACACGGTAATCGAACTCGCCGACATCGCCAAGGCCGCGATCAGCGGCGTCGCCAGCCCGGCCACGGCCAGCGGCACGGCAATGATGTTGTAAAGCGTCGCCAACCGGAAATTCTCGGTGATCCGACGCCGCGCTTTCCGCGCCACGACCAGCGCGTCGGCCAGCGGGCTCAGGTCCGTGCCCAAGAGCACCACGTCGCTGGCCACCCGCGCGGCATCCAGCGCCGAGGCGGGCGAGATCGACACATGCGCCGCCGCCAGCGCCGCGGTGTCATTCAGCCCGTCGCCCACCATCAGCACATGGGCGCCTTTGTCCGACAACGCTGCCACGATCAGCGCCTTGTCCTCGGGCAGCACGCCCGCGTGCCAGGCTTCGATCCCCAACCGCTCCGCCAGCGCCTTCACCGCCGGTTCGGTATCCCCCGACACCAGCCAGACGGCCTTGCCCGCGCGCAAGAGCGCCGTCACGGCCTCTTCCGCACCAGGCCGCAACGCACCCTCGAAAGTCAGCGCCACAGGCGCCGCCTTCCCGATCTTCAGATAGGTCGCCGTCTCGGCACGCGGCTCCGCCCCGACCCAGGCCGCCCGGCCCAGCCGTACCTCCAGGTCGCCGACGCGCCCCGACACGCCATAGCCCGGCACCTCGGCAATCCCGGTCACGTCCGCAGGTTTCGCCTCCGCCTCGCCCAGCGCCTTGGCAATCGCCCGCGCCAGCGGATGCGCCGAGCCCCGCGCCAGCGCCAACGCCACGCCCCGCGCCGCATCGTCCAGAACGTCCGGGTTGGTCAGCACCGGCACCCCCGCCGTCAATGTCCCGGTCTTATCGAACACCACCGTGTCGACCTCCGCCAGCCGCTCCAGCGCGGTCTCGTGCTTGATCAGCATCCCCTTGCGGAACAGCCGCCCCGACGCCGCCGTGGTCACCGCCGGCACCGCAAGGCCCAGCGCACAGGGGCAGGTGATGATCAGCACCGCCGCCGCTATATTAAGCGCCGTGCGCATGTCGAACGTGTAAAGAAACCAGCCCGCAAAGGCCAAGGCAGACAGGATATGCACGCCGGGCGCATAGAGCTTCGCCGCCCGGTCCGCCAGCGACGTGTACCGCGACCGTCCCGATTCCGCGATCGCCACCAGATCCGCCATCCGGTGCAGCGACGTCTCCGACCCCACCGCGCTGGCGCGGATACGCAGCGGCCCGGTCAGGTTCACTTCGCCCGCCGACACAGCGTGCCCCGGCCCGGCAAAGACCGGCACGGTCTCGCCGGTCAACAGCGACCGGTCCAACTCTGACGTGCCCTCGACGATCTCGCCATCCACCGGCACGCGCCCCCCGGCCCGCACCAGCAGCACGTCGCCCACCGCCAGTTCCGCGATGGGCCGCTCTACCTCTTGGTCGTCCTCGATCCGCCACGCGCGCGGCACTTCCAGCGCCGTCAACTCCTCGGCCGCCGACCGCGCCACGGCCCGTGTCCGGTGATCCAGGTAACGCCCCGCCAACAGGAAAAACACCAGCGCAATGGCGGCGTCGAAATACGCATGATGCCCCGACAGCGCCGTCTCCCAAAGCGACGTCACCACCGCCAACGCCACGGCCAGCGTGATCGGCACGTCCATGTTCAGCCGCCCCTGCCGCAGCGCACTCCACGCGTTGCGATAGAACGGCACGCCGCAGAACGCGACGGCGGGCAAGGCAATCGCGGCGGAAATCCAGTGGAACATGTCCCGCGTCGCGTCATCCGCGCCAGACCAGACCGACACCGACAGCAGCATCACGTTCATCATCGCGAACCCGGCCACCGCCAGCCGCATCAACAATTCGCGCCCGGCCTTGTCCGTCGCCGTGGCGCTCAGCGTGCCGGGATCCAGCTCATGCGCCTCGTATCCCAGCCCTTCGACCAGCCCCACCATCTCGGCGGGCGTCACGTCGGCCTCGGCGTCGATGCTCGCCCGTTTCAGCGTCAGGTTCACCCGCGCCGAGCGCACACCGGGATGCGCGTTCAGCCCGTCCTCGATCCTGGAAATACACGCGGCACAATGGATCGTCGGCAGTGACAGCGCGATCTGCCCTCCCTCCGGCGCGACCTCCACGTCGTCGGCACCGGGGGCCGCCGCACAGGCCGGGCAGCCCATCGCCGCCTGATGCCGCATCGCCACGGTCACGCACCGCTCTCCTTGATCAGCACCACGCGCTGCTGAAACACCGTGCCGTCCTCGGCCCGTGCCTCCATGCGGATGTTCCAGTTGCCCGCGCCCAGCGGCACCGTGGCGAAATAGGCCTCGCCGTCGAACCGGAACGCGGGCGTCACGTCATCCTGCACATGGGTCGCCCGCCCCACCGTTGCGTCCAGCGCCGCCACTTCCACCGGCTGGCCGTCCGCATCGGTGATCTTCAACTCCAGCAGGCCCGCCCTGTGTGTCGCCTCCACGCTCCAGCCCAGGGCCTCCTGCGCGTCGCGCCGGTCGTCAAAGCTTTGGCTGGCGATATAGGAATTCTTCGTCTCCAGCCCCGGAAAGGTCTTCACCGCCGAGAACGCCAACACCAGGTTGACCGCGATGATGATCGAAAACGCCCCGGCAAACCCGGCAAAGACGTGCCATCCCTTGATCGTGAAGTCGCGCTTCATTCGCCCCTCCCGTTGAACACCGTGTCCTTGTGGGCGCGGTCTCCGTTCGAGATATCCTCGACCCACAGGCGCACGTCCGTCGCATCGCTCTGCGCCGCGTCCGATCCCGGCGGCGCGATCAGGTAGACGCGCTGCAAATAGGTCTCGTTGGCCGGCACATCTACCGTTTCATAGGGGGTCCCTTCAAGCTGCACGCGAATGGCCGGGTCGCCCTTGGCCGAAATCCGCATCGGGCGCGCCTCGCCATGCTTGTTGCGCAGCCGCACCTCGTAGGTGTTGCGGATCGACCCGTCCGACAGCGTGACGAAGGTCGGGTTGCGCACCGGCGCCACCGTCAGGTCGATATCCGCCCGGATGAACAGCGCAAACAACAGCCCCGCCCCCACCAGCGACCACAGCAACGTATACATGATCGTGCGCGGCCGCAGTATATGCTTCATCACCGGCTTCGGTGGCTTGCCCTCGCGCTCGCGCTCCTCGTCGGTCAGCGCCATGTAGTCGATCAGACCCCGCGGCTTGCCGATCTTGGCCATGATGTCGTCGCAGGCGTCGATGCACAGGCCACACGTGATGCACTCCATCTGCTGCCCGTCGCGGATGTCGATCCCCATGGGGCAAACGTTCACGCAGGCCATGCAGTCGATGCAGTCCCCCGGCCCCTTCGCCGCCGCCGCGGCATCCGGCACCATGTCGCTCTCGTTGTTGGGCACCGGCGTCCGGGCATAGCTGGCCCCGGCGGTTTCCCCCGCCGCATGCGACGCCGCCTCGGCCTTGACCGCGTCCTCGGTCTGCCGCCGCCGCACGTTGCCTTTGCCCCGCGGCTCGCCCCGCCAGTACCGATAGCCGATGGTCAGCGTGTCCTCGTCCATCATCGCCGCCTGGATACGCGGCCACGGACAGGCATAAATGCAGATCTGCTCGCGTGCGAACCCGCCGAAAAAGAACGTCGTCCCGGTCAGGATGGCGATGGTCGTATAGGCGATGGGATGCGCGTTCAGGGTGAAAAGATCCACCAGCAGCGTCGGCGCATCGGTGAAATAGAACACCCACGCGCCCCCCGTGGCCACCGCGATCAGCAGCCACAGCGCCCACTTTGTCAGCCGCAGGCGCACCTTCCGCGCGTCCCATTTCTTCTGCCGGTGCAGGCGCAGCCGCGCATTGCGGTCCCCCTCGACCCAGCGTTCCACCAGGATGAACAGGTCCGTCCACACCGTCTGCGGGCAGGCATAGCCGCACCACACCCGCCCCAGCGCCGAGGTGAACAGGAACAATCCCAGCCCCGCCATCACCAGCAAACCGGCCACGAAATAGAACTCGTGCGGCCAGATCTCGATCCAGAAGAAAAAGAACCGCCGGTTCGCCATGTCCACCAGCACCGCCTGGTCGGGCAGCGACGGCCCCCGGTCCCAGCGGATCCAGGGCGTGACGTAGTAGATCCCTAGCGTCACGATCATGATGATCCACTTGAACCGGCGGAACCAGCCACTCACGCGCTTGGGAAAGACAGGCTCCCGCGCGGCATAGAGGCTCGGCGGGGTCTCGGGAGAATCAGATGTAGAGGACACGGATAGCTCTCGCTCCGATAAAGGTCTGTTGCGCCGGCCCGTTCTGACACGGCGGGTTTTCCAAAACCTTGACTCAGATCAACCCTTTTCGTCGCAGGGCGCTTCCTTCTGGCGGCGCAGCCACGTCACGAAGGCCTTGGCCTTTGGGCGCAAAACACCGGGCCGCGTGACGATATGATACCCCGTCTCGCCCGCATCCCGAAACAGCAGCTTCAGCCGCCCCGCATCCACTTCCGCCTGGACCGAGGACATCGCCGTGCTGATGATCCCCTGCCCCGCGCGGGCGCCTTCCAGCATCAGGTTGCCCGGCACCTGCGTCACGCTCTTGGCGCGGCCCTCGGTGACGCCATGCTTGCGCAGCCAGTCGGTGGATTCTGACGTGCCAAGCTCTTCCAGCCACGGATAGTCCAGCAGATGCTCGGGCCGGGTGATCTCGCACGTCCCAACCAGCTTGGGCGCGGCGGTGATCACGATATCCGAGGGCACCAGCATCTCCACCTCCAGCCCCGGCCAGTTGCCGTCGCCAAAGCGCAGCGCAAGGTCATAGCCCCCCGGCGTCAACTCGTGCAGCTCCGCCGACGGGTTGATCATCAGATCGATACCGGGATGCCGCGTCTGGAAATCCATCAGCCGCGGCATCAGCCAGGTGGTCGCGAAAAGCTGCGTGGTCGAGACCTGCACCGCCCGGTCTGCATCCGCCCCGGTCAGCGCGTCGACACTGCGCGCGATGGTGTCGAACCCGGTCTTCAGCGCATCGGCCAGCTCACGCCCCTCGGTGGTCAGCTGCAACTTGCGCCCGCTGCGATCCACCAGCGGCACGCCCATCCGGGCCTCCAGCGCCTTGACCTGCTGGCTGATCGCCGCGTGGCTGACGTTCAGCGCCGCGCCCGCCGCCTGCGCCGAGCCGGTCTCGGCAAGGGCCGCGAACGCGCGCAAGGCCGTCAGGGGCGGGAGGGTCAGCCAATCCGTCATGTAATCTAATCTTACATATCCGAATTTTTCCTGAGTCGCAATAACACGCTATGGCTGTCAGATTGAGGCTATCACACGAACCTCAAAGGAACACGTCATGCTTGGAATTCTTTCAGATAGCTTCCGCACCGCCACCCGCCTGAACGATGCCGATGCCCGGCAGGGCCGCGGCCACTGGGCGCCGAACACGCGCTTCGACAACCGCCGCGACGCCGAGCTTGAGGCGCACCGCATCGGCCGCCTGCCACGCTAGGCCGGGACGATGCTCGAGGCCCGCATCTTTCACCCCAAGCCGGCCTTGCGACCACGGCCCTGGCCCTGGCGTACACGCCGCTGGCCCTACCAGACTCCTGATGTCGGCCCGCGCACAGG